>DASRGL010000001.1:0-10633 GCA_035651115.1 Chthonomonadaceae bacterium
CGGCCTGGCCTACCAGAATCCCGGCTGGCAGAGCATGGTCTACACGGTGGATCGCGGCCTGGTCACGCTGGACGGCGCGCGGTTGTCGGTGCGCGTGCCGGGCGAACCCGACGATCCGGCCAAGCCCGCGCTGCTGAGCGATGACCGCGCCGTGCTGGGCGGCGAGCCGACGAGCGGCCTGGTCGGACTGGAGAGCGTAGACAGCGCCAGCGGCGTCGTCAACAGCAAGGCGGGCGTGCCGCTCGGCCAGCAGTTGAACCTGGTGCTGGACGCGCAGAACCGGGTCGCAGGCGTGATAGATAGCGCGCTCCTGGGCGATGACCCGCTGATCGCGCCGGACGAAGGGCATCTGGTCACGGTGACGCGCGACGCCGACCGCGCCTGGGTCGCCAGGAACCTGCGGCAGGGCGCGATGATCCGCTTCGACCTGCGCACCGGGCGCGTTCCCATCACGCTGGCCCCCAGCGAGAAAGTCTCCTGCTTCGTCAACCCACTCCATCCCGACGCGCGCCGCCATGAACTCGAAGTCGTCCGGGAACTCGTGACCAACTACGACATAGATGGCCTGGTTCTCGATCGCTGCCGCTTCAGCAACCTGAACAACGATTTCAGCGACCGGACGCGCGCCGCCTTCGAGCAGTGGCTAGGCAAACCTGTTGCGCGCTGGCCGGAGGACATCTTCGCCTTCGCGCCGACGCCGGGTGAGCCGCCTATTCGCGGCCCGCTCTTCAAGTCCTGGCTTGAGTTCCGCGCGCAGGTCATTCGGGATTTCGTCGGCGAGATCGCGCAGTGCATACGCGGCCTCAAGCCGAACATCCAGTTCGGAACCTACGTCGGCTCCTGGTATCCGAGCTACTACGAGGTCGGCGTCAACTGGGGCAGCCCGCGCACGCATCTGCGCTATCCCTGGTTCACGCCGGACTACCCGGATACCGGCTATGCCGAGTTCTTCGACTGGATCGCGACGGGCTGCTACTATCCGGTCGCCACGCGCGAAGATGCCCGACGGGAGGGCCTGAGCGAAAAAGCGACGGTGGAGTACGCCGCCGAACTCTCCAATATGGCGGCGGCGAGCGGCGCGTTCGTCTATGGCGGCGTCTATGTCCCCGACTATACGGACGACCCGGAGCGGTTCCTGCGCGCCCTCAATGCGGCGGGGCGCCAGTCGCAGGGCTGGATGATCTTCGACCTCTCCTATATCAACGATTTCCACTGGTGGCCGGTTCTGGAACGCGCCTATCCGAAGGAAGCCCCCGCGCCCGACCGCCTGCCCGACCTGCTGCCCACGCTGCGCGCCGCGATGGATGTCTGCGCCAACTGATCCGCCGCGGCCCTTCTCCCCGGTTCCTCAAGGACTACTGAGCCGCGCCTGCTTTCCTGCATTCTCCTCTCTCTCCCGCAGCATGAGGATAGGGGCGCTGCTTACTGCGCCCTGCAAATGCAGGGCTGCGCCCGAAGGGGTGAAGACCCCGATCCCGGCAGGAAAACGCAAGGCAGGCACAGAATCGTAGAGACGTTCGAGCAGCCTATAAAGACACACAAAAAGGAGTAGAGCTATGTCACGACGCAAGATCGCTTTAGTATTGGGATGTCTGCTGCTGACCGCGACGGTCGCAGCCTCGGCGCAGTTGGACAAGATTCTGAAAGGCGGCGGGATCGCTTACGTGGTCACGCAGTTCGGCCCGGAGATCAACAAGTTCATCAACAAGCTGACCAAAACGGACACCTCCAGCGGCAACTTCGATACGAAGGTGGTTCCGGTGCTGTCCGGCGGAACGGGGACTTACGCGGGAGCCGTACAGGTGATGGGGCCGCGCAGCGCGGTCGCGAAGGTGCAGGCTGTCGCGCAGATCGAGGGCAAGTTCGGCCCGCTGGGACTGCGCGTGCGCGGCCTGATTCCCATCTCGACCAAGAGCGTCTCTGACATCCGGCGTGTGCCGGGCGTCGGAATCAGCGGCCTGCTGGACGTCAAGCTGTAGCCCGAAGCCGAAAGGAGAGCGCGCATGGCAGACACGGCCCGGCCCTGGATGGTCTCGCTGCATGGCGGGCATAGCGGCGAATTCTGCGATCACGCCGACGGCACGCTGGAAGAGATTCTGGAAGCCGCCGTCGCCGCAGGATACCGGACCTTCGGGGTCAGCGAGCATGTGCCGCGCAGCCAGGCGCGCTTTCTCTATTCGGAGGAGCGGCAGCGCGGGTGGGATGTGGCGAAGATCACGGCGGATTTCGCCCGCTATGCCGCCGCGCTGCCCGCGCTGGTGGAAGCGTTTGCCGACCGCCTGACCGTCCTACGCGGCTTCGAGGCCGAGGTCGTGCCGACGGCGGAGTACGTATCGCTGATGCGCGGCTATCGGGAACAGATGCTGCCGGACGGATCGCCCGCCTTTGACTATTTCGTCGGCTCGGTGCATTACGTGGACGAGATACAGATAGATGGAAGGATAGAGCAGTATCGGCAGGCCGTGGAAGCCTGCGGCGGCCCGGAATCGCTGGCGGTGAGGTACTATGAGACGGTCGTGGAGATGGTCGAGGCGCTGCGTCCCGATGTGGTCGGCCATCTCGATCTCATCAAGAAGAACCTGCGCGACGCCGGATTCGGCCCGAAGGCGCTGGAGACGCCGCGCGTCCACGCCGCCGTCGAACGCGCCCTGGAAGCCGTTCGCGCGCAGGACGCGCTGCTCGACCTGAACACGGCGGGCTGGCGCAAGGGGTTGGGCGAACCCTATCCCGGCCCGGAACTCGTGCAAAAGGCCGCCCGGATGGGCATCGCGTTCTGTTTCGGCGACGACAGCCACCGGACGACCGATGTGGGCCAGGGCGTGGCCGAGGCCCGCGACTATCTGCGCCGTCTCCACGTATCTACCATTGAATATTTGACCCGCGAGGGTGACGCTATCGTGCGCCGCCAGGTTTCGCTGGAGACCTGACCCCCGTCCCAAAAGGAGTTGACCTGTTGAAACGCATTGTCTTCTCGCTGCGGCGGCAGAATACGTTCGCGCTTGTCGCTATCCTGGCAGCCTCCTTAGTAGCTATCGGAACTAAGGCCGCGCCGCCGGACGCGCCGACCCCGCCGATCAAGCCGCCGCGCCTGGACTACCAGATGACGAGCCTGCCCAACGGCCTCAAAGTCGTCACGCTGGAAGACCACCGCGCGCCCGTCGTCACCCTGCAGATCTGGGTGCATGTCGGCAGCAAGGACGAAGCGCCGGGCAAGGCCGGGTTCGCCCATCTCTTCGAGCATCTGATGTTCAAAGGCTCCAAAAACGTCGGGCCGGAGGAACATGCGCGCTACGTCGAGCAGATCGGCGGCGACTACAACGCCAACACCTACTTTGACCGCACGCTCTTCTTCGAGACGGTTCCCAGCAACGCGCTGGATCGCATCCTCTGGCTGGAAGCCGACCGCATGGCCTCGCTTCAGGTGGACGAGGCGAACCTGAAGTCTGAGCGCGATGTCGTCAAGGAGGAACACCGCGTCAGCGTGGAGAACGCGCCCTACGGCAAGCTGCTGGAGGACATACAGGCGCTGCTCTTCCCGCAGACGCACCCCTATGCGCATACCACCATCGGCATCATGGCCGACCTGGATCGCGCCGCCCTGAATGACGTGCGCGCCTTCCACGATGAGTACTACAAGCCGGATAACGCCACGCTGGTTCTCGTCGGCGATTTCCAGCGGGCCGAGGCGCTGGAGAAGATCAGGCGCTATTTCGGGCCGATTCCGCGCTCTAAGAAGCCGTTCACCCGCTATCCGGTCCCGACCGTCACGCAGACCGCCGAGAAGCGCGAGACGGTCTATGACAAGCAGGCTCCGCTCCCGATGATCGTCATGGCCTATCGCCTGCCGGAGCCTTCCAGCCCGGATACTCCCGTCTTCGACGTGCTGGCGCGCATCCTCTCCACCGGGCAGAGTTCCCGCCTCTACCGCTCTCTGGTGCGCGATAAGCAGTTGGCTGCTGAGGTGTCCGGCGAGGCGCTGACACTGAAACTCGGCGGCATCTTCTTTTTCTTCGCCGTCGCCAATACGGGCAAAAGCCCTGCCGACGTGGAGAAAGCCCTGGAAGAGCAGGTCGAGATGCTGCGCAACAGCCCGGTAAGCGAGGCGGAACTGGCGAAGGCGAAGAACCAGGCGCTCACGGCGCAGGTCTTCGGCACGCTCTCGACGGAACAGAAGGCCCGCGCGCTCGGCGAGGCCGACCTGCTCTACGGCACGCCAGAAGAGGCCAATCAGGAGTTCGAGAAACTCGCCGCCGTGACCGCCGCCGATATTCAGCGGGTCGCGCAGAAGTATTTCGCGCCGGAAGTGCGCAACGTTCTCTACATGCTGCCCGCCGCGATGCAGCCGAAAGCACAGGCGGCTCCCGCCGCGCCCGCCCAGTCTGCTGCATCCGGCCAGGAGGGGAAATGATGCGATATTTGCCTAACCCCCCGTCCCCCTTCCCTACCCGTTCGTTCCTCACCAGGGAAGGGGGTGTCGGTAGCCTCATCCGTTGTATTAAGTCTTGCCTTCCCCACCTGACGGAAAGGGCAGACTCCAAGCGAACGTACAACCTCACCTCACCCCCTTCCCTAGCGCCCATAGGCTTTATCATGGGCGCGGGCAGGGAAGGGGGACGGGGGGTTAGGTTCCTCCTCTGCGCCGCGCTCCTTTTCCCCGGCCTGGCAACTCAGGCGCAGCAGACGCCTCCAAAAACGGCGCAGGCCACAACAGAGGTCACGCGGCCCGCCGCCGGGAAGGCCGCGCCGCCGCCGCTCGGCCCGCCGAGGCCGCTGCGCCTGCCCGCCATCGTCGAAAAGACGCTGCCCAACGGCCTGCGCATCGTGCTGCTGGAAGACCACAGCCAGCCCGCGCTCTGGATACGTCTGGCGGTTCCGGCAGGCTCCATCCGCGACACCGCCGACCGTGTCGGGCTGGCCGCGATGGCCGCCGATCTGCTCGACAAGGGAACTACGACGCGCACCGAGACGCAGATCGCCGACACGGTGGACGGCCTGGGCGCGCGCCTGAGCGCCAGCGCGGGCGATGACTATCTGACCGTCTCCGCCAGCGGCCTCAGCGCCTACGCCGATACCCTGTTCGATCTGGCGGCGGACATCACGCTGCATCCCACCTTCCCGACCGAGGAACTGGAACGCGCCCGCACGCGCACGCTCAGCAGCATCCGCTTCAGCCTGTCGGAACCCGGCACGATGGCCGACGCCGCCTTAAGCCGCCTCCTCTTCGGCGCGCATCCCTACGGCAACTTCTCCGCCGGAACGCTCAAGACGGTGCCGGCCATCACGCAGCAGGACTTGAAGCAGTTCCACGACACCTACTTCGCGCCCAACGTCGCCACGCTTTTCCTCGTCGGAGACATCACGCTCGACCAGGCGATGGCGCAGGCGGAGAAGGCGTTCGGGGCGTGGGAACGTAAAGAGGTTCCGCCCCCGCCCGCCGCGCCGAAGCCGCCGCCAGGCGCGGCTTCCAGCGGCGAAACGCCCCATATCACGCTCATAGATCGGCCCGGCGCGGCCCAGACCGAGATCCGCATGGGGGCGCTGACGACCGGCTATAGCGATCCGCGCCGCATCGTCGGCACGGTGGCGACCGCTGTCCTCGGCCTGGGCCAGTTCGAGGGCCGCCTGACCAAAGAGATTCGCGTCAAGCGCGGCCTGACCTACGGCGCGGCCAGCTTCTTCGCGCGCAACAAAGAGGCCGGTTCGTTCCAGATCATGACGTTCACCAAGAACCAGTCCACCGCCGAAGTCGTCAAGATCGCGCTGGACGAGGTGCGAAAGCTGCGGCGGGAGCCGCCCCCCATCTCCGAGCTGCAAGAGCGCAAGGACTACCTGAACGGCTTCTTCGCCGTCAGCGTGGCGACGGCGCCGGGCGTGTTGCAGCGCCTCGTTCCGGCAGTTCTCTACGGCGGCGGACCGGACGACCTGACGAAATACAGCCAGCGTGTGCAGGCCGTGACTCCCGCGCAGGTGCAGGAGATACTGGGCGACCTCGACCTGAACCAGATCGTGCTGGTCGGGGATGCAAAGGCCATCGAGAAGGATGTCAAGCCGCTTGGCAGCGTGACGACGATCCCGTTCGACAGCGTCAACCTGCTCTCGCCGACGCTGCGGGATACGCCGCAGTCCGGCGCTGCCGCGTCTGGCTCAGGAACGGCGGATGCGGGTACGAAGGGCAACGCGCCGACAGAGGCAGAAAATGCGGAGGGCCGGGCCAGGCTGGCGGCGGCGATCAAGGCGCACGGCGGCGACGCCTTCCTGAATCTCAAGCAGTTGGCGCTGAAAGGAAAGGGCGAGATGACTCCGCCCGGAGCGCCGGAAAACGCCAAAGTCCCTCTGGATGCCGCGACCCTGACAGCGGCCGCATCCGGCAAGAACCGTCTCGAACTCAAGACCGCTCTCGGCGATATTATTTTCGCGTCGCCGGGCAGCGGGCAGCCCGCCTGGATCAGCATTGCGGGCCAGGTGCAGGACGCCCCGACCGGCACGCTCGGACTGGGCGACCCGATGGAGCAGTTGCGCCGGGCCGCGCAGGACAGCGCGGCGGTGCGCGCTCTGCCGGATACGGAGGACGGCAAACCCGCCGCCAGCACGGACGGTAGGCCGCTCAAAGGGTTCTCCATCACGGACGCGCAGGGCAAGGTCAACCGCGTCTACATAGACGCGGAGACCCATCTGGTGCGGCGCGTCGTGACGCAGGATGACACCGTCCTTCTGCTCTCGGACTACCACAATACGGACGGCGTGCCGTTGCCCGGCACGCTGGCGGTAGTTCGCGACGGCAAAGAGATACTTCACCTGATCTTCGACACCTTCGAGATCAACAAACCGGTGGAGGACGCGCTGTTCGCCCGCCCGAAATGAGAACGCTGCGGAATTTGGGCGCTTTTCGTGCGCCCGCGCCGTTCATCCGGGCTTTTGGAGCGTACAATAGACAGGAAGGAGGACACGGCCCGCCCTCCTTCCGATTTTTCTGATTTCCATTTTGCAAGGAGGTTGCCATGTCGTTTGCTCGTCACTTGCGGTCGGGAGGGCTGCTCGGAGCGCTGCTGGCGCTCGCCGCGCTGGCCCCGACCACCGCGCAGGCCAAGCCGGAGTTCGCGCAGAAAGAGGGTGTCAACTGTCTCTACTGCCACATCGTGCCGGGAAAAGAGCGGAACTTCCGGGGTCTCTACTACGAAACGCACAAACTCTCGTTCGCCGATTTCGACAATGTCTTCGAGGCTAAAATGGCAGGTGTCTCTCCCGATAGCAACGGGCCGGAAGCGGCCCCCAAGAATGCCGACTATCCGAAATACAAAGTCGCGCCCGCTCTCAACTTTACGCTCAAAGATATTGACGGCAAGCCGGTCAACCTGGGCCGCTACCAGGGCGATGTCATCCTGATGGTCAACGTCGCCTCCTTCTGCGGCAACACCCCGCAGTACGCCAGCCTGCAAAAGCTCTATGAGACCTACAAGGAGAAGGGTTTCGTCGTCCTCGGCTTCCCCGCAAACGAGTTCGGCAAGCAGGAGCCGGGAACGAACAAGGAGATCAAGGCGTTCTGCACCGAGAAGTATAAGGTCACCTTCCCGATGTTCTCCAAGATCGTAGTGAAGGGGGAGGGGCAGCACCCGCTCTACAAGTTCCTGACCGACAAGAAGACCGATCCGAACTTCGGCGGCGACATCGAGTGGAACTTTGCCAAGTTCCTTCTCAACCGTAAGGGCGAAGTCGTGGCGCGGTTCCCCGCCGGAACCGATCCCGCCAAGCCGGAGGTCATCAGCGTCATCGAGAAAGAGCTGGAGGCCCCGAAGTAGACCTAACCCCCCACCCCCTTCCCTAGCGAGGAACGAACGGGTAGGGAAGGGGGACGGGGGATTAGGTCATGCCTCCGGCTCGATCAGGCCGTAGTCGCCGCTCTGACGCCGGTAGAGTACGCCGACGCGATTCGTCTCCTGATTCAGGAAGACGAAGAAGCTATGCCCTAGCAGTTCCATCTGCCGCGCCGCCTCCTCGGCGGGCATCGGCTTGACAGAGAAGGTCTTGCGGCGCACGATGCGCGGCGTGAAACTCTCGTCTGCTTCCGTTGAGGTCAGGGCCGCCTCCGCTTCCGTCTTGATGGCCGACGGCTGGCGGTGGGTGTCCACGCGCTTGCTCTTGAACCGCTTGACCTGGTTTTCCAGTTTATCCACGACCGACTCGAGGGCCGCGCGCAGGTCGCTGTTGCGCTCTTGGCTGCGGAGCAGGACGCCATCGCCCGTGACGGTCACCTCGACGATATGCAGTCCACGCTCCATGTCCTGTGTAAACTGCGCTTCCGGCTCATGCCGGAAATACTTTTGCAGACGCTCCAGCTTCTTCTCAAGGAACCGGCGCGTCTCCTCCGATACATGAACAGCCTTATTCTTCCCATACACATGGAGTTGCATCGCGAGAGTTCCCTTTCTGCGTTTGTATTGAATACGGCGTACATCCCGGCCGTGTTTGCGCCCTGCCGGTTTCGAGGTCCCGACAGACACGTCACGAAGCAAGGCGCTCGATCCGCTCCCCGGCGATGATGTCTCCTGCCAGGACGTTGACCAGGCGCGGCAGGCCGTAGAGACCCGCCTGCCGCAGATACGCGCCGACCGGAGTCTCGCGCCAGGTCTGCCAGCATTCGGTGCGAAACTCGTAGAGGTAGACGATCTCGTTGCGTTTCCAGCCGCGCCGGTACGCCCTCTTGACAAGGGCCGGGCCGGGAGAAGTCGCCAGGACCGCCAGCGCCGCCACGCTCAGCGCCGGAAGGTAGATCGCCAGCGCGACCAGCGCGAGCAGACGCCCTAACGGAGCCAACTCAGCCGCCAACTTCTGTGTCCAGACCCGCGCAGAGGCCGGGTACGTCTCTTCGCCCAGACGAGCCATGATACGGAACTCTCCTGAATGTGGATTTTGCACAATCATTTTCGGGAGTTATGGGTGAGGAACAGAGGGGAAGACAGACTTCATGGCGTTCGCCCTGCTTCGGATGTCCTCGCGGCGTCTCCAGCGAGAGAGACGGTGGAAGGATTAGCCCTGCCGGAGGGATTCTCCTTCCGGTTTATCCCCGACTGCGGATCGTCGCGACGGCCCAGCAGGCGATGCCTTCCCGCCGCCCGACGAATCCCATCTTCTCGGAGGTGGTCGCCTTGACGCTGATGCGGGAAGGCGCAAGACGCAGACAGTCCCCGATGGCACGCTGCATGGCGTCGCGATAGGGCATCAGCTTCGGGGCTTCGGCCAGCACGGTCGCGTCCAGGTTGACGATCTCCCAACCGTCCCCGGCCAGCCGCGCGCCCACCTCCGAGAGCAGGCGCAGGCTGGAGATGTTTTTGTAGGCGCTGTCGGTGTTCGGGAAGAGGATGCCGATGTCGCCGAGCGAGGCCGCGCCGAGCAGCGCGTCACAGACGGCGTGCAGCAGCACATCCGCGTCGGAGTGGCCGTCGAGTCCCCGGTCGTGCGGAATCTCGACGCCTCCCAGAAACAGCCGCCTGCCCGCCTCCGGCGCGGCGAAGGCGTGGACATCGTAGCCGAAACCGGTGCGGACTTCCGCCCTCACCCCCGGCCCCTCTCCCACGCTGCGGGAGAGGGGTGACTGTAGCGCGGGCGTATTCTCCTCCTGCGCCTTCTGCTGGAGGATGGAAGAAGGGGAAAGCTTGTGGTTCGCCTCTCCCCTCTCCCGCAGCGTGGGAGAGGGGCCGGGGGTGAGGGCCGAATCGGGTGGGATCAGCAGCCGTTCGGCCAGGGCGATGTCCTCCGGGCGGGTGATCTTGAGATTGGTCGGATCGCCGGGAACGACCGCGACCGGCGCGCCCAATGCCTCGATCAGCGACGCCTCGTCGGTCGGCTCGGCGTGCGCAAAATCGAACTGCGCATAGGCAGCGCGCAGCAGTTCGACCCGCGCGCCCTGCGGCGTCTGCACGGCGGTCAGACCGGCCAGCGTCTCCCCCTGAAGCGTCTCGGAGCGCGGCACGGTGGCGCGCACGATTCCCCCGCCATCTACCCGCTTGACCGTATCCGAAAGCGGCAGTCCCGGAACCGCCGCGCCCACCTGCGCCGCCGCGTCCAGCACGCGCGCGATGACTTCAGGTGTGACGAGAGGCCGGGCGGCATCGTGAACGAGAACGATCTCCGTGTCCGCAGGCAAGGCGTCCAGGCCGTTCCGCACCGAGGCGGCGCGCGTCGCCCCGCCGGGGACGACCGCGATCACTTTGGAGAAAGCGCGCGCCGCCGCGCGGACTCGCTCGATCTCGTCGGCGTCTGCGACCAGCGCCAGCGATGCAATGGCCGGGTGCGTGTCGAAAGCGGACAGCGTCCACTCCAGCACCGTGCGCCCGGCCAGCGTCGCCCAGATTTTGTTTTCGCCGCTACCGAACCTTCTTGCTCGGCCCGCGGCGGGTATAACCGCCGCTGCTCGGAGCGGGGCTGCCTCCGTTCGGCCCGCCTTCGCCTCGGGTATCGTGTGGCGTGCGGCTGGTGTAGTCAAGCGAATCCCCTTCATCGTCGGTGCGGACACGCGCGAAGATCATCTTGCCCGCGACCGTTTGCAGTACGCTGGTAACGACGACGCCGAGCGTCTCGCCGATGTAGCGGCGTCCGTCCTCCACGACGATCATCGTGCCATCGTCGAGATAGGCGA
>DASRGL010000002.1:0-11372 GCA_035651115.1 Chthonomonadaceae bacterium
GAGCGCTTCGTTTACACCGAAGATGCCGGGAGTTCGAGTCTCTCTTCGCCCATTTTTGTCAGTTTGGAGGAGTATAGCAGACTCTTTGCGGCCTTCACGCCAGGCCGTTCATCAGATGTTCTATCGGCGCATACCGTACAAAAATAGCACTACAGCCGCCGGGCGAAAAGCGAACTCTTTACGGCCTTCACATCGAGTTGCAGGAAGCGTTTTCTATAAAACGGAGGATGGCTCCATTCGGCGGCACGAAAGGCGGATACGTTTAGGTTCGTCCTGGTCCTCAAGCAGGACTCAATCGCCCCACTCGATGCCGCGCGCCCACCAGCGACAGCGGCCCAGGTAGCGCAGCAGGTTGAAGTAGATAGCGTAGGGGTAGGAGAAACGCGCCAGGAGCGCGGCGCGCTTGCGCTGGCGGGGAGTATCCAGCGAGCGGATGCGGAACTCCGCATCTATGAGGCGCGTGACCCGGCCCAACACCTGCGGCCAGATGACAGGTGGGTCCGCCCAGAGGTTGGTGTCGCCTTTGAGATAGCAGAGGCGGTGTTTTTTCGCGATCAGGCGGTGGCAGACGATGCCGCGCCCATCACAGAAAACGACCAGGTCGCCGATAGCGAGTTCATCGTAGGCGACGGGCTGTATCTCGACCCGCGCGCCGTTGCGCAGAACGGGGTACATGCTCCGGCCCTGCACCCGCACGACGGTACGCCCGCGCCGCCGCAGGGCCTCCATGACGGCTTCGGCAAACTCCGGGTTAGCGGCCACCGCGTGCCTCCTTCCCGGAAAGAGAAGTCCCCCTCCCTGACCCACTGCAAGAGCCGCCTGTTCCGGAACGATTCGGGACGGCTTTTGCGACCCCCAAGAACAGGGGGAGGGAACCGTCAGTGCGCCGGTGTTGCCGTCCCATTACACTCTGGGGCGAGTTGGAAGCGGGGGATAAGCTATCGCTCTGGCTCCCCTTCCCTTTAGGGAGGGGGGCGGGGGGTAGGTCTTCCCTCCCCCTGTTCTTGGGGGGAGGGACAGGGTGGAGGGCCGATTCTTCTTCTTCGGCGCTGCGATAGCGCACATACGTCAGCGCGGCTCCGGCATAGTAGCGGCGCAGGATAGCGCGGAAATCGCTGGCCGATGGCCCTGCCGCCATCGCGATGGCTCCCTGCTGGCACAGACCGCGCCCATGTCCCCATCCTTTCCCCTCGAACAGGAACGCTCCATCCGGCTCGCGGCGCACCTTGAACAGCGTGCTGCGCAGTGTGTCCACGCCGAGCAGCGTTCGCAGCGTGTTGCCGCCGATCTCCCGGACGATAGGCGCTGGGCGCTGGGCGCTGGGCGCTGGGGACTCGGTTCCGCTGTCGGGAAGCATGTCGGCAGGCGGTTCCAGGGGAATAGGGCCGTACTCCCCCAGGAAGTCGGGAACGGGGGCTTCGGTCGGCACGGTCTCCGGCGTCTTGTCACCGGTCGCCGGGCTGGGATTCTTTATAGAGGGGAGCGGTGGCTGCCAGACCAGGCGCAGGCGGCGCACGCGGCCCGAAACGTCCGTCGCCAGCGCGCTGACTTCGGTAAGCTGGCCCGCGCAGCGCAGGGCCGGGTCGCGCCGCAGGAGGGAGGCCAGACGTTCCGGCGTAAAGCGCAGCGTCCAGACATGATGGGGCGTGTTGTGGAGGTGCGCGTCGGCGTCCACGACCGAGCGCGGACAGTCCTCCGGCGTCGCGCCGGGAGCCGTCACGCCGCCGCAGTCCGCGCAGAACATGGCCCAGATCGGCTGGTCAGCGATGGTCAGGATCAGACCGGAAGTTTCGCGCACGGCGCGGTCGCTCTCCGGCGTCTCCGCGTCGGCCCCGCCATAGGCTTGCGAATCGGTGGAGTCGCGCAGATCGTAGCCCTGGGTCATCCACTTCCCCTGGCTGCGCAGCGCAAAGGTGCGCGCAGCGACGGCCTGGGCTTTCAGAGCTTCCAGCGGCGCGCTGGCCCCGATCTCGCTGGCGACCACGCCGCGCAGATAGGTCTCCAGAGACACCTCGTTGACCGCCTGCAGGCGGCCCCCGACCAGGCGAATATCCAGGCTGCCCCGATAGCGGCGCGGCCTGCCGCCTGGCGGGGCGATACTCAGCACCGTCTCCGCGTCCTCGCTTTGCAACCGCCAACTCGCGCCCGCCAGACCCAGGCTGCGCCCCTGCGCGTCCACCGCTTCCGCTCCCGCCCCGGAGACCGTGATCGTCCACGGCCCCATTCCGGCAGCCCTCTCGCGCCCATCCGGCCCCAGCAGCCGCGCGCCCGGTTCCGCCATCAGCGTCAGGGCGCTTGCGCCCGCAAAGCGCATCAGCCCGACGCGAATCAGGGGCGACTCGGCGACATAACCGGGCGAGACGGCGCGCGCGCGGCTGGGCAGCAGAACGCAAACAGACGCAAAGAGGACGGCAAAAAGAGCAGAGTGGCGTGGAGTGGGCGATGACATTGCAAGGCAGAAGCGGGCGGACGTCCGGGCGGGTCTCACGACGTCGTTCTCCTCGCGCCCCGGGCTGTGCGGCAGGCGGACGTCAGGGCGTTCTCACTGCGCCATTATAGCATAGGACGGAAACAATTCGCAAGAAAAATCCCCGACCTTGCGACGAATCGCGGCGACTTTTGCGTACAAGAAGAGAACGGTTCCAACCAGCGATGCGGATTCCGGAATTCCTGAGTTGCATCCTCAGAGACGGCTTCCCCTCCAGCCCACGCCAGGGAGGGCGGAAGCGTCGCGCGCCAAATCCCGCAAAGATGGCAAGTTGACAAACAGAGGTTGGATTGGTATAATACCCGATGGCATGGCATCTGTTGTCGTGCGCGTCTGAGGCCATGCTCGCCTCCTCGACCCGGGCGGCAGTTTCTCCCCGCCGCCTGTTGGAATACCGAACTCTGGAACCTGGGTTTCGGACCTTCGGCGCGCAGATGTCCCGCGCGCCGATTTCGAGTGCCTGACCGGAACGGAGGTCCGAAATCTCTCGCACCGACACGGTTCTCGGAGGAACCCACTGGGCAGGAACCGGCCTTGTTCTCTTTCATTCTTATTTAGGAGTTTCCGTCTGCGCCAGGCAGACGGAAGGAGGAATCTATCGTAATGGCTGCTGCGATCTCAATCCAGGGCCTCACCAAAAAGTACGTGGATGTCTGGCAGAAGCAGGAGGTGGTTGCCGTCAACAACCTCCACCTGGAGGTCGAAGAGGGAGAGATCTTCGGCTTCCTGGGCCGCAACGGCGCGGGCAAGACCACGACGATCAAGATGCTGCTCGGGCTGATTTTCCCGACAGCCGGTGATGCCACTATTCTCGGAAGGCCGATGGGCGACAATAATGTCAAGCGCGAACTTGCCTATCTGCCCGAAGAGACCTACTTCTACGATTCGATGACCGGCTGGGACCTGCTGGACTTCTACGCCCGTCTGTTCCGCATCCCGGAGCCGGAGCGGAGCCGCCGCGTCAAACTCGCGCTGGAGAAGGTACGCCTCCAGCCGGACGCCTGGAAACGCAGCGTGCGCGGCTACTCGAAGGGTATGCGCCAGCGCACCGGTATCGCTCAGGCGCTCATCAACGATCCCAAACTCCTCTTTCTGGATGAACCGACCTCCGGCCTCGACCCCATCGCCCATGCGGAACTGCGCGACATCGTCGCCAGCCTCAAGGACGAAGGCAAGACCGTCTTCCTCTCCTCCCATCAACTCGCCGATGTCGAGCTGATCTGCTCCCGCGTCGCCATCATCCACAACGGCAAACTGCTGACAACGGGCCGTATCAAAGACCTGACCGCCGGCGAGCGCACGGAGATCATCGTGCAGGGGAAGGAACTCACCAACGGCGTCATGGACAAGCTGAAAGCCCTCGTCCCCATCGTCGAGCCGGTCTACGACCACACCGACGAGAGCGGCTCGCGCGAACCGGTCCCGACCGGCAAGCTGCGGCTCAGCTCGGACGATAACGAGCAGACCACCGCCGTCATTGACCTGGTGCGGAGCGCGAAAGGCACCATCATCTCGGTCGTGCCGCATAAGCGCACGCTGGAAGACGTATTCGTGGAGACGGTCCGCAAGGAGGGCATCTAATGGTCGCACTGGCAATCGCTCGACAGACGGTGCGCGAGGCGCTGCGCCGCCGCGTCATGTGGATCTTCCTCGTCATCGGCGTCTTCCTCATCGCGCTCGGCCCCGTCTTCGGCTTCTTGAATCCGCGTGACAGCCAGGTGGTCTTAAAAAGCCTCGGCCTGGCGGCGATCCTGCTGGCCGGTCTGTTCATTACCATCGTCACCTGCATCTATCTGATCCCGGTGGAGATCGAACGGCGCACCATCTACACGGTGCTATCCAAGCCGGTACAACGCTACGAGTTCGTCCTGGGCAAGTTCCTCGGCGGCTTCGCGACCGTCTTCGTCAACATCGCGGCGATGGGCATCGTATTCCTCGCCATGCTCTGGATGCAAAGCCCGAATCACAAAGTCCCGCCGGAGATGGTCAAGGGCGTCATGCTGACCTTCTTCCAGATGATGCTGCTGGCGGCGCTGGCGATCTTCTTCTCGACCTTCGCCACGCCGGTCGTCAACTTCTTCCTCTCGTTTGCCATCTTCCTGGTCGGCAACCTGAGTACGGTGACGGAGTCGCTGACGACCAACCGCAACCCGCTGGTGAGCGGCGTGGGCCGGGTGATTCACTATCTGCTGCCCAACTTCGGCAACTTCAACATCCAGAACTCGATCATCCACCCGCAGATCGAACTCAAAAATGTGGACGCCTTCATTATGCAGAACATCGCCTACGCCTTTATCTATTCGGCGGTGCTGCTGATCCTGGCGATCTTGATCTTCGACCGCCGGGAGGTGTAAGACGATGGCAGCTTCCAAAGTCTATTCTCAGGAGAGCCTCCAGAGGCGCAGAATACTGGGCGCGGCGCTCGTGGCGCTTTTTCTGCTCACCATTCCGCTGCAACGGGCCATAGACCCGACCGCCAGGGAGCTGAAGAAGGGCGAAGTCGGCCTCACGCAACTTAGCGGCGGCCTGACCAACGAGTTCATGCTGCTGCCGCTGCTCGGCTTCCGCGAGGCGGCGGCGGGCCTCCTGTGGGTGCGCTGCGACGAGTTCTTCCATAGCGGCGACTACGACGCCATTCTGCCGCTCGTCCGCCTGATCACCTGGCTCGACCCGCACGCCGATAACGTCTACGTCACCGGCGCGTGGCACCTGTCCTATAACTTCACGGACTCCTCCGAGCGTTCGGATCGGCGCTATATCCCGCCGTCGCAGAAACTTCTGGACGAGGGCATCGCCAACAACCCGAACCTCTGGGAGATCAAGTTCGAGAAGGGCTGGCAGAACTACGACAAGATCAAGGACTTCCCGGCAGCAGAAGCCGCCTTCGAGATGGCGATGGCGACCCCGCCGAGGAAGGATAGCGAGGACTATCCCTGGGGCGCGCCGCTCCGCGTCGTCCATACGTGGGCGCACTCTTTCGAAAAGCAGGGCCGCATTCCCGAAGCGCTGGCAGCCTGGAAAGAGGCCATGAAGCGGTCCGAATACTTCCTGAAGAAGAACCCGAAGGACTACAGCACGAAGCAGCTCTACGCGGCGGAGAAGCACAACTACGAGATCACGCTGCAGCGCTATTATGACCGCTATACGGATCACAACCATTCGGACGTGAACCAGACGGCCAAGCTCTACGGCAAGCCGTATCCTGCCGTGCTGCAGCCCGTTCCGGGCGATCCGAGGCCGCAGCCCTGGAACACCAGCTTCGAGCCGGTGGTCAAGATCACGCGCGCCAAAGTGTTCGAGATATCGGGACGCTTCAACTCGGCGGATGGAGCGCGCATAGACGTGCGCATCGCCGATGAGGACTACAAGCCGCAGGACATCTCCGGCGTCCTCAACTCCTTCGACGTGCCGCCGGATCAGACGATCCTGATGGACACCATCTCGGTGCGCAAGACCAAGTTCAAGCGCGAGATGGACATGAGCCGGGACGTGAAGATGTACAGCTTCAGCAAGCCCTACCTCAAGATCGTCCTCTCCTACAATCCGCGCTCCACTTCGCCGCACTTGCAAGACCGCTTTGGATGGAACGGCGAAGGTCTTACGGACGACAACCCGAATCGGGTCTGGGTGGACAAGCGGGAGAAGATGCGAGGCACGAAGATGATCGAAGGACAGGGCGGCGAAGGCCCGGTCTGGGACGGCAAAGATGAGAGCTGGAAGGTACACGGCCAGCCGCCGCGTCTCATCAAAGTCACCTATCGGGTCGCGACGGCGGATGTCCTTAGCGGCGCCGAGAAGACGCTCACCGACAAGGACATCGTCCCGAACGAAGACTGATTGCGGCTGATTTCCCTATCTCCCGCATAAACGAAGGCCCGCCGACTTCCGGCGGGCCTGTCTTTTAGCGCGAACCTTTGCAAACTCGGTTCTGCGACGCAAGCTGTGGTTGTCTTTGGACACGAGGTTGAAACCCCGTTCTGGAATTGCCAGGCCCGCCTGCGCAGGCTCCCTCCTCAGTCCGCGCAGGCGGACTTCGCAGTTCCAGACCGGCCTTTTCAGGCCGCGCACAAACCCCGCCACACTTTGCGTCGCAGAACCACTTTAGTTCCAAATAGATGGTTAAATCTGTGCCGCCGTGTGGCATAACCAGAATGAAGCGAAGTGTTGCGGTAACCTTCGTTTTGGCTGTGAGTTCTTGACAGCCGGTTTTCTCCTGGGTACTCCGCCGCCGGGCCAGGCTCGCCCGGCGGCTTTTTTTGCCTCCCCCCCTTCCCATCGGAAACCTATCACTCCGTCTTCTCGCGTCTGGTCGTATCCTGTGGGCTGGCGAGTTTCTGGACGGCTTTCACTTCCTGCTCCCAGTAGCCCGGCAGGCGGTTATAGGGGTTCGGATGCTCTCTGGTGTAGACGGCATCGGTGATAAAGACCCAACCGGCCCGGCGTTCCTGCATGGTTTTGAGGGCTTGCCGCAGGGCTTGCTCCGAGGGCGGCGCGCTATGGAGTATGTGGGCGAACCGGTCGGGGCGATAGCGGGCGGCCCAGGCATCCGGCTGATACCGGGGATACTCGGCAGCGAAATTCTCGAACGTCATGATCGCGTCGCAGACGGGCCGCTTCAGGTAGGCTTCCCGCGTGTTCGTCCCCGGATTGCCCATCACGACGAATTTGCGGTCTTTGCTCTTGATGTAGCGATAGACGCGCGCCAGATAGTCGAGATGGGCCGGGTCGTCGTCATAGGTGATCTGATCTACGAAGAAGCCGTCGGCCTGTCCCGGATAGAGAGCGAGCCACTGATCTATGTCCTTGAGGACGCGGTCTAGCGGGCGTTTGGCGTAGCTGGTATCCACATAGGCCAGCGTTTTGCCATGCGCGGCGCGCAGCGCCTTGTAAGCCGCGCTGGAGACCGGATCGGTCTGCCTGCCGGGGCCGCTGGCCGGGTTGATGATGACCCAGAGCGGAACCTTCTGCGCCGCCGCGTTCAATCGCTGCCAGTCGCGCGCTCCAGCGCCGCCGGGATAAAAGTAAGCAGGCACGATGATCTTGAGTTCCTGCGCCTGCGCCGCCAGGGACAGACACAGGCACAGACCGCATACGAGCCATAGAAGCGTTTTGCTTCCCATCCGTTTCCTCTCCGCAGGCGAGCCTGCAACCCGCCGACAAAAGAAAAAGGCATCCGCCGAAGGGGGTCATCGGCAAATGCCTGCCATCAGGAAAGCGCTCACACGGATGGACTTGGATTACATATCCTGGAGCGCGGCAAAAACATCCGAGGGAACCGCGCCGCGCTGCAACAGGATACGCTCCTATCTTACAGCATGGCGCGGGCGCGCGCTGTGAAGCAGTTCACACCGGAGATGTGAATTTCAGCACGAAGATGCGTTTTCAGGCAAAATCTGCTTCCTGATGACACAAAGGCGAACGCTTGCATCCTTTGGCTACTTGCCCATTTTGCGCAGATTTTGCAGGCAGAGGTCCACGCATTTCAGCGGCGGATAGAGCGCGTTCTCGTACTCGACGATATACCATTCCGTGCCGCCGATGCTCTCGCACAGCCTGAAGATCTCGTTCCAGTCCACATCGCCCTCGCCGATCAGGGCGTCCGGGTTCGCGGCGGAATACTCCTTGACATGCACGGTCGCGGCCCGGCCCGGATAGCGGCGCAGGAACGGCGCGGCCTCCGCGCCGCCGTGCATGGCGTTGCCGACATCGAACTGCATCACCACGTCCGCGCTGGTGTTGCCGAAGAAGATGTCCCAGGGCATTTCGCCGTCCATCGGCTGGAACTCGACGCCATGATTGTGATAGCCGGTACGCATCCCGTGCGGCTTCAGGCGCTCGGCGATCTCGTTCATCAGGCGGGCCGTCTCCAGCCAGGCTGCGCGGGAGTTGCGCCGCTCCTCGGCCAGCCCCGGCACGATAAGAAACCGGTTGCCCAGCGTCTGGTTGAACTCGACGGTGGCGGGCAGCGCGTCTCCGAGCAGCGTGTCCAGGCCGATATGCGTGCCGCAGCACTGCAGGCCCAGATCGTCCAGCATCTTGCGGAGTTGCTGCGCGTTGCGCCCGTAGTAGCCCGCGAACTCGACTCCGACGTAGCCCATCTTGGCGACCGCCTCCAGCGTGCCGGGCAGGTCGCGGGCGCAATCCTCCCGCACCGAGTAGAGTTGCAATCCGATCGGTAGCTTTGCCATGATCTTCTCCTTATCGCGCGTATCCTGCCCTTATGGGCGGCAGCAGATAACTTCACCGCAGAGGGGATTGTCTCCTGCCTGTTGTGCGCGCGGTTCAATTCAGCGGGCCGGGTACTGAAAGTACCCGTCTCGATGGCCTTCGGCCAGGCGTCCTCGCGGACGCGAAAAGCAGAACACAGAGCGGGGCTGGCGCAACGTGCGCGCTGTCAACGGTCGGAGCGTTCCTGCCGCTGCACGTCGGGGTTCAGGATGGTCTCCAGAATCGTCTGATTGGCGGCGCCGAGGGCGCGCACGAAATCGGGCGTGCGCTCCGGGGAGAGCGAGTGGGGCGAAGGCGTCGGCGGCTCGAACTGATCGAACTCCCAGGCCCAGACCGCCGCGATCGGCGCGGCCCCCATCGCCATCCGACGCAGAAAGTCCGTACTCCAGAGCATCGCGGCCTCT
The DNA here is from genome assembly GCA_035651115.1 of Chthonomonadaceae bacterium. GTDB lineage: Bacteria > Armatimonadota > Chthonomonadetes > Chthonomonadales > Chthonomonadaceae > DASRGL01. The sequence continues at coordinate 9,121 of DASRGL010000002.1, forward strand.
TTGCCGTCCGCCATCACTTCCTGCCCGAACTCGCCCACGAACAGCGGCATCCCGATGAGATCGCTGACGGTGCGGACCCAGGGCAGCGTCGCCGCGACCGTGTCGTTCTTGTAGAGCCAGTGCGGGGTATCCGCCTGGCTGGTCGGATAGAGATGCACGCTGAGCAGGTCGAGCGGCGGCGGATTGAAGAAGCGCAGCATCTCGACGTACTGCGGGAAGCTGTCCTGCGTCCAGTCCATCGGGTAGTCGTTCGGGTCGGGGGCAGTGCGGTGGGCCAGCATCGCCTGCCGGATGTGCCAGGCGTAGGGGCGCATATCCGCATTGCCCGACGTAACGAGGTGCTTCTTGTCTATCCGCTTGATCAGCGTGGCGATCTGGATGAGGAAGGCGCGTATCTGGTCGGAGGTCGGTATCTGGTTGGCCGGGCGCTTCTTCCATTGCGCGGACAGGTCGGCCTCCAGATTATACTCGTTGCCTATCTCCCAGAACAGCACGCGCGGGTCGTCCTTGTACCGCGCGACCATCGCGGTGACATAGTTGACGGCCAGGGTATTGGAGGCGGAACCGGGCGTCAGGAGATCGCCCACCTGCTCGTCTTTGCCGGTCGTGCGCCGTACATATTCCGGCAGCATGTTGATGTTGAACAGCAGCGAGGGGACGACGGTGATGCGGGCGTTGTCGGCGGCGGCGAGCATCCGGTCGAACGCGCCCATCCAGCGCGCCCGGTCGGTCGTGAAGAGGCCGAAATTGTCCGGCCCCCAGGTCGTTCCCCAGCAGCGCACAAAGCGGATGCCCGCCGCCTGCGCGTCGTTCAGCGCGCGGATCGCCTTCGCATCCTTCCCATAGAGGAACTGCTCGAACAGATCGGGGATGTTCGCGCCGACGTTGCGGAACGGCAGCTTGCCGCGCCAGAGCCGGGTTCGCCGCCGTATCTCCAGGAAGTTCTTCGCCGGGCCGGTCTCCGGCTCCCGCACGCGCCTCTGGCTGTTCGGCTTCTGCGGAGCGGTCGGCGTCTGCGGCGCATTTTGCGCTCCGGCCGCCAGCTGACCGCCTGACAGAAAGAGCGTTATCAGGAAGCAGAGAGGTGGTTTCATGGGATTCTTGTTGACCTAACCCCCCGTCCCCCTTCCCTACCCGCTCGTACCTCGCTAGGGAAGGGGGTGTCGGAAGTCTTCGCCGTTGTACTTGGGCTTGTCTTTCCCATCTGTAGGAAAGGAAGGCCAGATACGAAGACGAACGTTGCCGTCACCCCCTTCCCTGCGAAGCGAATGAGGGAAGGGGGACGGGGGGTTAGGTCAAATCATACCGCGCAAAGAGAAGCTGCTTGATCTCTGCCACCGATTGATCGGCGGCGCGGCGGGCGTGTTCCAGGTCGCGCGTGTCCATTTCCGGCGAGACATGATCGGTGAGCGTGGGAATCTCTCCCTGGTGCGGATAGGAGTTCGGCACGGTGTCCGGCAGGGCCAGTCCTGCGAGCGTCGCGGTCGCCAGCGTCCACATGCGCGGTACGGTAGTCATGTTGTAGCCCCCGCCCCCGACCGCGACGATGGGCTTGTCGAGCGCCTGCACGTCCTTGACCGCTTCGAGCCAGCCCTGCGCCGTCAGGCAGCAGTGCGCCAGCGGGTCGAGGAAGTGCGCGTCCGTTCCCATCTGCAGCAGGATGGCGTCCGGGTCGAAGGCGCGCAGGATGGGCAGCGCGGCCTCCCGCCACGCGCCGAGCCATATCTCATCGGTCGTATAGGGCGCAAACGGCAGATTGACGCTGTAGCCCTCCCCCGGCCCGACGCCGATCTCATCCGTGAAACCCGTTCCTGGAAACAGCGTGCGCCCGCTCTGGTGCAGCGAGACGGTCAGCACGGTCGGATCGTCGTAAAAGGACTCCTGCACGCCATCGCCATGATGCACGTCTATGTCCACGTAGGCGGCGCGGGCGTATTTCTGCCGCAGGCGGCGCAGGGCGACCGCACAATCATTGAGAATGCAGAATCCTGCGGCCCGGTCATAGTGGGCGTGGTGCAGCCCGCCGGAGATGTTGAAGGCGACCTGTCCCGCGCCGTCCATCACCGCCTGCGCCGCGTCTACAGAGCCGCCCGTATACCGCAGAGCCGCCTCGTACATGCCGGGGAAGATGGGGTTATCGCCGGTTCCGAAGCCGTAGCGGTGCGCGCCGGGGAAGTAGTCGCCGCTGCTGATCCGATTGAGCGCCTCCAGAAAGTCGCGATCATGTGTGGTCAGGACATCTTCCCAGGCCG
>DASRGL010000003.1:0-3435 GCA_035651115.1 Chthonomonadaceae bacterium
GCAACAGACCACAAGGAGCATCGCAAGTATCTATGGCAAACAATCATGATCCCCGGTGTCGCCAGTGCCGCCGCGAGGGAGTGAAACTCTACCTCAAGGGCGACAAGTGCTACACCAAATGTACGCTGGAAAAGACCAGCCGAGACGGCAAGACCAAATGGCGCGATAAGCCGCCCGGATTCGGCAGCGGCGCGGGCCAGACCTCGACCTTCCAGAAGAAGATCACCGAATACGGCCAGCAGTTGCGCGAGAAACAGAAGCTGCGCCGCATCTACCGCGTGCTGGAGAACCAGTTCCGCAACTATCTGAAAGAGGCGCTGCGGCGGCCCGGCGTCACCGGCGAGAACCTGCTGCAACTGCTGGAACTGCGCCTGGACAATGCCATCTATCGGCTGGGACTGGCCTCTTCCCGCGCGCAGGCGCGGCAGATGGTGTCGCACCGCCATTTCACGGTCAACGGCCAGCGCGTCAATATTCCGTCCTATATCCTTAAGCCCGGCGACCTCATCGGCGTGCATGAGAGCATGTCGCAGAGCGGCGCGATCAAAGAGGCGCGCGCACGTATCCATACGCGCCGGAGCGTGCCGGAGTGGCTGGATTTCAATCCGCAGACGCTGGAAGGCCGGGTGCTGGCGATCCCCACCCGCGATCAGATAGATACCAACGTCCGCGAACAGCTTATCATCGAGTTCTATTCGCGCTAATCGGTCGGGTGAGTCAGGGCGCTGGCGGCGGGAATGTGCCGCCGCGTCCCTTCCCGTTTTGTGCCTATTGCGCCCGCCGTGACGACGCCGTAACCCTTGTGGCTGCCGCGCCGTTCCCGCCCGCCGGGACTTCGGCGCGGAGGCGTCCGACGGCAAAGGAGAGTGTGAGAGATGGAACTGACCCTGCCGAACATCCAGACATTGGAGACCACGACTACTTATGGCAAGTTCGTTGTGGAGCCGCTGGAGCGCGGTTATGGGGTGACTCTGGGCAACTCGCTGCGGCGAGTGCTGCTGTCGTCCATTCCTGGCGCAGCCATTACCTATGTCAAGATAGATAAGGTGCTGCACGAGTTTTCGACGATTCCGGGTGTCAAAGAGGACACCACCGAGCTACTGCTCAACCTGAAAGAACTGCATGTCAAGGTGCATCGCAACGGCAACAGCGCCAAGCCCGAACCGAAGACGATCCGCGTGGACGTGAAGGGCGAGGGCCGCGTGACCGGGGCCGATGTGCAGTGTCCGGAAGATGTGGAGATCGTCAACCCGGACGCCTATATCGCGACTATCTCCGACGAGGACGCCACGCTCTCGATGGAGATGACGGTCGAGGTGAACAAGGGCTACGTACTGCCCGAACGCCAGGAGCGCCGCAATCAGATGGCTATCGGCGTGATTCCGATGGGCGCGGCGTTTACGCCCGTGCGCAAAGTCAACTATACGGTCGAGGCGACGCGCGTGCAGTCGAACACGAACCTGGAGCGCCTGGTGCTGGAAGTCTGGACGAACGGGACGATCACGCCGGAGAACGCCATCAGCGAGGCGGCGGGCATCCTGGATCAGTACTTCCGTCTGTTCATCTCGTTCCAGCCGGGTATTGGCGCGCTGGACGGCAGCGAGCCGCTGGCGCTTGTCGGCGAGAGCGGCGAGGCTCCGCCGAACGTGCGGATCGAGGAACTGGACTTCTCGGTGCGGACTTACAACTGCCTGAAGAAGGCCAACATTCTGACGATCCCGGAACTCGTGCAGTATACCGAAAACGACCTGATGCAGATTCGCAACTTCGGCAAGAAGTCGCTGAGCGAGGTGCGCGAAAAGCTGGCCTCGCTGGGGCTGACCCTCAAGGGCGGCTCGACGGTGAACCTGGACGAGGATGACGGCGAATCGGAGGCCGATCAGGATAACGAATGATCCCCCTCCCCGAAGGGGTTGGAAAGGATAGCAACCATGCGTCACCGGAGGTCGGGACGTAAATTAGGACTGCCCAGCGATCAGCGGCGCGCGCTGCTCAAAAGCCTGACGCGCAATCTGCTGCTCAACGACAGGATCATTACCACGGAGACGCGGGCCAAAGAGGTGCGGCGCATCGTGGAGAAGCTGGTGACCATCGCGCGCAAAGGCGGGCCGGAGGCGACGGTCGAGATGCGCCTGCATACGCGCCGCCTGGTGCGCCGTTTTGTGGACAGCAATGTGGACGAGTTCGTGCGCGTTCCCGGCGGCCCGAAGGGCGGCCTGAAGATCGCGCGCAATCCCTACTATGTGGTTCCGCGCCTGTTCGAGGTCATCGCGCCGCGCTACATGAACCGGCCCGGCGGCTACACGCGCATCACGAAAGTCGGGTTTCGGCGGGGCGATGGCGCGCCGATCGTGCTGCTGGAGTTCGTCGAGGGCGAAGGGCCGGATAATGTGCTGGAACCGCAGGTCGAAGTGACCCAGGAGGGACGGCGCGGACTCTTTGGCCTGGGCCGACGGCGCAAGTAGCGCAGGCGTCCGGCCTTGCCGACGTTCAAGGCAACAGTCGAGTACGACGGCACGGACTTTGCCGGGTTCCAGTGGCAGCACGGGACGCGCACAGTGCAGGGCGTGCTGGAGGCGGCTATCGCGCAGAGGACGGGCCAGGCGGTGCGGCTGGCGGGTGCGGGTCGCACGGACGCCGGCGTTCACGCGCTGGGACAGGTCATCAGCTTTCAGGCGGAGACGCGCATCCCGATAGAGCGGATGGCGCTGGCGCTGAACAGCGCGCTGCCGCCCGACGTGAGCGTGCGGAAAGTCGAGGCGGTGGAGGAGACGTTCCATGCGCGGTTCTCGGCTTCGTCTCGGCTGTACGCCTATCTGATCGTGAACCGACGGACGCCCTCGGCGCTGCTGCGCCGTTACAGCGCCTTCTGTCCCTTTTTGTTGGACGTGGAGGCGATGCAGGCAGGAGCCGGGGCGCTGCTCGGCGAACAGGACTTCGCGGCCTTCGCGAACGAACTGGAGCCGGGCCGGACGACCTGGCGCGAAGTGACGCGCTGCCAGGTAGGACGCTACCGGAACCTGGTGGTCGTGCGGATCGAGGCGAACGCTTTTCTGCGCGGCATGGTGCGCGCTATCGTCGGCACGCTGATGGAGGTCGGAACGGGCAAGCGCGACCCGGCTTCGATAGCGGCTCTGCTGCACTCGCGCGACAGGAGACTGGCCGGGCCATCCGCGCCGCCGCAGGGCCTCTGCCTGCTTAAAGTGCGTTATGGCGAGCGGAAACTCTATCCTCGCCAGAAGACTGCCGCCGCCCACTCCGGCGGCGAAGAAGAGACTGAGGACGAAAACACATGAAAACAACCATCTCGGCGCGCAAGGAGGATATGGAGGCGCAGCGTGTCTGGTACGTCATGGACGCGACCGACAAGCCGCTGGGTCGCCTGGCGGTGGATGCCGCCAAAATCCTGCGCGGCAAGCATAAGCCCATCTTCAC
>DASRGL010000004.1:0-19187 GCA_035651115.1 Chthonomonadaceae bacterium
TCCGGTATGCATCCGCAGGTGTCCGTCGGCGATCAGACCGAGCGAGTCGTCGGAGAGGCCCGCGACAAAGGCGATGCTGGTGTCGCCGAGCCAGAGGATATTTCCCTGGCTGAGGATCGTGACGCCCGGCAGTTCGGGAATGGGGTCGGCATCGGAGGCCAGAGGGCCTTCCTGCGTGAACGCGCCGCCGCCAAAGGTCGAGTCCGCATTCCTGTAGGCGGCGCTGAAGGCGACCAGGCCATTCTCATTGACGGCAGGATCGGAGAGCGCGACGAACTGCGCGTCGGCGCGCGTGGGAACGGGGCCGTTCAGGGAAGCGATCAGAGCATCGTCAAGAAAGATGCCCGCGCTTGAGCCGGAAAGTCGGGCAAAAAAAGTGACCTGTCCGGCGGTATTGATAGACGGACGCCCGAAACTCTGAAAGGTGGTCTCCTCCAGGCCGGGAGCGGGCTGCCCTGCCAGCGCGACCAGACGCCCGCCATGCAGGCCGCCTGCGGTGAAGATACCGGTGCGCAGAGCCTCCGACTCGTCGGACGAGAGGGTTGCGATGAAGGCGACCGTGCCATCATCGGCGATCATCGGCGAGTCGAAAGCAAAATAGGCGTTCGATTCGACCCCTGGCGCCGGATTCCCCGCGCGTGCCAGGACGGTCAGGCGATAGAGCAGAGGGGCTGCGGGACGAGGGGAAGTGCGGATGCTGCGGGGGGTGAAGGGAGATTGAGCTTGCGAGACGAGTTGGCTCGATAGAATAAGAAGATACAGATTTAGCAGACGTAGTGTGGCGCGTTTCATGTCTTTCGGTTCTTTCTCTCATGGGTATTACAACGCGGCACAGAACGGTATTAAAGGGCGCTTCGATGGCCCTTTCCCGAGTTGCAGCACGGCATCGGGTCACAGCAGGAACCTGTGCGGGTTTCGATCCTATTGACTTGATAGCCTGTAATTGGACAGCGAATCTCCATTTCCTTCCCGTGACGCCAGATTCCGGTACTATTTCCAGGGAAACCAGCTCTATATCTGGTGGGAATGCCTGGCTCGCGTGCCGGATTTTTGCGGTTGTGTCCGCTAAGACAGGCCGCCGGTTTCCAGGCTGGAAACCGGCGGCTTCACGGGCGCGAAAAAGCGCCGAGCGGGAGCGGGATAGACCGGCGGAACGGGATCAGATATCCGGGCTGGGGCGCGGCCAGACGAAGCCGCAGAACTGGTTGCTGCCCGCGACCAGGGTGACGCAGATGGAGGGAGAGGGGGCCGGGCCAGGCGTCGGGGTGATCGAGGCGGCCATCATGCGCATCTCTTGCGGCTGGTGGTGGCTCAGCGAGATATGGACATCGCCTTCGGAAAGCGGAATCTCGAATTCGCGGGCAAACGCCCGGGGATCGCGCACCAGTTCCGCGAACGCTTCGAGGCTCATCTCGATGTGGTACATGTCTATCGAAGGACAGTCTTCGCCGCATTCCTGGATCAGGCGTTCCCGCACTTCATGCAGATGGGTGACTTTTACCATGCGTCTGTCTCCTTCTCTTTTCTTCCGGCCCGAGGCCGCTAGATCTCTCTCCTTATAAAAGGGAGTGGGCGCTGCTTGCCGCGCCCCTACGTTTCTCCTCTTTACGAAGGAGGGAGCAGGGGAGGTTGTATCAGGCGTTCTAGCTCTCTTCGTGCGGCCCTGTCCCGGAGGCGGCTTTTCGGCGTTCGCTGAAGGGAGCGTTCTTGCGGGACGGCGTCCTCCGGGCGGCGCGCACGATTCCGTAAGCGGGAAGGGTGCCGCCGGGAGGCAGATAGGCGGCATTCTGCGCGTGCGCGGCGGCGTCGGCAAGCGTCTCCAGTAGCGGCGTGGGAGAGGAGGGACGCCAGGACGCCGCTCCCTGCGCCTCCAGTGCGCGTTCGCATTCGCTCCGGCCCGCCTGCGCCTTCTGCCGCAGCACGCCCTCTGCCGAGGTCAACGCCTCGCAGAGGAAGGCAAAGAGCGGCGCGGCGGCCGCGTAGGCTCCCGCCGCCTGGAACAGATGGGCGATGTGGTAGAGCGCGTTCAGCAGCGCATAGCGTTCTCCGATGGCGAGGCGGAACTGGAGGCACTCCACAAGGTAAGCGTGCGCGGCGCGGAAGTCGCCGCGCGCCGTCAGTACCTGCGCCAGCGAGACGTCGGCCATCGCCACGCCGCGCCGCTCCTCCCGGCTGAGGAAGTTCTCCCGGCTCTCGGTGAGGAGGCGCTGCGCGGTCTCCAGGTCTTTGCGTTGCAGGGCCAGGTCGCCGAGATCGTGCAGCGCGCAGGCGACCATCATCTCGTCTTGCAGCGCGCGCGCCCGCGTCAGGGTCTCCTCGAAGCAGTCCTGGGCGCGGGCCAGGTCGCCCTGCTGTTTCCAGACCGTCCCCAGGTTATAGACGGTGATGCACTCCTGTTTCGGGTTGCCGGTCTGCCGAATCAGGGCCAGGGCGCGCTGCAGGTCGCGGGCCGCCGCCGCCAGGTCACCGGTGCGTTCGGCCAGATGCGCCGTCCAGATGAGCAGCGTCGCCAGTTTGTCCGTCTCCTGGGCCTGTTCCAGAGAACGCGCCGCCAGCGGCGCGCAGAGGCGGAGTTCGTCCCACTGCGCCTGCGCGATGAAATAGGCCGCCAGCAGCAGCACGTAGTCGGCGAACAGCAGGGGATCGCCGGCCTGCTGCGCCCAGGCCATCCCTGCGCGCAGGTTCTCCATCTCCTCGGCGCAGAAGACGACGTAGGCGTTATCGCCGCGCGGCGAGATTTTGCGGCGGGCTTCGCGCAGCGCCTCGACGTAGTAGCGCGCGTGCCGGTCGCGCAGAACGCGAAGGGCTTCCCTGTCCGCGCCGAGCTTTTCCGACGCGAACTCGCGCACGATGTCGAGCATCCGGTAGCGCGTCTCCTGGACGGTTTCCACCGCACTTAGCAGTGACTTGCCGCGCAGATCGTTCAGGCCGCGCGATACATCGGTTTCTCCTGCGCCTTCGCCACAGAGGGCCTGCGCCGCCTCCGCCGAGAACGCGCCGACGAAGACGGAGAGCCGTGCAAACAGGTCTTGCTCGGCGGCGGAAAGCGTCTCGTAAGAGGATTCGAGGCAGTGGCGGAGAGTCTGGTGGCGCGGGTCGAGATCGCGCTGCTTCCCGGCGATGTCGAGGCGGCGCTGATGCAGGCGTGCCAGCAGTTGGGCGGGCGAAAGGCCGCGCAGCAGGGGCGCGACCAGTTCGAGGGCCAGCGGCAGCCCTTCCAGTTGGGCGCAGAGGGCGCGCAGAGGCTCCTGATGCGCCTCCTGCAGCGCCAGGCCCGTGCGGAAGGCGCGCAGGCGGTCGGCCAGCAGCAGAACCGCCTCCTCTTCCGGCAGCGGGGGGACCGGAAACTCGATCTCCTGGGGAACGCCCAGCAGTTCGCGGGAGGTGAGCAGGCAGGTGAGGCCCGGCGCGGCTTCCAGCAGTTCCACGAGCAGAGGGCCGTGCGCGACGAGGCGCTCGAAGTTATCCAGGGCCAGCAGGCAGCGGCGCGGGCGCAGATAGGCGGCGAGGTGGGCGCGCAGGTCATGAGAGCCGTTCGGGTCGGCTTCCTGCGGGGGGCAGCCGACGGCCTGTGCCAGGGTTGCCAGCAGTCTCTCGGCGGAGAGCGGCTCGGGGAAAGAGAGGAACCACAGGCCGTCGGGAAAGTCCGGCTCCAGGCCGCGCAGGGTTTCGACCGCCAGGCGCGTCTTGCCCGTGCCGCCGACGCCGTGCAGCGTGACCAGGCGCGTCTGCGGACTGCGCAGCAGGGCCGTCAGGCGGGCTAGCTCAGCTTCCCGGCCTACGAACAGGGTCAGCGGCGCGGGCAGGCGGGCGGAACGAGGAGCGCGCGATTCCGGCGCGGCGGAAGGCAGGGCCGGGTGACGCGCCTGGAACACCTCGGTCGGCTCCTCGACATCGCGCAGGCGGCGCGACCCCATCGCTTCCAGCGAGAGACCGGCGGGGACGACATCGCCGAGGGCGTCCACAGCCGCCTGGGTGAGCAGGATCTGCCAGGGCTTGGCGATCTCGAGCAGGCGGGCGCACCGGTTGACGGGCGGGCCGATATAGTCGTTGCCGCTGGTGAAGGGCGTTCCGGTCGTGAGGGCCGCGCGCAGGCCGTGCGCGCCGAAGGCGGCGGGCCAGCGCTGGGTATAGAGCCGTGCCATCGCCTCGCCGATGCAGGCGAGCGCCTGTTCGACGCAGGCAAAGGCGGCAAAAAAGTTGAAGTCGCTGGTGACTTTGATGAGCCAGCCGTGATGGGCGGCGATGCTTTCCCGCAGCGCCGCGCTGCATTCGGCGGCTACGCTGCGATAGCGCGCCCCATACGCCTCTTCCAGCGCCGTCGCGTTATCTATCTCCGCGAACAGCAGGGTCACCATTCCCGCAGGCAACGACGGCAGGGTGGGGACCGTCATGGCGTCCTCCTTGCGCGCGAGCCAGCCCAGAGCCGGAAACTCCTGTCCCGACCGAGGGGAAACCTGCCACGAAAGTCCTGCAATCACGCGGTCACAGGACGTTTACCGACAACTACGCGAATAGTATGCCCTATTTTCACGGCCTGTGGGTGTGAAATCCGTCACTCTGCTGCGGAATTCTCCATGCAATCTCAGAGTTTCGGCGGCTGGAAGGTGGCGACGGCCTCCACCGTCGTCGGCGGGACGATCTGGCCGTCGGCGATCATCTTCTTGATCTTCTCCAGCCGCGCCAGCGTCTCCGCCGGAACCTCCTGCTTCGTATACTTCATCGCGCTCAGGCCGACGCCGTCCGATTTCAGGTCATAGAGCTGCACGCCGGGCTGGAATCGGCCCTCTTTGACGCGCTTGATGGTGTCGTAAACGGCATTGTCCACGCGCTTGACCATGCTGGTCAGAACCCGGCCCGGCGCCTCGTCGTCCTGATCCCGGTCCACGCCGATAGCGTAGTAGCCCGGCCCTTTCTCCTTCGCGGCCTGGATCGCGCCGAGACCCGCTTTTCCCGCCGCCTGGTAGAGGATGTCCGCGCCGTTGCCGATCAACTGCATGGCCTGGCTCTTACCCTTGTTCACGTCGTTCCAGTCGCCGGTGTAGGCTGCGATGACCTTCACGTTCGGGTCGGCGGTCTTGGCTCCGGCGCGATAGCCCGCCTCGAACTTATGGATAAGCGGAATGTCCAGCCCGCCGACAAAGCCGATGGTCTTGGTTTTGCTCATCGCGCCCGCCAGGTAGCCCACCAGGAAGCTGCCCTGCTCTTCCCGGAACTGCAGCGCGGCGCAGTTCGGCGCATCCGGCGCGTTGCCGTCCACAATCGCGAATTTGACGTTCGGGAACTGCGGGGCCACCGCCTTCAGCGCGTCCTCCATCGCGAAGCCGACGGCGAAGACGACATCGTAGCCCTCGCTGGCGAATCGGGTCAGGTTGGACTGGTAATCGGAGGCGTCTTTCGACTCCAGGTCGTGCGCCTCGACGCCGAGTTCCTTCTCCGCCCGCTCGATGCCTTCGTAGGCGGCGGCGTTGAACGATTTGTCGTCCCTGCCGCCCGTGTCCAGCACCAGCGCCGCGCGGATCGGCTTGCCGCCGCTTTTCCCGCCGGGCGCTCCCGCCGCGCCTCCGTTGGCAGGCGTGCCGCTCTCCGGCGCTTTCGGGCCGCCGCAGCCCGCCAGCGCCGCGCTCAGCAGCAGCGCGCTCAGCATTCGCCCCAGTCGCATTTTCCTCATGTCGCTGTCCTTTTTGACCTAACCCCCCGTCCCCCTTCCCTACCCGCTCGCAGGCTCGCTAGGGAAGGGGGTGACGCAAGGGGGTACGTTCTCACGCTGTCTGCTCCTCTCGTTAGGGGAAGCCAAGACCCGATACAACGGCGCACGCTTCCGACACCCCCTTCCCTAGCCCGAACCGGCTTTATCGTTCGGGCGTGTAGGGAAGGGGATGGGGGGTTAGGTCAACGCTTCAACTTATGGATGGCCTCGCCTTTCACGTCGAGCGCCGCCTCGCCGACGGCTTCGGAGAGCGTCGGGTGGGCGTGAATGGCCGTCATCAGTTCCTCGATGGTGGATTCCAGCTTGATCGCCATGACGCCTTCGTGAATCATCTCGGTGGCGTGCGGCCCGACGATGTGAACGCCGAGCAGTTCGCCGTATTTGCGCTCGGCGACGACCTTGACCAGGCCCTCCTGCTCGTTGATCGCCATCGCGCGGCCCAGCGGGCGGAAGGGGAATTTACCGGTCATCACGTCGTAGCCCTGCGCGCGGGCCTCCTCTTCGGTCAGGCCGACCCAGGCGACCTCCGGCACGGTATAGATGGGCGCGGGAACGGCGCGATAGTCCATCTTGACCTGGTGGCCCATCGCGTTCTCGACGGCCACGATGCCCTGATGCGATCCCAGGTGTGCCAGCATCATCTTACCGGTCACGTCGCCGATGGCGTAGATGTTGGGGACGTTGGTGCGCAGGTAGTCGTCTACCTCGATGCCGGACTTCTGGACTTTGACGCCGACGGCTTCCAGGCCCAGGTTGTCTACATAGGCTTTGCGCCCCGCCCCGACGAGAACGACATCCACCTCCACCGTCTGCGGGCCTTTGGGCGTCTCGAGGGTGACAACCCGCTTGCCGCTCTTCTGCTCGACCTTTGTGACCTTGGAACCGGTATGGAAGCGGATGCCCTGCCGTTCCAGGGACTTGCGCAGCTCTTTCGCGATCTCGCGGTCGCCGAGCGGCAAAATCTCCTCCACGATCTCGACCAGAACGATCTCCGCGCCGAGATTGCGGTAGACATAGCCGAACTCCAGCCCGACCGCGCCCGCCCCGATGATGAGCATACTCTGCGGACACTCTTTGGCGGAGACGGCCTCATCGCTCGTCCAGATGCCGTTGCTGCTCTGGCCGCGCGGGTCTTTCGGGTTGCGTTCCAGGCCGGGAATGGGCGGAAAGACGGGAACGGAGCCGGTCGCGATGACGATGTTCTGCGTCGTGACGCGCTCGGTCTTGCCGTCGGGCGTGGTGACTTCGACGGTGTGCGCGTCCACCAGCTTGCCCGTGCCGACGAGGGCGCGGACATGGTTGCTCTTGAGAAGCTGGCTCACGCCGCCGCGCAGCGTGGTGACGACCTTCTGTTTGCGCTCCATCATCTTGGAGAAGTCGAACCCGATCTCACCCTGGATCAGCACGCCCATGGCATCCGCTGTCTTGACATGGTGCAGGCGCTCCACGCTGGCGATCATGGCCTTCGTGGGAATGCAGCCCCAGTTGAGGCAGGTTCCGCCCCATTCGGTGGCTTCTTTCTCGATACAGACGGTGCGCGCGCCCAGTTGCGCGGCGCGGATGGCGGCGACGTAGCCGCCCGGTCCCGATCCGATAACGACAATATCGGCGTCAAATTCACCCGTGGGGGCCATTTTGGGTTGCTCCTTTGTGTGGGGGGCCAGCAGTCGGGCCACGATCTCGTTCTGTTCGGCGTCCATGAGGGTTACGGAGTCGTCTGTTTCGAGGGGAAGCAGCAGAGGCGTCTCGATGCCCGGCGGCTCGGCGACCGGCGTGGAGGCGTCAGGGCAGCTCGCAGCGTCGGGATGAAGTTCGGGCGATTGGTCGCTCACGCAAGAGCCTCCGGGCGAGACTGCACAGAACCGCAGGCGGTCACGCCCGGTGGGGCAGGGATACCGAACCAGAGACGGTGGCGTGCAGGCCGAAAAATAGCGCCGGGGAAACCCGACACAAACAAAACCAGAAGCGATCCATTGGCTGGAGGCCATGCGCCGGACGCTTCTGGCGAAATGCGCAAATCGTGCATGTCGCGCCGGGAATGATCCGAGGGCGCAGTACGGTGAAAAGTATAGCACACCGCGCCGTTGCGCGTCAATGCAATGGCCGCTTCCAGTCACACGAACGGCCTGTAGAAGCAAAACGCGCCTGACCGTGAACTATGAATACTTAACACAACCTCCCGTAACCCCTCCTTACGAAGGAGGGGAACGGCTCCCTCCCCTTACGAAGGGGCGGGTTGGGTGGGGTCTGGATAGGCGGTTTTAGTCAGAGTGCAAAGGCCAGCGTGACGATCTGTTTCGGCCTCACCGTCTCCAGCGTGACCGCGCCTGCGGAGTCCAGCGTCAGCGTCTCCTGTGGTTCCTCGTTCAGATTGACAAGCCGGGCCGATTTTGCGCCGCGCGCCGCGACACGCGCCTGCGTCACCGGTTCGTCGGTGATGTTGAAGCAGCGGACGATAAGCGTGTTCGGATCGTCCTCCGCGCGCTTGAGGGCTGTCACGACCAGCGTATCCGGCTCGACGGTGACGAACGACAGCGACGGCGGCAGGTCGCGCGATTGGCCCGGCTTTGCGGTCGTCTGCACGGCCCGCAGCGGCACGTTGAACTGGTGCGCCTGCTTCCAGACCTTCGCCTCTTTCCAATCTCCATCGTCTGCCGTGATAGCATAACGAAAGCGATGCACCCCTAGACACTGCGCTTCCGGTGTCTCGATCTGCGGCCCATCTCCTCGCCGCGATAGATAGCCGACACATCGCAACAACGTCAGGGCTATCTTCTGAACAATCCTTCCTTCCCTCAAAAAGGCTTCATATTCGGGCAATCCCTGGCTTATGAGCGTCATGGTTTTGACTTTCTCCGGGGCGAGATTGCCCGTAAAGGCTGCCCAGGACTGTTGTGGGTAGAAGGTGGAGGCTCCATCCGCTGCCTGTGAATCGAGGCATGGACGCGCAACGGTATCGAACGGCGCATCCGAAATTGTTTGCATGGCGAGGGGTTTTAGTCCAATCCAATCGAAACAGACACGCAAGCGATGATCTCTGGCACGGTTATCGAATGTCGTCTCTAGTTCCAGGCGGGGAATGTCGCGATAACGTATTAAGCGAGTGACGATCCGACAGCGTACTCTGCTTTCTGAGCGCGAATGTCCGGTGGAGGTTGCCGAGGCGGGCAGTTCCCACTCAGTAGAAGAAGTCTGTATTTGACGGATTGCATTCACTTCATCGTGACGGGCAGTTCCTGAAAATTGCAAGCGGAATAGTGCATCATTCAACGGCAGACGATGAAGATACTCATCTCCAACATCTCCACAATCCTCAAAGAGAGGATAGGTTGTAAAGTTGGGCAGCATCCTATCTGTTACTGCCGGGTAGTCCGGCATGGAGAGGCGCGGCGTGATGAGGTAGGACTTGTAGCCGCAGGCGGGAACATCGGTGGCGACGAACTCGATGGTGTATTCCTGAACCCACTGGTCGAGCGGGAGTTCGACCGGCGAGAGAACCTGCCGCATCTTCACGACGACATCTGTCACAGCGAACGGGATTTCCGCGCCGGTCTCGTCTGTCAGCGTGAAGCCGTGAACCTGCCTGCTGTCGTTGCGAGGCGGATTGCCGCGCGTCGGCTCGCCGAGCGGGAAGGTCAGCGTGGCGATGACCGGATCGGTGCGCGCCCAGTTCAGGGAGTTGAAGACGACGAGGCCCTCACCCCCCCGGCCCCCCTCTCCCACGCTGTGAGAGAGGGGGGAGTCTTGGGTATTTGATTCTCCCCTCTCCCGCAGTGTGGGAGAGGGGTCAGGGGTGAGGGCCACCCGCTCGGCGACGTGGCGTAGAGACCGCGCGATCACCTCTTCCCCAATCTGCTCGACCTGCTGAAAGCGCGGCAGCATCTCGCGATGCACCTGATCCACCGAGCAGCCGCAGATAGAGTCGTGCGGGTGGTTCTGCATCAGCAGCTTCCAGGCGTAGTGCAGGAAATCGTAGGGATACGCGCCGCCGGTCAGCAGGGCGAACGAGGAGAACGGCTCGGCGTACTTCTCCAGCGTGATCTGGGCATGATGGTTGGCCTGCTTCAGGTACATCCGGCTCGACAGCGTCCCGGCCAGGCACGCGCCGCCCCGATCCTCGCGCAGTTCCCCGACGTGCTTCTCCAGCGTGATGCCCTTCTCTCGTACTTCCTGCTTGACGGCCTCGATGTACTGCGGCAGCGTGGAATGGACGATCTGCGTGTCGTCCGGCAGGCGCTCGCGGAGCGCGGCAAGGATGGGCGACAGGTCTTGCTGCGCTTCCAGATGATCCACGCCGTTCATTAGCAGCAGATGCGAGACGGCAGAACGCGGGGCCATCCGGTCGCGCAGGGAGAGCGTGTAGCGCAGCGCCTCCTCCGGGTCGGCGGGGAAGTGCTGGGCGTTGTTGTACCAGAAAGCCATCAGCGACGCCGTGACCTCGGAGCCGTCCGGCGACTGCCAGAGGAACTCCATCTTGCGGTCGTCTACCAACTGATAGCCGCGTCCCACGATGGCGTTATCTATGCCGAAGCCCCGGAAAATCTGCGGCATCTGCGACAGATTGCCGAACTGGTCGGGCAGGTAGCCGATCTTCATGCACGCTCCGAACTGCCGGGCGATGCGATGGCCGACGAGCAGGCTGCGCACGGTCGCCTCGCCGCTGGTCAGGAACTCGTCGTTCAGTTGATACCAGGGGCCGATGGTGATCCGCCCTTTCCGAATGTACCGTTCCAACCGGGCGCGGTTCTGCGGCTTGATGGCGAGGTAGTCCTCCAGCACAATAGTCTGCGCGTCCAGGTTGAAATAACGATAGTCCGGGTCGCGGTCGAGCAGGGCAAGGACGTTATCTATCAGGTCTACGAGACGCATTCGGAACTGCTGGAACGTCAGATACCACTCCCGATCCCAGTGCGTATGCGAGACGACATGCAGTGTGTGCGCCATGAAAGCCTCCCGGTTGGTCTGCCAGGGCGGTTCTACAGAGGCGCGGCATTTTCCTGTCTGGCCCTCATCCCACCGGCCCCCTTCTCCCAAGCCTGGGAGAAGGGGGAGTTTCTGTGTTGGCGGCGTCTTTTTCTCCTTCAAATCGGGTACGAGTAGAAAGAGAGGAACAAACTGGCGCTCTGGCTCCCCTCTCCCAAACTTGAGAGAAGGGATGGGGGTGAGGGCCGCGCCGAGAAGAAACACCACGCACATTCGACAGGCTTTCCCAGAGCGAAAAGGTGGCATAACTACACATACCCTGTTGCGCGCACGCAGAAGCCGGACGGCTCTACGGTAGTGACGGGGTGAGAGTTCCCATTGTGTTCCCCTGGAGAAGAACCCGTGTTCCTGACTCCTCTCGATAGCCCTGCTCTCCTCTGGATGGTGGGAAGCGCGATCACAGGCGGCGCGGCCTGGCATCTCGCGGCGCGGCGTCTGTGGCCGCAGCGCACGGCGGAGCAGGGAGCGCCGAGGGAGGCAGAGCGCGCGGCCAATCACGAACGCTGGTTTGCAGCCCTGGCAAGCCTGGCCTCGGCCATCCAGGTCAGCCACTCCTACGATGCGGACTATCTGGCCTGCGTGGAGACGTGCGCGCGAGAGATGGCGCGCGCGCTGGCGTTGCCGGAAGCGGAACAGGAGGCGCTGCGGGCTGCCGCGCTCGTCCACAATGTCGGGCGGTTGGGCGTGCCGGAGCTTATCCTGCACAAGACAGAGATGCTGACCCCGGAGGAAGAGGCCAAACTGAGTCAGCATTCCGTTCTGGCGGAGCGCCTGCTGCGCGCCATTCCTTTCCCCTGGCCCGTCGCCGACCTGGTGCGCCACCACACGGAACACTGGGACGGCAGCGGCTGCCCGGACGGTCTGCAAGGCGAAGCGATCCCGCAGGGCGCGCGTATCCTGGCGGTCGCGGCGGGCTTGAGCGCGCTTCTCCATCCCGGCCCGTTCCGAACGCCGCGTGCCGTTCCCGATGCGCTGGCCGAGATCGAGTCGCGCGCAGGCACGCAGTTCGATCCGCAGATGGTCGCCGTCCTGCGCAGCCTCATCACGCAGCAGCGCCTCCCGATACCGCATTGTGCGCCGGACAAGGCCATAACGTCCGAAGTGGATTCGGAAGACCCGCTTGCCGTCATTGCCGCCGCGCGGCGGGAAACGCTGCAGTTGTACTCCCTGGCGCAGGCGGTCTCCGGCACATTGCATCAGGAGGCGTTTGCCAGCGCCCTGCTCGACGGCACGCAGGCGATGATCCCCTGCGCGGCCTGCGTCCTGTTCCTGCCGGAAGAGGACGGCGAGTTCCTGCGCGCCCATGCCGCCATCGGCGTCAACGCCCGCCATCTGCTGGGCAGCCTGGCGCGCGTCGGAACCTATCTGACGGGCCGCGCTTTCTCGCGCGGCGAGATGACCTGCGCCTCCTTCCTGCACAACGACCTGATCCTGCGCGACGTGAGCGATGCCTGGGAGCCGTTCCGTTCCACGCTGATCGTGCCGCTGCTGGCGTGCGGGCAGGCCATCGGCACGCTCAACCTGTATGCGCAGGAACCCGACGCTTTCGGCTCGGAAGCGCAGCGCATCGCGCGCCAGATCGCGGCACAGGCCGGCGCCGCGCTGGACACGATCCGCCGCTTTGCCGCCGTGCAGGAGACGGCCTATACCGACGCCCTGACGGGCCTGCGCAACGCGCGCTATCTGCGAGAGTTCCTCGAACACGAACTGAACCGCGCCCGCCGGGAACAGACGCCGCTGGCCGTGCTGAATATTGATCTGGACAATTTCAAGCCGGTCAACGACCGGTTCGGCCATGCGCGCGGGGATCAGGTTTTGCGCGAAGTGGGCGCGCTTCTGCATAGCAGCGTGCGAAACTACGATCTGGCGGCGCGCTATGCGGGAGATGAGTTCGTGGTCGTGCTGTCGCGGGCCGGGCGTCTGCCCGCCGAGAAGGTCGCGAACAAGCTGAAGCAGATCGTCGCGCAGTACAGCGCCGATCTCATCGCGCGGGAACCGAACTTCCCGAAGCTGGGTATCAGCGTCGGCATCGCCCTCTATCCCGACGACGCCAGCGACCTTCAGGGCCTGCTCTACCGCTCGGATGCCGCTATGTATCTGGACAAGCGCCGCCGCAATGGAGAACCAGCGGTGCGGTGAAAAGCCCCCCTCCCCGGTCCAGGGCGTAACTTGTTACGCCCCTACTGCACAGGCTGTCTGATTCCGCAACGATTCGGGACGGCTCTGGCGACCCTTCCGAAGCGGCGGCGCTTGCACCGGGAAGCGGAAGAACAGGGGAGGGAAGAGAACCCACCCCAACCCTCCCCTTCACAAGGGGAGGGAGCCTTGAGTCCGCGCAGGCGGACTTTGTGCTTTTCCAGCCGCGAATGCATTCGCCGGGTACTCACCGCAGGCGGTCCTGATAGGCTTCGTAGAGGGCGTGGCGGAGATCGCGGAGGCGCTGCTGATAGGAGAGCGTGTGGATGTCGTCGGCCCACATGACGATGGCGTTTTCGCCGTTGTCGGTATAGTAGTTTTTGCGGAGCGCGGCGTTGCGGAAGCCGTACTTGCGGTAGAGACTCTGGGCCGCGCGGTTGCTCTCCCGCACCTCCAGCGTGGCATGGGAAGCGCCCTGATAGATCGCCTCTTCCATCAGGGCCAGCAGCAGCCGCTCGCCGATCTTGCGTCCGCGATGCATCGGGTCTACGGCAAGCGTCGTGATATGCGCCTCGTCCGAGATGACCCACTGCCCCCCAAAGCCGACGATCTCCAGCCCGAAACGCGCCACCAGGTAGCAGGCGGAACGGTTGGAGAGTTCCGTCAGGTAGGCGCTCGGCAGCCAGGGGGTGGGGAAGCAGCGTTTGTCTATGCGGTGGACAGCATCTAGGTCCGTGCGGCGCATCGGCTCGATGGACACGGGATCAACGAGGATAGCCATGCTCGCTTCTTTCCAGGCGTCAACGACGTTTCGAGGAAGAGTTTAGCATAACGCGCAACGTTTGTCAACAACGCGCTGTCCACCGATTTCTTTGTGACGTTCTAACGCGCCGCTATCCGCGCACATCGTAATCGGGATAGAGATACCGGTCGGCCTCCGGGCAGTTGACCGCCTTCAGGTGGACGGGGTCCCACTCCAGCTTCTTCCCGACCCGATAGGCGACATTGCCGAGCAGCACAGCCTCCGTCAGCGCGCCCGCGTAGTCGAAGTTGCAGGTGGTCGGCCCACCCGTCTTGCACGCCTCGATCCACTCGGCATGATGCCCGATGGAGTCGGGGATATACGGCGCGGGCGGCTGGAAACCGGCGAAATCCTCCTCCGGCAGCAGAACGTATTTGCTGTAGCTGGCGAGCAGCATTCCCTTGTCGCCCACGAACAGCGTGCCGTCGCCCCACTCCGGCAGCTTGCCCTCGGCGAACTGGGGCGGGCGCGGCCCGCCACTGTACCAGGTCAGGTCAACGGGCGGCTGGTTCTCGCGGGCCGGGTAGGTATAGCGGACGATCATCCATTCCGGCGTCGTCTCCGCATCCACCGGCGGCCCCTCCGCCTCGACCGTCTGCGGCGCGCGCAGGTTCAGCGCCCAGTGAGAGAGGTCTATATGATGGCAGGCCAGGTCGCCCAGCACGCCCGTACCGAACGCCCACCAGCCGCGCCAGTGATAGGGAACGAAGGCCGGGCTGTAGGGCCGATAGGCGACCGGCCCCAGCCAGAGATCGTAGTGTACGGTGGGCGGGACCGGCGGCGTTTCGACGGTGCGCGTCGCGCCGGTATGGACTTTCCCGACCCAGACATGCACCGCGCGCACGGTTCCTATCGCGCCGGTCTGAATCAACTCGACGACGCGCCGATAGTTGCTGCTGGCGTGTATCTGCGTTCCCATCTGCGTGACGCGCCGGCGCTTGCGGGCCGTCTCCGCCACCAGGCGCGCAAGACTGACGGTGTGCGTCAGAGGCTTCTCGCAGTAGACGTGCCGCCCCGACTCCAGCGCGGCCAGGGTGATTGGAGCGTGCGTATGATCCGCCGTGGAGACGACGACCGCATCCAGATCGCGGCGCTCCAGCATCTTGCGATAGTCGTTATAGGTAGCGGCGTCCGGCAGGTCTTTGGCCGCCGCCGCCAGGAAATCGTCGTCTATGTCGCAGAGCGCCACGATGTTCTCGCTCCGCACGTTCGACAGATTGTACTCGCCCTGATGGGCGACGCCGATGACGCCGATATTCAGTTTCTCGTTCGGCGATTTGCTTTGCGCTGCCACGTAGTCTCCTCCTCTATCGTGCCGTTGGGCAGATCCTCTGTTCGATAGATACACCGTCTGTGGCCGAGGCTCCTGCACGCAATCAGGAAGGAAACCCGGCGTTCGCCGTCCGAATGAGCGATATATTCACGGCGCAGCGCCTTCTTGCGTTTGAAGAGGCGCGCACGTCAGAGGAGGGCTGACATGGGGGTCAAAGTCGGCATCGTGGGCGTCGGGGCGTTCGCGCAGAGTTTCATCCCGCTCTTCAAGGCGCACCCGCTGGTCGAGGAGCTGGCGCTGTGCGATCTCGACGCGGAGAAGCTGGAAGCCAGCCTGCAAAAGCACGGCATCGCGCACCGCTCGCCCTCGCTGGATCATCTCTGCACAACCGATGTAGACGCTATCGTCCTGATGACGCAGAACGACCGCCATGCGCCGCAGGCGATCCAGGCGCTCCACGCGGGCAAGCACGTCTATTCTGCGGTTCCCTCCGCGATCTCGATGGAGGAGATGACGGCCCTCTTCCAGACCGTTCTTGCGACCGGCAAAACCTACATGCTCGGCGAGACGAGCTACTATTACCCGTGCGCGCTCTACTGCCGCGAGCGCTTCCGCCGGGGCGATTTCGGGCGCATCGTCTACGGCGAGGCGGAGTACTATCACGATTTCGATCACGGACTGTACGAGGTCTCGCAGTGGCGTTTCGGCACGGAGTGGCGGCAGCGCGCCGGTTCGCCGCCGATGCACTATCCCACGCACTCGACCAGCCTGATCGTCTCCGTGACCGGGGCGCATATGACCCACGTCTCCTGCCAGGGCTTTGTGGATACCGACGAGGATGGCCTGTTCGACCCGGCCCTCAATCGCTACTGCAACCCCTTCAGCAACGAATCGGCCCTCTTCAAGATGTCGGATGGGAGCGTCTGCCGCATCAACGAGTTCCGCCGCATCGGGCATCCCGGCACGGTACGCATGAGCCTGCACGGAACCGAGGGCAGCTATGAGGAGCAGCACGGCAGCCAGGTCTGGCTGACCAAAGACGCGAAGCAGGCGGAAATCCTCAATGACCTTCTCCACTGTGGGGAGATACCGGCGGCGGACATTTCGGGCGCGATGGCGAACGTGGCTTCGGGCGGCACGCATCTTTCCGTCTCGTCGGTGCATCCGGTCGCGCGCCTGCCCAGAGAGTTCCTCGGCCTGCCGAACGGCCACTGCGGCTCTCATCAGTTCCTCGTGGACGACTTCGTGACCGCCTGTGTCGAGGGAACGCTGCCGCCCAACAACATCTGGGAGGCCGCCCGCTACGTCATTCCCGGCCTGATCGCGCACGAGTCGGCGCTGCGCGGGGGCGAACTTCTGGACGTGCCGGATTTCGGCGATCCGCCGTAAGCCTTCCTGCCGGGCCAGCCTTCGTACCTATCATGGGATCGTCGCCGCGCGTCCCCACGCTTCGCTGCGTGTCGGGTAGCACGCACTCTCCTTACCGGGGAAGGCGCGAGAGAGGGAGAAGCAGAGACGGGGAGGAGGGTGCATACCCGAACACCTCCAGGAATGCCGCCTCTACGCTGGGCAGGACTTCGGCCATCGCGACAGGGCGATCCAGCAGGCGGGAGAGCGAGGTGACGCCGTACTCGTGGATGCCGCAGGGAACGATCCGGTCGAAGTGGGAGAGGTCGGGACAGACGTTCAGGGCGAAGCCGTGCAGCGTGATCCATCGGCTCGATTTGATGCCGATCGCGGCGATCTTTTCGGGGTGGGGCGTGTCGAGCCGCGTCCAGACGCCGGTATAGCCGGGGAAACGGCCTGCGATCACGCCGAACACCGCCAGAGCGCGGATCAGCGTCTCTTCCAGGGCGCGCAGGTAGGCGTGCAGGTCAGGCGTGTGCGGCGGCTCGCGCAGGTTCAAAATCGGATAGCCGACCAACTGGCCGGGGCCGTGATAGGTGACATCGCCGCCCCGGTCGCTCTCCACGACCGTGATGCCCGCGCGCTCCAGTTCGGCGGCGGACGCGCGAAGATGGGTTCGGTCTGCTGCGCGGCCCAGGGTGATGGTCGGTGGGTGTTCCAGCAGCAGCAGCGTGTCTGGAAGCTCTCCGGCCAGGCGTTCTCCTGCGATCTCCTTCTGCAGCTTCCAGGCTTCCTGGTAGTCCCGTCGCCCCAGCCACACCACGCGGCACGGCGGCTTCGTCTCCGGGCGGCGCTCTCGCTCCTCGGCGTGTGCCATTGCCGCCGCCTCTACCATTTGGTCGCCAGCGCAAGGCGCGGGCGAGCCGTGACATTCTTGCTGCCGGAGTGCGCGCAGAGATAGTGATAGAACAGCACGTCGCCGCGCTGGCCCAGGATTTCGACCGGTTCTCCGATGTCCAGTTGCGCGATGCCGCTGTTGAGGACCCACATCATCTCGTAACGCGCGGGATCGCTCTTTCCCAGCGCCTCGATCTTCCTGTGCGAACCGGGCCAGACCATCGTTCCCGCGCCGTGCGGCAGAATATCGTTGAGGTAGACGATGGAGGCGACACGGAAGGGGCGTGGGAACGTCTTATGGCCGTGTTCCTTGATGGCATGGTCAATATGCGGGCCGTGCGGCTGCCACTCGCCCTCCTGCGGAAAGACGTTGATGGTGAAGACGCGCTCCGGCGGGCGGAAGGTCGCCACATCTTCCTGGGCAAGCTGCGCGGCAGCGGCGCGAAATTCCGGGGTGAAACAGGCCGTCAGTTCCGGGGCGGAGTAGCCGCCGGAAAAAGGCAGGCCGGCCCAGGTCGCCGGATCGTCCGGCTTTGCGCCGAGCGCCTTCCAGAGCGCGGCTTCGCCCTGCTCCGCGACCTCCGGCGGTATCAGCCCGGAAACGAGAAGATAGCCCTGTTCCTCGTACAGCCTCAGCTGCTCTTGCGTCAAGACACTCATGCGCGCTTCCTTCTTCGATAGATGTTGGCCCCCCTCCCTGACCCTCCCCCCAAGAACCGGGGGAGGGTTAGGGAGGGGGGCATTGGATTCAGTATACCCCGGCACGGCTTCTGGCGGCTCAGGCGCGGTCGCGCCAGGCTTGCAGCAGCGCGGCCTCTTTTTCCGGTTTCAGCCCGGCGCGCAGTTCGGTGCCCTGCGGGCGTGTGGCGTCCCAGGCGAGCGTATCGCGGATGGTATCGGCGAGAGGGCGGAACGTCAGGTCGGAGGCGATGGCTTTCCGGAGTTTCATGCCGGTCTCCTTCCTTTGCCCGCTACGCGCCGATTCGCCGCTCTGCGCGGCGCTTCCTGCGCGCTCCCTACGACCGCCTATCCATGCCGATGCCGCAAAAATGTTGCGCGGACTCTTGTCAAACCGCGCTGACACTGTTATAATAGTGGGCAGAGGCGTCGGGCCGGTTCTCAGGCCCGGCCCATGCGCGACCGGATTTCCGCGCCGCAGCCCACCTATCTGGTTCGGGGCGCCATGAGAGGCGTTTTTTTTACGGCGCATGAGTCTAGTAAAAATTTACATGTCTAGTCCGAACATACAGAGCGGTCGCGCCGTCTAAATGGTTGGAAGGCGATTTTGCCGGTACGGCAGCCTCTCTTCCAGACCGCACCACCACTCGATTTTTCCGACGTGCTACACCGACGCGGGGGGCGTCCGGCGTAGCCGATACCTTCCGGGCTTCCTGTGTAGATCAGGGAGACTGCACATGTCCGTGAAGGCCATAAGGGGCGAGGCGACTTTCGGGGGGATTGTTGCCTCGCCCCGACTTATTGGTTGCGGCGAAAAGCCGGGCGCATTCCGCGCGCCGATTTTCTCGCCGTCTCCTCTCTGAGGTATAATAGCCCCATTATGCGACTGGAAGCGCAGGAGATCGTCGCAGGCTACGGCGCGCAGAATGTTCTTGAGGCCGTCGGGGTGGCTTGCGAGACGGGCGAGTTCGTCGGTCTCATCGGCCCCAACGGCTGCGGCAAGTCCACGCTGCTGCGCGTCCTCTCGCGCACGCTCCGGCCCCGAAGCGGCACGGTCACGCTGGACGGCCGGCCACTGGCGCACTGGTCTGCGCTGGACGTGGCGCGGCGCATGGCCTTCGTGCCGCAGGAAGAGCCTGCCGCCTTCGACTTCACCGTGCGCGACATCGTGCTGATGGGCCGCTATCCGCACCGCGCCCGCCACCAGGGGGACACCCCGGAAGACTACGCTCTGGTCGCTCGCGCCCTGGCCGACGCCGACATTCTCCACCTGGCCGACCGGCCCATCACCCAGCTTTCCGGCGGCGAGCATCGGCGCGTCCTGCTCGCCCGCGCCCTGGCCCAGCAGACACCGCTGCTCC
>DASRGL010000005.1:0-3825 GCA_035651115.1 Chthonomonadaceae bacterium
GTCGTCGTTTTCGGATCGCGATTGATCCGGTCATCCACGATAAGCGGTGTATCGGAGACCCAGCCGGTCGCGAAGGTCAGGCGGCGGATCGCTTCGCGCACGCGCGCATGGGAAACCGGACGCCGATAGGCCAGCGCGACACGCGCGCTGTCTGCCGTGACCGGCCGCACCAGTATCCCGACATCCACGACATCCGCCTGGGGCGTCGCCTTCGGCGGCTCAGGCCCGGCGCAAACCGCTGTCCCCGCCGCAAGCAGAAGCAGCAGCGCGCAGCAACGCAGGCAGAGGCTCCGCCTAAGCGCCCGGCGCTGTGCGGTAGCGGATCGGGTTGACACACCGGTTTGCGGACTCGTGGAGGAGTATCGCCGAAAAAGCGCGCTCGGCGTCGGGGAGGAGGCACGATACCCAAAACAAAACAAAAAACCGCGCAAGAGCCTGCTCTCTCTGACGCGATACGCAAAAGACTGGTGCATGGCACGCCTATGACCGGCCCGCCCGTTTCGCAGCGCTCGGTCGGACGCTCTTACGCCCGGAAGAAGCCTCCGGCTGGCAGGCAGATCGCTTCCGCGCTCTCGCCCGCCTTGCCGTCGGCCCTGGGTTCTGGTGGAGCTGAGGAGGCTCGAACTCCTGGCCTCTTCAATGCCATTGAAGCGCTCTCCCAACTGAGCTACAGCCCCGTATGGACACGGACGCCTTTCCGCAGTCACGCACTTGCGCGCGCCGTCCGTGCCGCTATTATACACCAATGCCCCAGCTTTTGCAAGCATTTTGCCGCGCTTTTGCATCGTTGCTTTCGCGTCTCCTTCCTGAGCGTCTCCGCACATCCCGCCATCACGCGATCTGAAGGGCTTGGGCGCGCTCACAGCCCACACTTCATAAAGACGCAGAGACAGGCCCGCGAAGTGCGCAGCGCGTTCCTCCCCCGGCACGTCTGGGGGAAACACAAAAAAACGGGGAACGCTCTGCGTCCCCCGAAACCCTACAACCTTTCTTCTCTGCAATCACTTGTCCATCTGGTTCGACGACAGCTTGCTCTGTCGTGTTCCCTCCCGGACGGTCATTCCTGTAATTTTTTCGGAAATTTTTGCGCGCCTTCGGTTGTGCGCCTTCAGAGAGGCTCACCGACTCCTATCGCGCCTCAGTCTTTCGCCCCCAGAACCACCGTCCGGCTGCTGGCATCCCAGGACACTTTCTGCCCCGTCGCCAGTTCCAGGAAGCGCGCCGGGACATAGACCGTCCCGTTCAACTGCTGGGCGGGAGCCTCGAAACGCACCCGCTGGTTGCCGTTCACTACCGCGATACGGCTGCCGATGCCCATGCGCACGACGCCCGCGCTGCTGCTGGCGCGGATCTCCCGCCGGGACGAATCGAACCTGTAAGGAATGTGCGCCGCCGCCAGAACGGGGGCGACCGGAACCATCACATGGCCGTTCGTCATGACCGGGCGGGCCGTCGAATCGAAGCGCACGTTCTCGTCGTTCACCAGCACGCCGATGTCCGTCGCGTTATCAGCGGCGCGGTCCGCGCTGCGCGGCGCCCGGTGATACAGGCTGTCATCCTCGTACCGGTCGCCCTCATAGCGGTCGCGGTCATCGCGATAGTCGGCAGTGTTCGTATAGGTCAGGCGGCGATCCAGACGCACGCCGAACTCCGTCCCCGGCTTCAGGCTGACATCGCGCGCATCCGAGTGGCCCTTTTGCAGCGCGCCGAACAGATAGCCCAGCCCGCCGCCGATGAGCGCATCCTCCAGAGGACGCTTCGTCAGCAGGCCGATGATCAGCCCTGCGCCCGCGCCATAGCCCACGTAGGTCAGGCGGTCGTTCTTATGCCCCGGCTTGGCGATCAGCCGTCCATCGCTCGTGCGCGTGACGCTCTTATTGTCCAGGCCGATCAGGGAGCCGTCAATCGCGTAGGAGCGCCCGTTCGGCAGCCGCACGCGCCGGAAGTCCAGTTCCAGCACGCCGGGGTCTTTATCGTTTTTCGCCCGCACGGACCTGACGACGCCCTCGACCTTCGTCCCGACCGGCAGCGCGGTGTAGTCGGCATAGTTCGAGTTGGCGCTGCCATCGTCTGCCTTGACGGTCGCGGTAAAAGTGTCGCCCTTTTGCGACTCATTGGAACTAAGCGGATCGTTCAGGCGGACGGGAATCACGGTTCCCGATTCCAGCGTCACCGTTCGGGCGCGCGACTGCGCCGCCGCTCCGAACGTCGTTGTCCAGGTCATCGCGGTCAGCAGGGACGCCAGTCCCAGGACACGCGCCGAGCGCTTATAGGTCATGCTTGTCATTCTTACCACTCTCCTCTCCCCTCGAATACGCCGCACGGCCTGACAGACCGCGCGGCAGAGAGCCAGACTGCCGAACAGATTTCCATTTCCATTCGGATAGACGCGCGAACTTTCCGCCAGGTTCCCAAACAGTCGCGGCATCTGAAAATCGTTGCTATTCAATCTGAATTATTCCCAACTATTCCCCATAAGGCCCGTTCGCTTCAAGCCGTCCGGCCCCTCCTATTATTCCACAGGAAACGACGCATCTCCGCCCGTGTGACATACCGTGAAACGATTCTCAGCGCAGATAGCGGAAATAGGCTGCCAGCAGAGATTTTACGAGAGGCCGCTCCGCCAACCGCTCGTACCACCGCTGCGAGGCGCGCTGGATCGCCATGCTCAGCGTCGGGTAGACATGGATCAGGTCGGCGAGATGGCGCACCGTCAGCCCATGCTCCATCGCGATAACGAACTCATGGATCAACTCACCCGCTCTCGGCCCGAGAATTTGCGCCCCGACGATCTTGCCGCTCGCTCCTGCCGCCAGTATCTTCACCAGCCCCCGGCCCGCTCCCTCGACCAGCGCGCGGTCGTCCTGGTCGAAGCCGTGCCGATAGACCTGATACCGCAGCCCTCGCGCCTTCGCCTGCGCTTCGGTCAGCCCGACATGCGCCAGCTCCGGCGCGGTGAAGGTCGTCCAGGGAACCGCGCGATAGCGGGCCGTTTTGCGCAGCGGGAACAGCGCGTTCTGCACCACGATTTTCGCCTCATACTCGGCGATATGCGAAAACCGATACCGCCCGATCACATCGCCGCAGGCCCAGACGCGCGGCCCCGTCGTGTGCAGCCGCGCATCCACCCGGACGCCCTCTGGCTCCACACGCACCTGCGCCTGCTCCAGTCCCAGCCCTTCCACATTGGGCCGCCGTCCCACCGCGACCAGTATCTCCTCCGCCTTAATCGTAAAGGCTCCCGCTCCATCCCTCCCCTGCAAGATTTTACCGCCCGCCCGCGCCTCGACACGCTCCACCTCCACGTTCCGGCGGATCTCGACTCCTTCCTCACAGAGAATCTCTGCCAGCATCTCGCTCAACTCTACGTCATCGTGCGGGAGCAGATGCGGCCCGCGCTGCAAGAGAGTGACCCGGCTTCCCAGGCGCGCGAACGCCTGCCCCATCTCCACGCCGACAGGCCCGCCGCCGAGAATCGCCAGCGACTCCGGCACGCGCTCCAGCTCGAAAAGCGTCCGGTTCGTCAGAAATCCGGCCTCGTTCAGCCCTGGAATCTCCGGCACAGAGGGACTCGATCCGGTCGCCAGCACGAAATGCCTGGCCCGCAGGGTTCTCCCCTCGAACTCGATCCGATCCGGCCCCGCAAACGCCGCCTGCCCGAACGCCACCTCCGCGCCCATTCGTGCCAATAGCCCCCCGCTGTCGTCCGCCACCCGGACGCGCTCGATCATCTCCCGCACGTGCGCCAGCGCGCCCGCCGCCTGCCCCCGCGTCACCGCCTGGCAGGGCAGCCCGAACTCTCCCGCCGTCCGAATCTGCTGCGCC
>DASRGL010000006.1:0-3278 GCA_035651115.1 Chthonomonadaceae bacterium
GGGAAAGACAAGACTGGATACAACGGTAGCGGCTTCCGACACCCCCTTCCCTAGCGCCAACAGGCTTTTCCGTTGGCGCGGGCAGGGAAGGGGGACGGGGGTCAGGTCTTCTTTTTTTCCAGCAGTTGGCCGAGTTTGGCAAAGGCCGGATTGATCGGCGGCTCGCCCGCGTCGGCGGTCTCGGTCACGCTCTGCAGAACCTCTTCCGGGCGCAGATGGCACTGCGAGCAGCGCCCGTCCGGTAGGAGGGGAGGCAGGGGTCGCGTCGGCTGCGCCAGCAGAATATACTGCCGCAGCAGTTCCGTCAGGTCGAAAATATGGCCCTCGAACAGTTTACCCGCAATCGGGCTTTCGTCTTCCTCGACGATGGTGGTCGTTTGCAGCGTGCGCGGCCCGGAGACGTGGCGCAACTCGAACTGCTCTTCGATCTGCACAGCGACCGGCCACTCGAAGTACTGGCAGCAACGGCTGCACGGCAGCGCGACGGCGGTCGTGGCCCTGCCGCGCACCAGCAGCGTGCCGCCGGTGTTGCTGAAGGCGATGCGGCCCTCGATAGGCTGCGTACACTCGACATCCTCATCCACCAGCGGCGGCTCATGGATGTCGTAGGGCAACTGCCTGCCGACCTCGCGCAATAGTTCCGATATATCCAGTCGCATGGTCGTGCCTCAAAATCAGACGCGGAAGCCAGTGCGCCTAATGTCTTTCCAGCATTTCGCGTCCGCGCTGAACCTGCGTGACCGCCTTGCCGAGGACCGCTTCCAGATTGGTCAGGACATCGCGGGCATAGTCGTCCGCGCCCTGACGCACGGCGTTCGCTTCGGCCTCCGCGCGGGCCTGCAAGTCCGCCGCCTGAGCCTGGGCCTGCTGCACGATCTCGCTGTCCGACACCAACTGCGCGGCCTCGGCGCGCGCCGCCGCGAGGATCTCCTCGCCCTTCTGCCGCGCTACCTCCTGAATCTTTTCCGCCTCGCGCGCCGCCGCTTCCCGCGCGCGCCGCGCCTCGTTCTGGACGGTCTCGCGAAGCTGGACCGCCTCCTCTTTTGCGCCCTCGAACTGGGCCAGCGCGGCCTCGCGGGCTTCGGCCAGAATGCGCTCGGCGTTCTCGCGGGCCTCCTCTACGATACGTTCGGAGTCGCGGGCGAGTTTCGAGGCACGTTTCATCTCTTCGGGCAGGTTGGCCCGTATCTTCATGATGAGATAGTGAAACTTTTCGTCGTCGAAGCGGAACATCACGCCCATCCGCTTCGGCGTATTCTCCACCAAGTCTTCGAGTTCGCTGAGCAGCTTGAGAATGTCCACGCCGCTGTGCGTGGGCGCGACGAAGCGCGGCGGCTCCGCCTTGACGACGGCGGTCGGCGCGGCGTTGACGTTATGATAATCGGCATTCGCGCCGGGACTATTTTCCAGCTTGCGGACTTCCGAGTCGTTGTTGTAAGCGTTGTCCAACACTGTTTGGCACCAACCCTTCCACCGACCCGCCGAGGCGGGCGATCTCTTTGACGATACTGGAACTGAGGTAGGAGTGTTCCGCCCCAGTCATCAGGAACACCGTTTCGACGGCGCTGCTGAGTTTGCGGTTCATCAGCGCCATCTGTAGCTCGTACTCGAAATCGGAGACGGCGCGCAGTCCCTTGACGATGATGGTCGCCTCCTGTTCGAGGGCGTAGTGGACGAGCAGTCCCTCGAAGGAGTCCACCTGCACGTTCGGCCAGGGCGCGCAGACCTCCGTCAGCATCTCGACCCGCTCGTCCAGCGTGAAGAGCGGTGTTTTGGCGGCATTGCGGGCGACGGCGACCAGCACGCTTTCAAACAGCGCCGCCGCGCGCTCGATAATATCCAGATGTCCGTTTGTCACCGGGTCGAAACTGCCCGGAACGAGTGCGCGTGCCACATTAACTCACCGTGATCAACTCGAAGCCCGGTTTCATCCGTTCCAGAGCGCGGCGCAGCGGCTGATGCTCCGGGCGGGAGAGCGCCGGGTCGGACTCGACGAGGCGGAAGGCGGTCTCCCGCGTCTCCATCAAAATGTCCATGTCGTTCACGATGTCGGCGATGTAGAGTTCGGGCATCCCGCTCTGGCGCGTGCCGTAGAACTCGCCCGGCCCGCGCAGCCGCAGGTCTTCCTCGGCGATTTTGAAGCCGTCCCGCGTGGCCGTCATCACGTCCAGGCGGGCGCGTCCGTCCTCCGTCTTCGGATCGGCCATCAGGATGCAGAACGAGGGATGCTCGCCGCGCCCGACACGCCCGCGCAACTGATGCAACTGCGCCAGCCCGAACCGATCCGCGTCCTCGATGATAATGACGGAGGCGTTCGGCACGTCTATACCGACCTCGATGACCGTCGTGGCGACCAGCACATCCAGTTCGTGCGCCTTGAAGCGCGCCATCACCGAGTCTTTTTCGTCCGCCTTCATCTGGCCGTGCAGCAGCCCGACCCGGTACTGCGGAAAGACTTCGTTGGCGATATGCTCGCTCAGTTGGGTCGCGCTCTTGGCCTGAAGCTTCTCGCTCTCCTCGACCAGCGGGCAGACGATATATATCTGACGGCCCTCGTCGAGAAGGCGCTGCGCGGCGGCGTAGGTCTGCGCGCGTTTGTCCTGCGTCTTCCAGTGCGTCGCGATGGGCTTGCGGCCCGGCGGCAGTTCGTCCAGCAGCGACACGTCCAGGTCGCCGTAGAGCGTCAGGGTCAGCGTGCGCGGGATCGGAGTCGCCGTCATCACGAGAATGTGCGGGCGTTCCCCTTTCTGGCGGAGCGCCTGCCGCTGCAAGACGCCGAAGCGATGCTGCTCGTCAATGATGACCAGGCCGAGTCTGGCGAACTCGACGCCCTCCTGAATCAGCGCGTGCGTGCCGACGACGAGCCGCGACTGCCCGCTCAGAAGCCGGTCGCGGACGCCCGCTTTCTCCTTGACCGTCTGGCTGCCGAGCGAGAGTTCGACCGCCAATCCGAGCGGTTCCAGCAGGCGGCGCAGCACGATGGCGTGCTGCTGGGCCAGAATCTCCGTCGGGGCCATCAGCGCGGCCTGATAGCCGTTCTCGACCGCCATCAGCATGGAGGCCAGGGCTACCATCGTCTTGCCGCTGCCCACGTCGCCCTGCAGCAGCCGGTTCATGGCGCGTCCGCTGCTCATATCGGCAGCGATCTCGGCGATGGTGCGCTGCTGCGCCCCGGTCAGCTCGAACGGCACGATCTCTTTCAGGTCGGCGCGCAGGCGTTCTAGCGAGACTTGAAACGGGATGCCCTGCGCTTCGCGGCTGTGGGCGCGGCGGCGCAG
>DASRGL010000007.1:0-2118 GCA_035651115.1 Chthonomonadaceae bacterium
CGCTTGCGGACTTGGAAGCGGTTCAGGTGGCTCGGTGCGAAACGCTTTCAACGATGACGGAAGAAGTGCGCGGACGCACGCTCTTCCACTGGTGGCCCAGGATTTCTAAATAATGACGCTTCCACCGGAGTTGATATAAGACTTCCTCGACGGCCTTCTCCCAGACCCGCACGACACGATAGCGCAACGCCAGCGAACCAGCCTGACTCTGCGGCGCCTCATAGCCGATCTTTCCCGACATCGCCGGGCCATCGGCCTCTTTGCGCAGCAGAATGATCACGCTCTGTACCGGCAGCTTGTAACGGCTATAAGCCAGCACATTGTAGAGCAGCATACGCTCGCCCATATCGGCCCCTGCGCATCGGCGCAGACGCGCGCCGCGAAGTCGTCCACGCTCTGCGCCCGAACAGGAAGGCAGGCGACGAGTGCGCATACCAGGCCCAGCGCGCAAACTTCCCCTCGACGGAACACAGCGCGGCGCACTCGCTGGCTCTGCTCTCATTGCGATGTCGCTGAGGTAGGCCGTCAACGCATCCGCATTCCGCCTGTCGGCCCGGATTTCCTGTGGGCTAACGTTGCGACTTTGCCGGCAGGATAATCGGCAGGGAATAGCGAAGCAAACGGTAGCGTATCGCATGTTCCCAGCCGGTCGCGCCTTCCGCTCCGAAAGCGAACGCGCCGGTTTCGAGACAGGAAGCCTGCAAGCGTGTAAGCGCGAAGAGAACGATGATTCATCGCACGCCAGACCAGGAAGCCGAGAACTCCACGGGATGGCAGAGGGCGGGTCGCCTTTGCGGGGCGCTCGTCCTTGCCGGGCTGCTTTGCGTCGTCGTCCGGTATGCGGGCCTCACACACTACCTGCTGCATGGCAGGATGCGTGAGGCCCGCGGCCAGAGGCCGCGCACGATACTGCGCGTGTGGGACTGGTGTTCTCCCGCGATTGATGAGAAGTTCGGCGAGTATTTTGCCGCCGTCAAGCGCGAATTCGAGCGGACTCATCCCGACGTGGAGGTCGTCTTCCAGTTCGTGCCTTTCGGTCAGTATGAGCAGAAGATGGCGACCGCGCTGGTGGGCAACAGTCCGCCCGATGTCTTCCAGTCCTCCGTCTACTGGTCTGAAGGCTTCTACGACCGGGGAATGCTGCTGCCGTTGAATCCGTTCCTGGAACGCGAGCGCGCCGCGCGGGAGGGCCGCCGGCGGCGGGGCTTGCCGATAGACCCCGGCGAAATCGTGGATAGAGAAGCCTATCTGGACGCGGCCTGGCGGCACAACCACAAGCCGGACGGAACCGTTTTCGGCATCCCGCAGATACTCGACGCGACCTGCCTGGCCTGGAACCTGACCCTGCTGCGCAAGGCGGCTGCCAACCCGGAAATCCGGGCCATGTTCGCCAAGAAACCGGATGGCGAGAGAGACTACGACCATCTGCGCTACGATGCTGTCCGCGACTGGGCGCAGTTTCGACGCATAGCGCGCGCCCTGACCCGCTACGATCCGCGCGGCCGGTTGGCGTTGGACGCGAAGGGCGATTTCATGCAGGCCGGTTTCGTCATTCACGCGCACGGGAGCGGCGCAGGCGTCGTCGAACCCTGGTTCGCCGCCAACGGCACCAACTTCCAGGATGCCCTCGGAACAAAGGCGCTCTTCGCAAACGCCGCGGGCCTCGAGGCGACACAGTTCCTCCTCGACCTCTACTGGCGCGATCACGTCAGCCCGCCGTTTCGCCGTCAGTTGTCCGATGACGAGGTATTCAACCAGGGCAAGGTCGCCTGTGTCGTCGCCGGGACCTGGGCCGGAAAGTATATCACCCGCAACACAGAGGGACGATTGCGCTTCGATATGACCGCCTTCCCTCCCGGCCCGCACGGACAGACGCCCTCTACGCTGACCTGGGGCAATATGCTGGTGATCCCGCGCCGTTCTCGGCACCCGGGCCTGGCCTGGGAGTATATCAAGTTCATCACCTCCTATTCCGGCTCGCTGCGGCTGCTGCGCTATACCGAGCAGAACTCGCCGCGCAAGGATGTCTATAATGGCCCGGAGTGGCGCGCGGCCTGCGCGCAGTATCCCTATCTGCACAACGTGCCTGCCATCTGCGCCAGCGGCAGGAAGCTGCGG
>DASRGL010000008.1:0-8521 GCA_035651115.1 Chthonomonadaceae bacterium
GGGGATGAAAGCGTCGCAATCGCAACCGCGAAGCCTCGTGCCTTTAGGCAGGGGAGTAGTCACTGTTGACGAAGGCTGCGCTTCCACTCGTCCAGCTTCATCAGGGCTTCGATGGGCGTCAGGGCGGTCACATCCAGCGTCTCTAACTCTTCCAAGATCGGATGCTTCTCCGCCTCGAAGAGCGTCAACTGCACCTTCTGTGTGCGCGGCGCGACGCTCTCTCCGCTGTTGATCAGGTCTCTGGTCGCGCCCGCGCCGCCGCGTTCCAGCCCCTTCAGCACCTCGCGCGCCCGCTCGATCACCTCGGCAGGCACGCCTGCCATCCGCGCCACCTGAATGCCGTAGCTGCGATCCGTGCCGCCCGGAACCAGCTTGCGCAGCCAGACGATGTGATCGCCCTGCTCCTTGACGGCCACGCGGAAGTTGCGCACAGTCGGGAAGTGTTTGGCGAGTTCGTTCAGGTAGTGGTAGTGCGTGGCGAACAGCGTCTTGCAGCCGATGCGCGTCAGGCACTCGGCGACGGCCCAGGCGATGGAGAGGCCGTCGTAGGTGCTGGTTCCCCGCCCGATCTCATCGAGGACGACCAGGCTGCGCGGCGTGGCGTTGTTGAGGATGTTGGCCGTCTCGTTCATCTCGACCATGAAGGTGGACTGCCCGCTCGCCAGTTCATCGTGCGCGCCGACCCGCGTGAAGATGCGATCCACCACGCCGATAGTCGCGCTGTCCGCCGGAACGAACGCGCCGATCTGCGCCATCAGGACGATGAGGGCGACCTGCCGCAGATAGGAGGATTTGCCGCTCATGTTCGGCCCGGTGATGATGTACATGCGGCTGTCGGCGTCGAGGAGGCAGTCGTTGGGAATGTAGGCCGTACTCGTCTGAATGCGCTCGATGACCGGATGCCGCCCTCCGGCGATCTCGATCCGGTCTTCGTCGTTGACGACGGGCCGGACATAGTGGTTGCGCACCGCAGCCTCGGCAAACCCGGTCAGCACGTCCAGTTCCGCGACGGCCCGCGCCACCGCCAGCACGTCCGAGGCCGCCTCCGCCACCCGCTCCCGCACGCCCAGGAACAGTTCGTACTCCAGCTCGACCGCCTTCTCGTCCGCGCCCAGCGCCAGCCGCTCGTACTCCTTGAGTTCCTGCGTGATATAGCGTTCCCCGTTCGCGATGGTCTGTTTGCGAATGTAGTTGTCCGGGACTTTGTTCAGGTTGGCCTTCGTAACTTCGATAAAATAGCCGAAGACGGCATTGTAGCCGACCTTGAGCGAGGCGATGCCTGTGCGCTCCCGCTCCGTCGCTTCCAGGTTAGCGATCCAGGTCTTGGCATCGGCGGAGGCGGTCAGGAGTTTATCCAGTTCGGCGCTGTAGCCGGGGCGGATCAGGCCGCCTTCTTTCAATCCGGCGGGCGGGTCGTCGGTGATGGCCTGCGCGATGCGGTTCGCCACGTCCGGCGGGCAGGCCAGCCGCCTTCCCAGGTCTGCCAGCTTCTCCGAACAGGCTCCGGCCAGCGTCGCGGCCAGTTCCGGCAGGCGCAGCAACGCCATCTTCAGCGCGACCAGATCGCGGGCGTTCGCCAGGCCCGCCGCCGCCCGGCTGACCAGCCGCTCCATATCGCCCATGCCGCGCAGCAGTTCCGCAATGTCGCCGCGCCGGATGACATCGCGCGCCAGTTCTTCCACCGCCTCGTGCCGCCGCTGGATCCGGCCCACGTCCAAAAGCGGCTCCTCCAGCCAGCGCCGCAGCAGCCGCCCGCCCATCGCGGTCGCCGTCTCGTCCAGCACGCCGAGCAGCGTCCGGCTCTTGCCGCCCTCCCCGAAGGCCGTCGTCAGTTCCAGGTTGCGCCGGGCCGGGCCGTCCAGCACCATGAATTCGCGGGCCGAATAGGTGCTGAGCGCGCGGATGTGCGGCAGGGCATTGACTTGGGTCTCCTGCAGGTAGCGCAGGACGAGCGCGCAGGCGTCGAGGCCCGCCGTATACTCCTCGCAGCCGAACCCGCGCAGCGACTGCGTCTGGAAATGGGCCAGCAGCACGTCCCGGCTGTTCTGGCTCCGGCGGCTCATGCTGCCGTCACGCGGCTGGTAGGGCGTGATGGTGGCCGAGCAGGCGAGGCGGATCGCCTCGACAAACTCTTCGGAGGCGTCTTCCGGCACGAGAATCTCCGCCGGTTCCAGCCGCAGGATCTCGTCCAATAACTGCTCGACGCGCCGCTCGCCTTCGATCTCGGTGGTCAGGAACTCGCCGGTGGAGACGTCCACGACGCCGATGCCCGCGACCGGATCGCCCACGACGGCGGCGAGCAGGTAGTTGTTGCTCTTGGCGTCGAGCATGTTGTCTTCGAGGATGGTTCCCGGCGTGACGACCCGCGTGACCTTGCGCTTGACCAGCCCTTTGGCGTACTTGGGGTCTTCGATCTGATCCATGATGGCGACGCGCCGCCCCTTGTGGATCAGCCGCGCCAGATACCGCTCGTAGGCGTGGTGCGGCACGCCCGCCATCGGCACGCGCACGCCACCGTCCTCGCGTCCCGTCAGCGTTATGTTCAGATCGCGCGCGATGGTCTCGGCATCGTCGCCGTAGGCTTCATAGAAGTCCCCGACGCGCATGAGCAGGATGATGCCGGGGTGTTCGGCGCGCGTGGCGAAATACTGCCGCAGCAGGGGCGTGTTGCCCATGTAGCCCGGCGGCACGGAGGTCGGCAAGGGGCGACCGGAAGGCGTGGTAGCGTTGGAGTCGGACATGCAAAGAAGTATACAGGCTTCGGGGCATCGCGTCAAGAGGGCGCGAGGCAGGCGGCGGAGCGCAAGACATCCGCGCCTCAACCAGACCCGCAACCCAAGCCCGCCCCGACGCCGCCCCCGCCCTCGTCCTCCAGCCCGCGCGAGATCCTTTCCCAACTGAAAAACGAGCCGCCACCCGCCAATGAACCGCCCCGCATGATAACCTCCTCTACCTTCCAGCTTGAGGTCTCCATCGGTCTGGATTCGCTGGAACTCCAGTTCCAGGACGCGACCGGCCACCCGTCCCGCCTCGGAACGAGCGCGTTCTACGCTTCGCTCAACAACGCGCGGCAGTATCTCAAGAACGGCTATCGCGACGAGACGGCAGCTTAGTTGCAGCGTTCTGTAGACGGCCTGAACCTGGCCGTGATGCTGAAAGACCTCACGGCCTCGAATGCGCAGTCCCTGCGGGAGAGAGCGGAGGCTTTCATCGGGAAACTTTAGCCCTCACTTCTGGAACCTCTCCCTGCTCCTCCTTCGTAAGGAGGGGCAACTGTCTGGTGGCTTTCTCCTTCGTAAAGCAGGCGAGAGCCGGACTGGACTCCCTCCCCTAACGAAGGGGAGGGGTGGGGTCAAAAAAATTCTGCAAAAAAAGTTCGGCGCGCTGCAACTTTTCCGGCGCGCGGCCTGTCCCTACTTAAGGCGGCGGAATTCGTGGCTCACAAGGGCCATGTCGAAGTCGGGCCGCCCGGATAGGCAGGCGAAACCACGATGCACCTGACTCCAACGGACGAAAAGCTGGTCGCTCGCACTCTGGCGGGCGATAGGAACGCTTTCCGCGCGCTGGTCGAGCGGCACTACAACGCCGTCTATCGCCTGTGCCGCAGCATCCTGCGTCACCCCGAAGACGCCGAAGACGCCACGCAGGAGGTATTCGTGCGCGTCTACGAGGCGCTGGGCCAGTTCGCGGGGCGCGGCGCCTTCGGCGCGTGGCTGCGTCGCCTGACCGTCAACCACTGCCTGAACCGCGCGCAGCGCGCGTCGGCGCAGGCGATGGCGCGCTCCTACTCTCTGGACCTGCTGGCCGATACGCTTCCGGCCTCGGAAGAGGACGACCCGGAAGAGCGGTTCTGGCGGGCGGAAGAGCGGGCGCGCATTCAGATGGAACTCGACTTCCTCCCTGCGCCGCAGCGGGCCGCGCTCGGTCTGCGGCTGCTCGAGGGACTATCCTATGAGGAGATCGCCGACCTGATGGGCGTGCCGGTCAACAGTGTGCGGTCGTGGCTGCACCGGGGACGCGCGCGCCTGCGCGAGGCATTAGAAGAGGTCGTAAAATGCTAAACCGTTCCCGTCTTCACCATAGAGTCGATCCGCAGAATGCGGATAACGTCGTCCTGCCGGGCTTTGCGTCCGGTTCGTTCGCCATTGTGCCGCCGCCGGGTCTTGCCGACGGCGGCAGTGGCGAGGACAATCCGTGCGATCTGGTCATGGCAAACCTGGCGGCGTATGTAGATAATGAGTTGAATGGGGACGAGCGCCGCGTCGTCGAAACCCATGTGGCGAAGTGCGCCGAGTGCGCTGCCGGGCTGGACGCGCTGCGAACAACCGATGCGATGCTTCAACGGGAGTGGCGCGAGTGTGTGCCGCTCCCGTCCTCGTTGCAGTTCAAACGGTCAGTGGATTCGATCATGGCCGCGCTGCCGCCTGCGCCGGCCGCGCCGGCCGCATTCGCCCGCAAACGGGTGCATTCACGCCTGCGCTGGATACGTTTTTCGACGGGTCTGGCGGGCCTGTTCGCGTTCATCAGCCTGCTCTGGTCCAGCTATCGCCTCGGCTACGCGCACGGCAGGATGAGTCTGTCCTCATCCCCCCAGTCCACAGCCTCCCCTGTGGTTACGCCCGCTTCCCGGCACAGTTCCGTCCTGAAGCTGACCCCGATTCGATTTACGCCCGCGCCCCCTTCCCTTCCACCGCCCAACACCACCCCACCTCAGACCTTCGCCCGAAGCCTGCGATGAACCGATGATCCCCTAAGCTGCTATCGTGCATAGAGATTCGCTCGCGCCCTGTCCCGACGTTCCGACCGGCCGTTGCGTCCTGCCAGCGCCAGAATTCGGCACAAAGGCGCGGTTAGGACGGACGCCTTTTTCGGGTATCCTGAATCTACCGATTTTGCACCTGCCCTGCGTTCGATAGCGCCCGATGAAGCTGGAGGACGCCGCGCCAGCGATACCTTCCAGGAGACCGCAACCGACACAATGCCGCACGCCAGCGACCCGACAACTGCCATCCCGCCGGAAGAGGCCGTTTCGCTACCCGAAGCCTCCCGCGCCGCGCCCACCGCACTCGATAACGAGGAGAACAGACACGATCCGCGCCTGGTGCGCTGGAACCTGGCGACGCTGGTCTTCGATGTCAGTTGCTTCTCGATAGGCATGGCGTTCCTCGACCTAAGCGCCGTGCTGCCGCTGATGATGGAACGCCTGGGAGCCTCCGGACTGCTCATCGGCGCGTTCGCCGCGCTGCGCTCGCTGACCTACAACGGATTTCAGGTACTCGTCGCCTACGCCACGCACGGACGCCCGCGCCAGAAGCCCTTTATCAACTGGGCGCTCTGCACGACACGCCTTCCGCTGCTCCTGATGCCCTTCTTCCTCTGGCACGCCGCCGATTCGGAAAGCGCGCGCCTGGCGGCCCTTCTTGCCGTGGTCGTCCTGATGACCGGCTGGGCGCTCGGCGATGGGCTGGTCTGCGTTCCCTGGACGGAGGTTATCGCCCGCTCTTTCTCGACGCGCACGCGCGGACGCTTCTTCACGACCACGCAGCTGATCTCCGGCGTGGTGAGCATTGCTATCGCCGGGATGATCGTGCAGCATGTGCTGAACGCGCCGCATCTGCCCTACCCGGCCAACTATGCGCTGTTGACCGGCGTCTTCGCTATTTTCATGCAGTTCTCCCTGCTCGGTGTGCTGCTCATCAAAGAGCCGCCCGCGCCCGCCTATACCCGGACACTTCAGCATCCGCCGCTGGGCGACTATTTCCGCCGGGTTCCTGCGCTCATTCGAGCCAACCCGACCTTCCAGCGCCTTGCCATCATCCAGCTTCTCGTTGGATTCGGCGGGGCCTCCGCGCCCTTCTACGTCCTCTACGCGACCCGCCGCTTCAGCCTGGGCGATCAGTGGGGCGGCCTCTATCAGGTCTGGATGGCCGTCGGCCTTGTCCTGCTGATGCCGCTCTGGACGTTCCTGAGCGAGCGGCGCGGCCCGGCAGCCGCCGTCAAAGGCGTGGCGCTGGGCTGTCTGCTCTCTCCTCTGCTCGCCCTGACACTCGGCAATCTCTCGCCGGTTCTCTTCGGCCTGGTCTTTCTCTTCATGGGCGGCAGCCTGGGCTGGGGCCTCTGGATCGCCCTGAACCACTTCCTGCTGTCGCATATCGCCGAGGAGGAGCGGCCTATCTTCGTCGCGCTCATCAATCTGCTGTTCACGCCCGCCGCGCTCTATCCGTTCTTCGGGGGCCTGCTGGTGCAGCAGAAACAGTTGGTCAGCGTGGCGGGTGTTCCCGTCCTCTTCCTCCTGACGGCGCTCGTCGTCGCCGTCGGCTTCGCGCTGGCGCTGCGCCTGGAAGCGCCGTCTACCGAGACGTGATATGATACCACCCGCTGTGCTAGCGGCACGGAGACACCGAGGAAAAGCCAAAACCGAGCAAAGCAAGAAGAGCAGAGAGTTGAATCCACGCAGCACACGAAGGAATAGGAAGCACACGGCTCTTACTCCTGGTTTCTCTGTGCGCTTTTCCTCGGTGTCTCCGTGCCGCTAGCACAGCGGGTGGTTCAAATTTCCGCGCCGATTGCCGATAACGTAAGGAGGAGGAAGCAGAGGCAATGGCGTTGCGGAAAGCAGGCAGGCGAGGGGTAGACGAACCGACCCCGGTGATGAACGGGGCGCGAATGCGAAGTCGCGTGCAGACACTGCTGGCGCTGGTCTGCGCGGTCGGAGTGTTTGTCGGCGTGCGAATCGCTCATGGGCGCGGCCCGAAAGCGGCTCCGCCGTTGAGCGCGCAGGCAGTCGAGGGAACCTGGGAACTTCAATCCATCCATGGCGACCCGGTCGGACAGAACGCCGACTCGGTCATCCTGTCGCAGCGCATGACGCTGCGCGGCGGCAAGATCGAGGGGGAGACGCGCCTGCACGGCGAGACGCCCGCCGCGACGACGACCATGCCGTTCCCGGATGAGAGCGTGGAGAAAGTCGAGGCCAGCGCGGACGGACATGCGGTAACGGTGACCTGGGCGGGAACGTATCGTATAAAGAATGGCCGCGTGCTGGAACTGCGGATCGGCCAGGCCGCCTACCGTGCGGCGCTGACGCTCGATCCGGCCACGCGAACGCTGGAGATGGATCACGACGCGATTCTGACCTTCCAGGGGCCGGCGCGTTATCAGGCCGTTCCGGCGGCGCAGAGCCTCGCCAGAAGGTCGCCCTGAGACGGAAGCGGCGTCTCTCCGCGCCTGCGAAGCAAGCAGGAAGCCCGGCGCGCGCCGCCGAATCTAGTCTCGGTCTCAATTCTGGTGCGGGCGAGGAGTAGGGCAAGCGATGGACGATGCGGAAGAATCGGGAGGCGGCGCGTCGAAGCTGGCGGAATTTCGGGCGGCAGTGCTGCGCGAGTTCGGGCGCAACCTGGAAAAGGCCACGCCCGCCAACGTCCGCGAGTTCATGGATCGCTACCAGGAAGACATCTTCCAGAATGAGATGCGGGGCCGCATCGAACTGAACGAACCCAAGACGACCTATGAAGAGATTCTGAAAGACTTCTTTGCCCGCGTGCTGGAGCGCCCCACTGAGGAGGCGCTGATCATGCTCTGGACGCTCGCCTTCGAG
The DNA here is from genome assembly GCA_035651115.1 of Chthonomonadaceae bacterium. GTDB lineage: Bacteria > Armatimonadota > Chthonomonadetes > Chthonomonadales > Chthonomonadaceae > DASRGL01. The sequence goes on from DASRGL010000008.1 coordinate 7,598, forward strand.
ATGTCCTTTGCCGCGCTGGAACAGCACCTCGCGGGCCGCCTGCAGTCCCTCTTCGGCGAAACGGACGGGGAGAGCGACTGACGCTTTCCGGCGCGGCAGCCTCTCTCCCCGTCTCGCTGTTCCTCTCCTCTTGCTTCCGCGAGTTCCGCTCTCTGCGGCAGAATGGCTCTGCCCGGCGTGGAATCTCCTACTTCCTGCGGAGCCGCCGCAGCCTCTGGGCCGCCAGCAGCGCCGTTCCCGACGCGAAGAGAACCGCTGTGGAGGGTTCGGGAACGGCGGTGAACTGCGTCGGCTCGGCAAACACGAAGTCGTCGGTGATCGCCAGGTCAATGCCGTTCGCCAGGTTCTGCGCCCCGAACGAGGCGAGCGTCGTCCCGTCGAAGCTGAAAAGCGCGTTCGTGCCGACGGTCAGCGTCACGTCGGTGACGATGGGCTGATCGAACAGCACGCCGAGGAACTCGGACTCGCCGCTCGCGCCCGTCGCCACGTTGAATTTGCCCAGGCTGACCTTGTTGTTACTGGCGTCACGCCCGAAATACTCGATGCTGCTGGAGCCGGGCAGTTCGACATCGTTGAAGATCGCCCCGAACCCGCGCGTCCCAGCGAGCGTGGCCGTGCCTGCCAGCGTGAAGTGCTGGTCTATGAACCGATCCTCGAACTGCCCGTTGGTCTGGTCGAACATCACGAACGTATTGCTGGGGCTGAAGTTGTTGAACTGGCCTGCGGTGGCCGGGTTGACGGTGGCGAACTGGTCGCCGCTGACGGCATAGACCTCCTCGAAGACGACGCCGCGCGCCTGGAAGCGATTGGTCGGAATGCCGATGGTGTGGTTGAGATCCACCACGGTCGTGTTGCCGCCGAAGTCCGTGCCGTCCAGCTTGACCGCGTCCCAGTCAATCGTTCGGAACCCTCCCGTCTGCGGGC
>DASRGL010000009.1:0-21590 GCA_035651115.1 Chthonomonadaceae bacterium
CGTTTGGCCGTCCGCCAGTCCCAGGAAGGAGAGGGTGACGCGGGCGGGCGACGTGCCGGGATTGAACAGGTGGTACGACTGCTGCCACTCCGTATTGCGGTCGTCCACGCCTCCGGCATGGCCGATACCGAGCCACCAGACCCGCTCCTCCGTCAATGGCCCCGGATAGAAGTTCACCGCCGTCATCGCGCCGGGACAGACCTGGCTCCACATCTCGAACTCGCCTCCGCAGATGTCCGGCACGACGGGACTCTCGGCGGTCACGGTCAGCGCGTAGGGCGTGTTATAGGCCGTATGCTTGCCGAGCCAGGGCGACAGATGCAGCCATTCCAGGTCGGACTTCAACGGCGGGATGGGCAGAGGCTCCGACTGCGTCGTGCTGCCGTCCCCGTTGTGGAAGGTGACGGTCGCGCGGGTCGGTTCCGTCTCGCTCAGGTTGTGCGTAAACAGCAGGTTCCAGGTCACGTCGCAGTTCTTGTCGCGGGGCAGGATGCCGCGATCCACGATGTCACCGCCCGGATAGTGCCAGACCTCCGGCGCGGGCGCGCGCAGAGGAACCGCCATCGTGCTGCGCGAGCCGACGATGGAGGGCTGTCCCATCCAGCGGCAGCGGCGCGTCGTCTGCGTGAGAACCGGGCCGCTTGCATCCACGCGCACCGCATGGTCGCCCGTAATCTTGACCGGCGGGCCGTTCTTGCTGCCGAGCATCAGCGGGGCGCGCTCCCATACGTCCAGCGCCAGCACGCGCTCGCCCGGTATCTCGAACGTCTCCTCGGCTCCCAGGTCGCGCGCCCGCAGCAGCCAGCGCACCCGCACCTTGACCGCCTCTTTGCCCGGATTGATGAGGGTCAGCAGTTCGCGCTCGTACCAGGGCTGCCCGCCGGAGCAGTAGCAGTCCGGGAAGACCCAGGAGGTCTCGTCTTCGAGCGGGCCGGGATAGGGCGACACGGCCACCAGCGCATCGGGAACCGGGTCCCAAAAGGTGAAGTCCTCGTGGCGGGCCTGCGGCAGGACGGGAATATCGGACTCCACCGCGATCCAGAACGCCTGCTTGTGCGGTATCTCGCTCAGGCTGGCAAGTTCCTGCTGCGCGATCTGCCCCGCTTCTACTGCAAAAGTGATCGCAGTCGGCGGCCTGTCCGTGTGATAGAAGCGGGCCGTTACCTGTGCCTTCTGGTTCTGCGGGTTGTAGACGAACAGTTTGGAGGAGCATTCCAGCGGCCTGCCGGGTTCGCGGCGATAACTGGCCGGGAGATCGTCCCAGATGTAGCCATCGCTGACGTACCAGAGCGTGCCGGGGCGGTGATATTGCGGTTGGGGCATGGTGTCTCTCCTCCTAAGCCAGGGATGCGATGTCGCGCAGCGTGCCGTCTATGCTGCGGAGCGTCCTGTCTGCCGCCTCGCGATTGGGAATCGGCATCGCGGCGAGTTCCGTTTTAAGCGTTTCGAGTTCCTTCGCGTAGTCCGCCCGCACTTCCGGGGTCATCCGCTCGCTCAGATAGATGGGCGGGCCGGAGACCGACGGGTTCTCCTTCCAGACGAGCGGCTCCAGCGAGAGCGGCCCGTTGCCGACCCTGTAATTCGTGCGCGAGAAGTAGGCGTTTTCACCCCGCGCGTACCAGTCGGCGAGTGCCTGTGCAGCGCCACCGGAGACGCCGTAGACCTTTCCGAGCGCCTCCATCAGCGCGGTTTCGGGTTCCGTTGCGGGCGCGGAGAGGATTCTGGCCCCGGTGCGCCAGGAGACTTCATCGGCGGGATTGGCGAACGGACGGTAGTAGTATTCGCAGGAGCGCCCGCCATCGGCCCACAGCTTCTTGAGCGCCCGCGCGGAGCCGAGGCCGCTGGGGACGAACCAGCGCAGGCGATCCCAGTGCTGGGGCGGCTCGACAAAGACGCCGCCGACCGAGCCGAACGCGCATTGCAGGCGCTTCACCAGGTTGGGGCGCAGACCGGCGTCCGCGGAACGCTCGCGCACCTCGATCATGTAGTCTACCGATTTCGAGATGCGCCGAATGTGTTCCATCTCGTTCGGGTCTTCTACCTGCAAGCCCCAGGAAGCCTGCCCGATGGTCCAGTCCGGGCGACCGGCGCGGGCGTAGTCGGCAGAACGCACCAGAATATCGGCGTGATGCTCGGCGGGCGAGCGCTTGCTGCACAGTTCGCAGTTGCAGCGGCCCTGATCCGCCGACTGCATACTGATCCCGTCCAGGCCCCAGCGCGACTGCATGAGAAAGTCCAGCACGCGCCGCTGCCAGTCCCAGGCTTCCGGGCGGAAGGGACACATGGCGTGCGCATGGCCCGCCGAGACCGCAGGAACCTGCTGGATGACCTCGTCGAAGCCCCACGAATAGATGCCCGTGCCGGACAGGACTTTCAGGCCCCGCTCATGCGCCGCCTCGACGAACGCCCGCAGCTTCGCCTCCCTGTCCGCCGAGATAACGTTTTCCAGAGGAACCGGCCAGGAACGGTCTATGAACAGTCCCCACGCCTGGTTATAGGTCACGCCCAACTCCTGCTGCGCGTCCAGAAAGCGTATCTGGTCGGCCAGCAGTTGCTCGTCCCAACGGATGCACGGCCACTTATCGGCCGGTGTCGGCTCGGAGGCCAGGTCGCGCACCCATCCACAGGAGACGCGGTACTGGAAGGCGTCCTCACTCATGCATTCTCTCCTTGTCCCCGCTCCTGGCAGGGAAGTGTCTGCTCTACATTCCGACCCGCGCGGCCAGACCCGACAGGTAGCGGGCGTCCTCTTCCGCGAACACGTCCGGGTCGCCGGTTCCGCAGTATTCGATGGCGAGCGGGCCGGAATAGCCCGCCGATCTGAGCGCCTGCAAGACCCGGAAATAGTTGATGTCGCCGTAGCGCAGCGGCAGGTTCCAGTCGTAGCCGGTCGGCGAGAGTTTGACGTTTTTACAGTGCGTGTAGCCGATGCGCGGCCCGAACGCCTGAATGGTTTCCCATAGCGGTTCGCGCGGGTTCGTGATGAGCATGTTCGCGAAATCCAGCGAGGCGGTCAGCCAGGGCGAATCGCATTCGGACACGATGCGCAACTGCGAGGCTGCCGCGTCGTGAATCGTGTCCATGTGCGTCTCCAGGGCGATCCGCACCCGGCAGGCTTCCGCCATCGGAACGACCCGGCGCAGAGTCTCCTGCACCGCTCTGTAATCGTCCTCATCGGCCTCCGCCGCAACGACCTCTCCAACCCCACTGCGCCGTCTCAAGCTCAGGCGGGTATGCAGTATCGGAACTCGCCATTCTGCCAGCGTCGCAATCACTTTCTCATAAGCGGCTTCTTCTGCCGCTCGCTCTCGTTCCCGCGAGACCGGCAGCGGCCCATAGAACAGGCTGCGCAGCGCCAGGCCGCAGCTTCCGGCGAGTTCGGCTGCGCGTTCCAGCGACTCGGCGGCCCGCTTCGGCGTGGACAGATCGCAATCCTCGAAATCGCGCAGTTCGACGGCCTGAAACCCGAACGCCTGCGCCCGCTCGAAGGCATAGCGCATCGGATACCCCCGATAGGTATAGCCGACGAGACAGAGTTCGGCCACGAATTTCCTCCTGACAGGCTGTTCCAGGGTGAACAGGGAACCGTCGCGTTCGTCACAAGGGAATGAATTCCGGTTCCTTGATGAAAAGTGGGATTCTGTTTGGACACGGGGTTGAAACCCCGGTCTGGAGTTGCCAAGTCCACCTTCGTGGACTCCAGCCTGCGAAGGCAGGCTTTGCACCTTCAGACTGGCCTTTGAAGGCCGCGCACAAATCCCACCACACTATATGTCAATGAACCGAAATTCCTTCCGTTGACAGAGAATCTGTCCGTCCATAAACGTGCGGGCTGCCAGGGAAAGCGGTATGCAGCGCCTCCGCATAGGCGTTGAACTGCTGGACGGTCGCGAACATGGGCAGCACGGCCAGCGCGCGTTTCAGCGTCGGCAGATCGCGAGTCAGCACATACTCCACAAAGAGGCGGCGCTGAATCGCTTGCAGGCGCGTCGTGCCGCCCAGCCACTCCGGCATCGCGCCGACCGGCAAGCCCTGCACGCTTCGGCCCTGCACGAGCGCCGGAATCTCCACGATGGCCTCGTCCGGGAAGTTCGTGATCGCGCCCCGGTTCGGTATCTGCAGCGGGATCGTATTGGCCCATCCCGTCGCTATGCTTTGTAGCAGCCTGCCGACCGTGATGCCCGTGTAGGGATAGTTGAGCTTCGAGCGTTCGGGATGGATGCCGGGCGGATCGGTGATCGGCTCGGCGGTTTGCAGGGCCGTCTCCACCGCCGCGACATAGCTCTCCCGCTTGCCGCGCCACGCTTCCCAGCGCGCCTTCTGCTCCGGCGTGGCAGAAACCTCATAAGGCCAGTTGTGATAGGCCGAACTGCGCAGATGCCCGGTCAGTTCCAGAATCGGGAGGATGCCCCGGTTGCCGGGATGAAAATCGGCGTCCTGCGCGATCTCGCCCCAGCGTTCCCGCCAGAGCGCATAGCCGTCCTGCCCCGCGACCGTAAAATCCAGCGCCCAGCCGTCATGGTTCACGCCCGCGTGCTTCAGGGAGAGGCTCTCGTATGGCACGCGGAAGTAGTAGGCCAGCGCGCCGCGCAGCCCGTCCGTCTCGACGCAGAGGCCCGCCGCGCGCACCCCGACGGCGTTGACGACGCCCGCCATCACGTCGGTCGGGTTCATCAGCGTGATGAAGAGCGCGCCGGGGCAGAGCCGCTGCATCCCTTCCGCGACGCCCAGGCTCCAGGGCGCGCAGGCGACCGCCCACGCCGCGACCTCCGGCCCCTCGCCCGGCACGCGAAAACCAAGCTGTTCCCACAGGCGATCAAGCTGCATATGTTCCTCGTGCAGCCAGACCGAGACCAGCACGACATCGGCCCCTTGCAAGGCCGCTTCCCGCGTCTCCGCCACTGTCGCGCGCACCGGCACGTTCCAGGCGCTGCGCACGACCTCGGCGTAAGACTGCATCCGCTCGGCCTTCTCGCGGCGGATGTCGTAGAGGCAGAGTTCCGCCTCGAAGGGCAGGACGCTCTGCTGCATCACCTGGCCCACTCCGTTGACGATGGAGGGAACGAACAGGCTGCCGCCGCCGATATAGGCCAGTTTCACGCGGGGGAGTCGGGCTGTCATCGCTCGTGTCATTGCGGCGGCGCGGCGGGCGCGGCCTCCCCCGTTCGGTTCCGCAGGAGCGCGTCCGGCCCGGCCATGCCTGTCTGTGCCGATAGTGTTTGCAGGGCCGTGCGCACGCGCGCATCGTTGGGCCGGAGGCGCAGCGCGCTCGTCAGATGGGAACTGGCGCGGCGGATGTCCCCGCGCTGGAGCATCGTCAGCCCCAATTGCAGATGCGCGTCGAAATCGTTCGGGTTGGCGGCGCAGAGTTCTTCCAGATGGCCCAGCCGGTCTCTCTCCTGTTCCAGCGCCTTGAAGCGTGCCTGCGCCTGCGCCGCTTTCTGCGATTGCCCGGCCTGCGCATAGGCTCCGGCGAGTTCGTAAAAGACAGCGGTTCGGCCCGGCATCAGACGCGCGGCTTCCTCCAGCTCTGCCACCGCTCTATCCAGCTTCTTCTGCCGCCGATAGAGCTGCCCCAGGTAGAGGCGTGGCAGACGGTTCTGCGGATTCAGTTGCAGCGCGCGCAACAGATCGGCCTCCGCCTGCGCCTCTCCCTGCGGCGTATGATCCGTATTCAGCAAGATCAGGCCGCGCCACATCGTCGCGAACGAACTGTCCGGGTTCTGTTCGAGAATGCGATCTGCGATAGGACGCGCTTCGGTGTATTTCTGCTGGTTTACCAGAGCTTCCCCCAGCATCAGGAGAAAATCCATCTCGTTCGGACGGACCTGCACCAGGCGGCGAAGACTCTGCAACTGTTTCTCCTTGTCGCCCATGTCGCCATACAGAAATCCCGTGATGGCAAGCGCGGTGATGTTATCGGGATCCCGACGCAACTCTTCCTGGGAGTACTTGAGCGCGGCGACTTCGTTCCCGGTACGCAGAGAAGCGGCCGCCAGACGCTCGTAAACGTGTGGCGTCTCCGGCTTTAGCTGCTGAAGTCGCTGGAAGGCTTCGACCGCGCGAGGCCAGTCGTGGGCGGAAGCGTAGAGTTCGCCGAGCTGTTCCCAGGCATCGGCGTTGTTGGGGGCCGCGCGCAGCGCCTCGCGCCACTCCCGCTCGGCCTGGCGGGCCTGCCCTGCGTTCGTATACTCGATAGCCGCATCAATATGCTTTTGCACAGGAGCCTCTCGGAACTGCCGCGCCAGCACGATCGCCCACGCGACCACTGCCAGCGCCAGCAGTCCCAGGGCGAAACCGGTACGCAAGCGGGTGGGACGAACCGGAGAGGACATAGGCAAGAGCGATTTGCGTATCACAGCCAGCGCGCTACCGGTTGTTCTGTGCAGGAGGGCTGCCGACGGGCGGCAATCCGCTGGCCGCGCGCATTCCCTCGCGTATGGATTTCGCATTCGTCACGAAGTGGCCCGGCCCGGACAGAAGGTTTTTCGGAGGGGCAAAGTAGCGCTGCCAGAAGAAATAACCCAGAACGAGGACGACCACGACCACAAGGCCGACGGCCACAGGCGTGGGTACGGAACTCTTCATCTCCTTCTCCCTCATCAAACTGTCTGCGATACGCTCCGTAGAGCGGCTCTCCTCTACCGAGAGAGGAAAGCGTCTGCCTCCCTCTCTCGGTAGAAGCGCGTACTAACGCATGTTCGTACAGGTAAAGGTCGGTGGAACGCCGCTCGGGAAGCGATGTTCATCGCAGGTCGTGGACCCGTGAATGAACGTATTGTTCGGGTTCGGATCCGGGCTGAGTTCCCAGTTGTTCTGATAGAGCGGATAGACGGTCGCGGACCACTTTTTCGCTTTGGCATGACCATCGAAGAATGTCCAGTTCGCCGGGCCTGCCGGATTGCCGCCCGGCCAGGAACTGCCATGCCAGTAGCCCCACTGGCACTGCGCGCTGGTGGGATTGCTATAGGCCCAGTTCATATTGATATCCGACCAGCCTGCGGCGACTTCCCCGATGGCGATGGTATCTGCCGGGCGGCTGATCGCTCCATCGCTGAGTGCGGAGAGCGAAGGATCCGCATCGGGGCCGGTGGCGGGCAGCCAGGTCGAGGCGCAACTGTTCATCGCGTAAGAGACTGGCATGGTCAGGTCCGGCTCCTCCGACCATCCTTCCGCATTGCCCTTCGGGTCGCGCCCTGTATCGAAATCTTCCGTCACCGGCAGCGTGCCGGGGCTGGGCCGGGAAAAGGGATTGGACGGGCAGGCGAAGATGCCTTTGTTCTTGACGTAGGGGCGGATCGCGTTGCGCCAGTTATACGTATCGAAATAGTCCGGCGTTTCGATGAACGTGATGCGTGGATACGTCTCGTCGAAATCCTGAGAGTACATCCGCAGGGCCGTGCCAAGCTGGCGTGTATTCGACAGGCAGGCAGTCATACGGGCCTTTTCGCGGGCCTGGGCGAAGACCGGGAAGAGAATCGCGGCGAGAATCGCGATGATGGCGATGACGACGAGCAACTCGATCAGGGTGAAACCGTGCTTGCTTGCAGGGTGACGCATGGTTTGCTGTCTCTCCTTTCTAGATGCAGTCAAATAGGACGCAGGGTCTACCGCCTCGGCTTGACTTTGCGGGCTACCTTTAGTATAGTAAGGCAAGAATGCCTGGATGACAATAGCGCAGATGGCAAAAAACCTATAATATCTGGCATTTCGCCCGCACTCTTGCGCGGCAATGCACTCTATTTTCTGGCATGGTCACGCGGCCCACAAGACACAATGGAACCCAATCCGTCCCTCGAACAAAGTACCATCTCCGATGCCACGATGTCCGGCCTGATCGTCACCGGCCATGCGTTCGACCGGAAAGAAGACGCGATCTGGAACGAAAACGGCGTGGACTCCTGGGCGCTGACCTATACGGTGAAAGGCGCGGGCCGCTTTGCCTATCGGGGGGGCGAATATGTCGCCCAACCGGGCGATGCCGTGCTGCACCGTCCCTACACGCTCTATACGATGGTGGCCGAGCCGCCTCGCCCTATCTGGGAAAACCTGTGGACGAACTTTCAGCCGCGTTCCGAGTGGTATCCGCTCTTGAACTGGCCGGAGATAGGGCCGGGGTTTATGGTGCTGACTCTGCGGGATGCGAAGGTGCGGGAACAGGTGGAGGCGCGATTGGCGCAGATGCACCGCTGCGCAATAGGGACGCTGCGGATGCGGGAGATGTTCGCGCAGAACGCGCTGGAGGAGGCGCTGCTCTGGTGCGATACCGTCAATCCCAACTCGGAGCAGTCGCGCGTAGACCCGCACGTGCAGCGCATCATGGACTATCTGTGCCACAACCTGACGGAGAAGATCACGCTGGAGATGCTGGCGCGGATGAGCGGCATGTCGGTATCGGGACTGGTGCATCTGTTCCGCCGTCAGGTCGGCATGTCCATGATTCAGTTCCTTGAACTGCAGCGGCTCAACCGGGCGAAGCTGCTGCTGGAGCGCACGAACCGTCGCATTCAGACGATCTCGGCGGAAGTCGGGTACGAGAATGCGTTCTACTTCTCCCTGCGCTTCAAGCGTCAGAACGGGATCAGCCCGCGCGACTATCGGAAGCGGCAGAGCCATCGCTGAAGGAGGCGCGCGGCGGAGGCCGTCCCCTCGCCCGTTCCTCCGAAGAGGAGAGCGGGAGAGAGGAGAGGCGAATGCCGCGCGTCAGTGGGCGCGGTTCGGCGTATGCGGTCTGCTGCCGAGGTCGCGCCAGTCCTGCTCTTCGACATGCAGATGATAGTATTCGGCGGCTTTCTTGATGTTGGCGAAAGCGAGGTCGCGATCCTGGTCCGAAACGCCTTGCAGCCTTCAAAAGTTCGTCCCGAACACAAATCCTTACTACCCGCCGGCGAAGGCGCCGGCAACGGCCTTTTGCAGCCCTGTTTCTATTGGCCCTGCCCACTCCTGCGGGCGATAAGATCGGTTACGGTTTCCGAACGCATGGTCTTCTCCTCGGAGAGAAAATCCGTTCTTCCCTCCCGATAGGGCAGACGGCATGGAGAGACCCTCCGGTTCCCGGATTTGCGGTGGGCGTTCCCGGCGCAAAAACAGATCCTCCTTTCCGCCTCTCTGGAGGGGAGACGGGAAAGGAGGACGTGATCGAGTTCGTCAGGCGGGCGTGGGATGCTGGAGACGCCGCCTTTATGCCGATTTCGCCGGACGGGCGGCAGGTTTGCGGACCGCCTCGCGCGCCGAAGAAGCTACATCTTCTTCCACAGCCAGGCACTCGGCCAGCAGATTGAGCTGCGGTTCCAGGCGGCGCAGTTGCCTCCGGTTCGCCGTCGCCAGTTTTTCCAGAATCTCCTCGCCGCGCGGCGTGAGGGCCACGAAGACCTGTCTGCGGTCGGTTTCAGCGGGCTTTCGCGCCGCCAGGTCCTGCGCCACCAGGCGATCTACCAGGCCGACGGCGCTGTGGTGGCGTATCTGCAGGCGTTCGGCCAGTTCCCCGATGGTCACATAGTCCCGGCCCGGAAACCCTTTGATCGCCAGCAGCGCCAGGTATTGCTGAATCGTCAGGCCCGCCTCTTGCGCCCGCTGTTCGCTGCCGCGCAAGAACTGGCGCAGCGTGTAGCGAAACGCGGCCAGGGCCTCGTATTCGGCTTTGCTCATCGGTGTCTCTATCTTCCTGCTCCTCTCTGCGCGCATCCGGGCGCGCGCTCTCTATTATAGCCACTGTAAGGCATTTCACTCAATACCCTGCCCGACTTCCCGGAAAGAGACCCGGCCAGAGGTTGCTTTTTTATATCGTATTGGGATATATTATACAGGAGGACATCGTGCAAAATCGGGCGTTTCCAAAGGAACACAGATGACGGATTCGGATTCCAGGGGTAAGGGGCCTTCCCGGCGGAACGGAAGTTCGCCGGAACCTATCGAGGCAAAGAGCGAACTCGGCGACTTTACGACGACGCGGCGCGTTATCCCGCTTTCGCTGCTCGCCATCGCTATCGGCGTCCTCGGCGCCTTTGTCGCGCTGGCGCTGCTCAAACTGATCGGCCTGTTCACCAACCTGTTCTTCTTCCAGCGTTGGAGTACCGCGATGGTCTCTCCGGCGCAGAACCGACTCGGCCTGCTGGAGATTTTTGTCCCCATCGTCGGCGCGCTGATCATCGGGCTGATGGCCCGCTACGGCTCGGAGCGCATACGCGGACACGGCATCCCGGAGGCCATCGAAGCCATTCTTATCAACGGCAGCCGCGTGGAGCCGAAGGTCGCGCTGCTGAAACCGCTCTCCTCCGCCATCTCGATAGGCTCCGGCGGGCCGTTCGGCGCGGAGGGGCCGATCATCATGACGGGCGGCGCGTTCGGCTCGATGATCGCTCAGTTTTTCCACATGACCAGCGCGGAAAGGAAGACGCTGCTGGTGGCAGGCGCGGCGGCGGGCATGTCTGCGACCTTCGCCTCGCCCGTCGCGGCGGTGCTGCTGGCAGTGGAACTGCTGCTCTTCGAGTGGAAGCCACGCAGCCTGATTCCGGTGGCGCTCGCCAGCGCCACAGCCGCCGCGGTGCGCCGCTACATCATGGGCATGGGGCCGCTCTTTCCTGTGCCGCCGCATCCGACCTTCATCGGCCCCGGCGGGCTGCTCGGCTGCGCGCTGGTGGGCGTGCTGGCCGGCGCGCTCTCCGCGCTGCTGACTCTGGGCGTCTATGGTGCCGAAGACGCCTTCCAGAAACTGCCGATCCACTGGATGTGGTGGCCCGCTATCGGCGGGCTGGTGATCGGTCTCGGCGGGCTGATCTTTCCGCAGGCGCTCGGCGTCGGCTACGACACCATCGGCGCGCTGCTGCAAGGCAACGTGCCGGGACGGCTCATTCTGGGCATTCTGCTCGTCAAATCGGTCATCTGGGCCGTCTCGCTCGGCTCCGGCACCTCGGGCGGCGTGCTGGCTCCCCTGCTGATGATGGGCGGCGCGCTCGGCGGGCTGGAAGCCATGTTCCTGCCGAACGAGGGCGTGGGGTTCTGGCCGCTCATCAGCATGGGCGCGATCCTGGGCGGCACGATGCGCTCGCCGCTGACAGGTATCGTCTTTGCCGTCGAACTGACCCACGATGTCAACGTGCTGCTGCCCCTGCTGTTGGCGACCACGCTGGCGCACGGCTTTACCGTCCTCACGCTGCGCCGTTCCATCCTGACGGAGAAGATAAGCAGGCGCGGCTACCATCTGAGCCGGGAGTACAGCATTGACCCCCTGGAGATTCTCTTTGTGCGAGAAGTGATGCGGACGAACATCGTCGCGCTGCACGCCGATATGTCTCTTCAGGAGCTCAGTACGAGCCTCCATCATGGCAGCGGGCAGCGCAGCGCGCAGCGTCTCTATCCGGTCGTGGATGCGCAGAATAGGCTCACGGGCGTGGTTTCGCGGGAGCAGCTTCTGGAGTGGATACGGGAGCCGGGGCGCGACGGAACCGGGCCGCCGCTTGCCGAGTGGATGCGGACCGACCCGATTGTCGCTTACGAAGACGAGCCACTGCGCGTGGTGGTCTATCGGATGGCGGAGACGGGCCGGACGCGCCTGCCGGTCATCGCGCGGGACGGGACGCGCCGACTCGTCGGGATGATCTCGCTGGACGATCTGTTGAAGGCGCGCGCCCTGAACATGGAGGCGGAGCGGCGGCGCGAGCGCGTCCTGCCCCTGCGTCTGGCCTTTCCCAAGCGGCCGCGCCGCCCGGAAAAAGTCGGCTGATCTTAGCGCAGCTGTTAGAACCCCTCCCTAACCCTCCCCTTCGTAAGGGGAGGGAACCGTTCTGTGAAACGTTCTTACCTCGCCGCTCCCTCCCGCTTGTTTGTGATCAGGGCTTGTGCAGGGCGGCTTCTATCCGGGCGCGGTAGTGCGGGAGGTCGGGAACGGACAGACCGGGGACTTTGGCCTCGTCGTCCCAGCGGCGCAGGCGCACTGCCTCGCGATAGTAGGGATTGGCCTCGAACGCGCGCGCCTCTGCCGCCGTGAAAGGGCCGCCCTGCAGGGCCAGGCTCTGGACAGACGCCGGAGACAACCGGCCCCGATAGGCAGGGTCTACGGCACAGAGATAGCGTTTGGCCGCCACATGCAACTGTACCGGCTCCGTGACTTCCGGGCCGAAGTGTCTCGACAGCCAGAGCTGCCCGATGGCCTCATGGCGCGCGTCAATGCCCTGGTCGGCGATGTCTTCCGGGCCGCTGTGCAGCAGATGGCCGATGTCGTGCAGCAGCGCCGCGACGACCAGCGAATCCGGCGCTCCCTCTTTCTCCGCGCAGTACGCCGCCTGTAGCGCGTGTTCTTGCTGCGAGACCGCCTCCCCGTAGTAAGCCGCCTCTCCCTTCTCGGCGAACAGCGCGCAGATCGTGTCCACAATGCTCATTCGGAACTCCTTGCCCCGTTTGTCTCGTGCAGCCGGTTCAGAGATTATTTGTCCTCGCCGCCAGGGTCAAGACCTCCGACGGATCAACATCCACCGTCATCGCCTTCGCATCCACGCCGCCCCAGGCAACGCGCTGCAGCACGCACGGATGCCCGTTGACGCACACGCCCTGCACGCGCTCCGGCCAGAGCAGCGTTAAACCCTGGATCGGACGCTCGGCGCGCCGCTGCCAGCCCTCCTCCACGCGCTCTAGCTGCACCGTCCGGCGCGCATCATTGAAATCGCACCACTCCCGGCCATTGACGCTCATCAGGTCGCGGGCGCGCACGGCCTCGTGCATCGCCTCGTACCAGGCCAGCGTTTCCGCGCCTGCCACTCCCAGCAAGTCCGCCGGGCCGTGACACTGCAACACCGTCTCGTCGCGCAGGCGCAGGTAGCGATCGCTCCAGACGACATCGGGCGCATCTGAGACGCTTTTGAGACCGAAAAGAGGCCGCAACTCGCACGCGGGACGCAGACTGAGAAGGCTGCCGCCTGCCTGAGCGAGTGCGACGACGGCCTCCTGCTGCGCGGCGGTCAGCGCGATGTCCGGCCCTGAGCGCCCTCTGTTCCCGGACTGCCCAATAGATATCCACAGGCGTATTTTCTAACGGCAGTCGGCGTTTCCCTCCTCTCACATCGAGAATATCCATGCCTTCCTGACCGGCGTTCTCGGCGATCTGGCGCTGCGGCTCTTCCAGCGCACGGCGCACGATGGCCGCGCCGTGCTGCCGGGTGATCTTCCCTTGTCAGCAGCGTTGATATGAGCTATACTCACGGCGGGCGAGAAGTTCCACTATCCTTGCACTGTTCATGCGGCGAGTCGCTGCCTCGTTTCTTTTGGGCCATTACCGCTTTGAAACCCTTCTCGTAGCCACTCCAGCAAGTGGCTCTGGTGTTCCTTATCGATCTGGCGGCGGAGCGTGCCTATCGTGGAGCCTGCCATCCCGCGTTGAGCGCGTTGTTCTTCCAAAAACTGGTAAGCACAATACGCCAGCGCCCAAAATCGCAGAGTGCTCGTCGCGTTCATCATCTGGTAATGATCGCTGCCAAACAGTTCTTTGAGATCATCGCAGGCGATTTCGATCTTCCAACGGAGCGCCAGAATACCCAACAGCGTCTCGGTGTCCGCCGCCGAGGAAAAAGTGAGGGTTTGTCAGGGCTTGCTGAAAAAGTGCAAGGATAGTGTTGCTGTTAGTATGACCTAGAATTTGAGCAAACTGAAGACCCTGCCGCTTCGACACAGGAGATGGCCGTTTGTGCGGCTAACAGACACTAGATTAGTCCCGGTCTTCGAGTTTGGGTAAGGTAGGCGTGAGAAAGTATCGCCGATGCCTGCCTCGCCTGTCAAGGCCGATTTACCAAGGACAAAATGTGCGTAAGTCCTAGAGAGTCATCCGATGCCAAACAGAGACACGATGCGGGCCAACGTCGAAAAGGCGCGTCCGGTTCTCTACGAAGACATACCGCAAAACAGCGACACCGTGCGCCAGAAGGCTCTGGAGGCGCTGCGCCGCAAGATAATTCCCTGGCTCAGCACCGGACAGGCGCTGCCCGTTGTGCTTGCCGAGCCGCCGGTCATCGCGCCGCCAGGCGTCAAGATACTGGGCTATCGCCCGCCTCTGCCGGAGATTCCCCGGCTCAAACCGCCCTCTCTGCATGAGTGTATCTGGTCGAAACAGTTTATGGCCGCTCCGCGCTATATCGGTATCGGTTGTGTCCTCGAAGGCGAAGCCGATTTCGCTCTGGGAACCAACATAGATGTGCCGGTTGGCGGTGCAGCAGGATTTCATCAGCCCGGCATCGAACTGCTGACGTTCCCGGCAGGCACCCTGTTCGTCCTCCCACCCGGCGTTCCCCGCACCAGCGGGGAGAAACCACACTGGGAGCGGCCTGCGCCCGAAACCGCCTATTCGCGCGTCTTCTGGCTGTTGCTTCTGCCTTCCGTACTGTTCTGCCATATCTGCCGCACACGCGGGACGACCCACGACAGCGACGGCGTCATCACGGTGGAAGATCACTACCTGGAACCCATTGCCCAGGCCATCCTGGACGAACTGCGAATGCGGGCGGGCCGCTTCGATCAGGTCGTCGGCAATCTGATGCTGGGGCTGTTGCAAAGGGTAGAGCGCGATCTGAGTTCGGAGGCCATTTTCCCCGGCCGGCAGACGACGCTGGTTATGCATTCGCTGCCAAGAGCCAGCTTGTTGGTGCAGAGCGTCTGCCAGTTCATGCATCAACATCGCAATGAACCACTCACGCTGTCGGGCCTCGCTTCCCGCCATCTTATCTCTCCCTCGCAACTGAACCGGCGTTTCCGCACAGAGATCGGCATGAGCGTGATCGAATACCTGATACACTGCCGTATCGAAGCGGCCAAGCATCTGCTCCTCGATCTCAATGAGACCCGGCTTTCCATACAGCAGATAAGCAGCCTGGCAGGTTTTAGCGATACTTCCTATTTCGGGCGTCTGTTCAAGAAACAGGTCGGTATGGCCCCTGCTAAATTTCGGGAATTCCACCGCCGTCAGTTGCACAGATTGCCCGAGGAGGACAGCGCCCGGTAGCATTTTTTTGGGGGAAAATACGCAAATAGTACTATATATGCTCGGATACTCCATTGTTCCGGCTTTGCAACGCTGCTACACTGAGGCTAATGATGGGCCTTTCAGCGAAGGGAGTCCTCCATGAAGAAAGAAGTCGGAACGAAAACGGTGGTGATCGTGCTGGCTCTGGCGGTTCTGGCCGTCCTCTGGTATGGCTGGCAGGTCGCTTTTCGCCCTGGGCCCGGGCAGGAACCGCCGCCGCCACTCTCCACGCAGCCCAAGCCCTTGGCGCCGCCCGGAACCTATTTTCCCCCCGGCTCGACAGCAGAGGGGGGAACCGGCCGTGTGGTCGTGCCGGACCCCGCCAACCTCGAAAATGAGATGCGGCAGAGACGGCCCGCCCGATAAGCCCTTATCAAGAAGCCAATACGCTTCGGTTCTCTATTCTGGGGCGCTGCCGAACGGGTGGAAAGGAGAAGCCTATTGAGCCTGTAAGATCGCTCCTGCTCTCATCCTCATAACGACCATTTTTGCGGTGTTCATTGCAGCGGAGACTTTAAGGAGAAAAAAGATGAGTTCGCTACGTAAAAGCGCCTTCACACTTATTGAATTACTCGTCGTTATCGCCATTATCGCGATTCTGGCCGCTATTCTTTTCCCGGTTTTTGCCCAGGCGCGCGAAAAGGCCCGCGCCACAAGCTGCCTCTCCAATACGCGCCAGCTTGGAACGGCCGTCGCCATGTATGTGCAGGACTACGACGAGTTGTTTCCCTTCTCGAACGATTTCGGCAACCCCACCTTCGTTATCGAAGGCTCTCCCATTCAAGGGGGGTATAAATATTGGGGAGACGCCCTCGCACCCTACATCAAAAACGGCGGGCCTTCCGGTCTGCCCGGCGGCGGCACGGGTAACTACGGCCCCATCGTGCGCTGCCCGGATCAGATGGACTGGGCCGTAGGCTACGCCTATAATATCCAGTTGGGCTACTTCCCCGGCAATCAGATCGGTTTGAACCGGGTCGGCCCGATCTATCAGGGCGTGTCGCTGGCTTCCCTGAACCATCCTGCCGAGATCATCGTTCTGCTGGACAATTCGGTTCCCAATAGCTGGATGCGAAACAACCTCGGCTATGGGACAACGGCCTACTGGTATGTCTCGCAGTGGTTCCCGGAGCCGTTCGATCTGTGTATGCAGTGGTACAACTGGCCCGATTCGGCGAAACTCGCGGGCGTCCCTGGCGACGGCACGCCTTCGGCCCGGCATTCGGGCGGCGTCAACAATGTCTTCGGAGACGGTCACTCCAAGTGGATGCGGACCGGCGGCGAACTGTGCAAAGAGGTGCATGGCTTCCCCGATGCCCCTTAGTCTGTCCGGCGGCTTCAGACGGACTGTCAATCAGGAGGCACATCAGCAGACAGGGGCCGTGTGTCTGCTGATGTGCCTCCCTGCGCGGAACCGGCATCTACCGGCATGACCCGGTTACATAAGGTCTACACGATTCAAGACAGAAAGGGAGGAAACTCGCATGGCGGATGCGCAGGCCATCGCTTCGGGACTGCTTGCCCATTGGAAACTCTGTGGAGACGCAAAGGATAGCTCCGGCAACGGCAACGACGGAGTCAGCCGGGACGTGGATTTCTCGGCGGCGGGGCCGAACGGTAAGCCTCACACCGGGGCCAGGTTCGGAGGGCGGAGCAGCTATATCCAGGTCGGCGCGGATCGCTCCTTTCGGCTCGGAACCGGAGAGTTCTCGCTTGCGGCCTGGGTGCATACCGAGCCGGAACTCGACGACGTTCTCGGCAGCATCGCCGGTCAGTACGACCCGCAGGCGCGCAGAGGCTTCACCCTCTCCCTCAAGAATCACGCAGGGATGACTTCCAGCCAGTCTAACTATCGGAATCTCCAGTTCGGCATAGACAACGGCCAATCGGACGGAACCTGGGAGGACTGCGGACGGCCCGGCCATAGCGTGTTTATCTTCTCTATGGCCGTCCATGACGGTCAGCTTTTCGTCGGAACCTGTGAACCCGGCGACGGCGACGCCGGGCATGTCTACCGCTATGGAGGGAGCGGCCGCTGGATAGATTGCGGCAGCCCGGACCCCTGCAACGCGGTCTCGTCGCTGGCCGAATACGACGGCAAACTCTATGCCGGCGTATCGCGCTATCATCTGCCGCATTCCGGCCAACCGGCTTCCACCAACGAACATCCGGGCGGCAAGGTCTACCGCTACGAGGGCGATGGAAACTGGGCCGACTGCGGGCGGCTGGGCGAGTCGGTGGCCCTGCACGGCATGGCCGTCTATCGGGGCAAGCTGTACGTCACCTCGATGTACGCCCCGGCAGGCGTCTTTCGCTACGACGGCGACCACAACTGGGTCAGCGTCGGCACGCCTGACGGCAAGCGCGTCGAGGCGCTCGGCGTCTACGACGGGCATCTCTACGGGACGGGATATGACTACGGCTTCATCTGTCGCTATGAGGGCGGCACGAACTGGGCCATCGTCGGGGAGCCGCCGGACACGACGCAGACCTATGCCTTCGCGGTCTATGAGGGCAGCCACTACGTCTCGACCTGGCCGACTGCGACCGTCTATCGGATCAATGGCGACCATGACCTGACGGACTGCGGGCGGATTGGGCAGGAACGCGAGGCGATGGGCATGGCGATCTACAACGGCAAACTCTACGTCGGATCGCTGCCACTCGCGGAGGTCTACCGCTACGAGGGCGATCGGTACTGGACGCGGCTCAAACGGCTGGACTTCACTCCCGAGGTTATCTACCGGCGCGCGTGGACGATGGCCGTCTTTCAGGGTCGCCTGTTCATCGGTACGCTGCCTTCCGGCCATATCCACGCGCTGGAAGTCGGCAAGAATGCGACCTACGACCGCGCGCTGGAGCCGGGCTGGCGGCATGTGGCCGCCGTGCGCGGCAGCGACGCGCTGCGGCTCTACGTAGATGGCGCGCTGGTAGCGACGACCCCGACGCTGCCTGCCGCAGAGTACGATATCGCCAACGAGAGTCCCTTCTACCTCGGCTTCGGCGATCACGACTATTTCAACGGAATACTCAGCGATGTGCGGCTCTATGGCAGGGCGCTGACCGAAGCCGACGTTTCGGCGCTGTACCGCCGCCGCGAATCGGTGGGGCAGTGAGGAGCAGACGCGATGCCTCTCCCGACTCCTCTGCTCCTCTGCGCCCTCCTGGTTGTTCCAGCACTCGCGGCGGTCGGCGTTGGCGGTGCGCTACCGTCCGGCCCTTCCGCAGGTCACGATTATCGCGCCGATTTCGACCGTACCGACGCGGCCTTCAACGGCGGGAAGGGCCAGTCGGAAGCGACCAACGCGAGCGGCAAACTCGTCTGGGGAGAGAGCTATCTGCTCATCGCGTATGTGCAGATGTACCAGGCCACGCACGATGCCGACTACCTGCGCCGCCTGGTCGCGCACTTCGACCGCGTCTTGCAAAACCGCGATGATACGCGCGGATTGGCAGATGCCTACGCGGGCAAGCCTCTGGCGGGCTGGGGTTCCGAACGGTACTCTGACGGCAAGTGGCACGTCTGGATCGTGCATACCGGGATGCTGACCATCGGCCCGGCGCAGTTTGTGCGGCAGGTCAAGGAGCATAAGGCGCTGCAGGAGGAGTTCGGAGCGAAAGCCGCCGAATACAGGCATCGGATCGAAGAGAGCCTCCGCGACGCCGATCCTTACTGGCGTGACGGGCCGAACGCGGAGGAGGGCTACTATTACGACCCCTATCTCAAGCAGTGGGTCCCGCTCAATATGCAGAATGCGATGGGAATGACGCTGCTGGAGATGGGAAAGGCGACCGGAAACCGGGCCTGTCTGGACAAAGCAGCGCGTCTGGCGCGCTTCTTCAAACACCGGCTCCGCCGACCAGAGTCGGAGCGTTACGACTGGGCCTACTGGCCGCTGCCGGATAAGGACGGGCCGGGGAGCGAAGATATTTCGCACGCCTGCATCAACGTCGCGTTTGCGGCGCTCTGCGCCGCCGAGCAGATAGTTTTTACACGGCAGGACGCGGCCCGGTTCGCGCAGACCTGGCTGCAAAGGGTGGTGAAGCCGGATGGAACCTGGGCGGACAATGTAGATGGCAGCGGCAAGGGCAATACGTACAAGCCGGACGGCGCAAGCCTGTGGCTGCCGCTCTGCCCCCTGCTGCCCGCTGAGGTACGCGCCGCGTTCTACGGCAGTATCGCCCGCGCTTTTGCAGGCAAGGTAGATACGCGCGGCGTCAATCTGCTCGGTATCGCCTCTCTGCTGCGTTATGCGCCCGCGCAGGCGGTCACCGCGCAAAAATGAGAAGCGTTATTTTGCAGCACCCCGGTAACAAACCAAATAGAGGAGCCAGATAGCAGCGTTATGAATGCGGCGCTCCCGAAAGCCTCTTCCCCTTCCCAACCGGAGCCGCGCCCGCGCCTTGCCGGAGTGCGCCCCCATGTGGCCGCCCTGATCTTTCTGCTTCAGGCGCTCATCGTCTGGTGGGTCGCCGATAGCGAGATACTGCGCAGCATCTACTTTATCTGCTACTCGCTAATGATGCCGACCGTGCTGTATCTGCTGCTGGGGCGCGTGCTGCAACACAGGCTGCGCCTCGACCGGCGGGAACTACTGTTCGGCTACGTGGTGCTGACCTGTACGCTGCCCATCATCGGCTTTGGGGGCATTCGCTTCCTGATGGTGGGCATGGGCTATCTCTCCTATTTCGCCACCACACAGCCGCAGTGGGTGAAATATCTGCCCTATCTCGGCTCTCTGCCGGTACTGCACGATGCGCAGGCGATCCGCGCCTTCTATAACGGCGGCAGTCCTGTCCCCTGGCGGGCCTGGCTGGTCCCTATCGGCTTCTGGAGCGTCTATCTGCTGCTGTTGCAGGGTCTCTGGATCGGGCTGGCGGCGCTGCTGCGCCGCCTCTGGATCCATGAAGAGCGGCTGACCTTTCCGATTGCCGTCTTGCCTCTGCAACTGACCGACCCGCAGGTACGCCTCTTCCGCCGCCCGCTTTTCTGGCTCGGATTTGCGATCCCGGTGGCGCTGCAAAGCCTGCTGGCGCTGCACGACTGGTTTCCGTCCATCCCGGCCTTTCAGCTCAAGTCCTACGACATCAAGCCGTTCCTCTTTACTACGCCGCCCTGGAACGCCTTTCCCGATCTCCAGTTGGGGTTCTATCCGATGGCGATCGGCCTGGCCTATTTCGTACCCAGCAGCGTCAGCTTCAGTTGCCTGTTCTTCTGGCTAACGGCCAAATTGTCGTACCCCATCGGGGCGATGCTTGGCGTGGAGGGAGGAGGCAGTCAGGCCGCACGCTTCCCCTTCAAAGACGAGCAGGCGGCGGGCGCATGG
Organism: Chthonomonadaceae bacterium; assembly: GCA_035651115.1. Lineage (GTDB taxonomy): Bacteria > Armatimonadota > Chthonomonadetes > Chthonomonadales > Chthonomonadaceae > DASRGL01. The sequence goes on from DASRGL010000009.1 coordinate 20,332, forward strand.
ATCGCGTTCGGCGGGCTGGCGCTCTGGGCCTTGCGGCAGCGTTGGGCCGGGCTGGTACAGTCGGTTGCGTCGGAGGAACGGCGCGCGTTGCGGCAGATGAGCCTGCTGGCGGCGGGGTGTCTGCTGGCTGCTGCCGCCCTGATGATAGCGGTCGGCATCCCCTGGCTCATCGCCGCCGGAATCCTCGCGATCTACGCCGCCTTTGTCCTCAGCGGCGCGCGGATACGCGCCGAGGCCGGAAGCATCTGGACTTTCGGCCCGGTAAACTGGACGCCCGACCGCGTGATGAACGGCCTGTTGGGTTCGCAGGTCAACAATCAGGTACTCGTGGCCGAAGGCCACTTCTATTCCGTTCATATTGACGTGCGCGGCCAATCGCTGCCCTATCAGATGGAGGGCTTGAAGATCGGCGATACCGTTGGTATCCCCTGGCAGACCGTACTGAAATGGGTGGCCGTCGGGACGGTGACGGCGCTGGCGCTCGGCTGGTGGTTCAGTCTCGCCGACTTCTATTCTGTAGGAGCGGCAACGGCCAAAAGCAACACCTACGTCATGGTCAAAACGGACATCGGCATGAACGAGATGGATCGGTTCGCCAGTAATCGCATCATGTTCGACTGGCCTGGCATGAAAGGCGTGCTGTTCGGCGCGGGCCTGACGACGCTGCTGGCCTGGCTGCGCACGCGCCTGCTGTTCTTTCCTCTGCATCCGGTCGGCTATGTCCTGTGCAATACCTACAGCATGAGTTCCTTCTTCATGCCGTTTCTGATCGCCTGGACGGTGAAGGTGCTGGTGCAACGTTACGGCGGCAATGCCGTGTACCGGCGTAGTCTGGCTTTTTTTGTCGGCCTGACGCTGGGCGATATTGTGATTCAGGCGGCGTGGGCGATCATCGGGAAAGTCCTGAACGTCCCCATCTATCAGTTTCTCTCTTAACTGCGCCGTCCAACGTATGAAAATGAAGGGTCAAGATGAACCGCCGCACGTTTCTGAAACTTGCCAGCGCCTGCGCGCTCACCCTCGGAGAAGACACCATGCCTACTCTTGGCTCCCCTGTTCCTGCGCCGGCCCCGGCCTCCGCCAAAACCGCCAGCCTGACCCTCACGGCGGCGCAGAGGGCCAACGCCGTGCGCAATGCCGCCCGCTACGCCTGGGCCAGAGCCGAACAGGAAGCCGCCCTCCACGCCGCCCAGCCCTGGCTGGACCGCAGTGACGACACGCTCTGGAACCTGATCGCCAGCCAGGAACTGCCCCGCAGC
>DASRGL010000010.1:0-8801 GCA_035651115.1 Chthonomonadaceae bacterium
TAGTCAATGCCCACGCGCAGTTCGTTCTCCGCGCTGCCCAGGTAGCCGGAAGAGTCCGTGCGGAACAGTTCGAGGAAGAGAGTCTGACGGCGGAAGAGCGGATGCTCCAGGCGCAGGCCGAGCGAACTCAGGTTCGTGTTGTAGAAGGTGGGGCCGGTGGAACTGCTCTGGCCGGTGGTGTTCGTGGCGCTCAGATTGACCGTGCTGTCGGTCTGGAGGCTCTGCCAACTCAGCTGCACGCCCAGTTTGCCGCCGAACGGATGGCCCTGCACCGAGACCAGGAAGGTGTTGCTGTTGGTGCCGCCGTAGCCGTTGTTGTAGGCGACTTTCTGCACGCTGTAGGTGGCGTTCAACTGCATCCGGTCGGAGGGCTGCCAGCCGAGGTTGAAGCCGACGTTGTTGCGGCGGCTGTTGTACTGATAGTCGCCGCGGCTTTCGGCGGTGTCGAACTGAAGGCCGATCTGCACGGTCTGGAACGGCGTGTAGTCTATGGCGAACCGATTGGTGCGGCTCTTGCCGCCGTAGCTGCTGACGCCGTAGCCTGTGCCGACGCTGCTGCCATAGTAGCCGCTGTAGTTGCCATAGCCGCCGAGGTTGTAGTTGTAGCCGCCGCTGCCGAACTGCGTGGGGAACGAGGTCAGCGCCGAACCGACCGCGCTGCTCGTGGCCTCGCGGGTCAGGAGCGGAAACGATTGCAGCGCGGAGCGTATCGGCGAGCCGATAGGGCTGCCGTTCGCGCCGGTATTGGTGGTCTGCGTCGCCGCGAAGGCTGCGTTGCCCGTATCGGAGAGCAGATAGGTATAGGAGAGGCGCAGGTTGCGGATCAGGCTCAGCCGCGCGGTCATCTGCATGTCGCGCGCCGTGTAGCGCGAATCCGTCCCCAGCCCCGTGTTGGCGATGTCGTTGTCGGAGACGGAGCCGTAGAGGTTCAGCCACCTGGACGCCTGCCAGTTCACCCCGAACCGCTTGCTGAAGGTGGAGGAGCGGTAGCTGGAAAGCTGCGGGGCGCTGCCCCCCGACAGCGTGTAGAGGCTGTAGCCGAGGCTGCGGTTGCGGCTGAGCGCGGCCTCGAACGTCACGGCGCGCAGACCGTAGTTGAAGGCCAGCGTGTCGTTGACGCTGCTGCTGTTGCCGCCGATGGCATAGTCGGTTCCCAGGCTGCTGCGCGTCAGGCTCAGCCGGGCGTTGCGGGCAAAGTTGTACGACAGCCCGACGGAGTACTGACTGTAGTCGTCGTTGCCGATGGGGCTGATGTTGAACTGGCTGGCGCTGACGCCGCTGGTCGCATAGGCGGGCCGCCTGGCCTTCTGCCAGTCGAAATCGAGCCGCAGATCCTTGATCGGCGTGTAGTCGCCGCGCAGTTCGACGGCGCGCTCGTTGCGATTGAAGCCCGGACTCTGAATGGAGGAGAAAGTCGGGCTGACATCGCGCAGGATCAGGTTGGTGTTCAGATTGCGGAGCGGCTTCAGTTCGGCGTTGACCTGCCAGGCATGGCCGCTATAGTTATTGTCGAGCAGGCTGAGGCCGGAGAGCGCCATCTCCGTCTTGACCGCGCCGAATTTGCCGAGCGAGAAGCGGCCATCCAGCCCCAGGACGCTGCGGTTGCCGGGCGTCGGACTGGTGTTGAGCGGCACGTACTCGATCTGCAGAATGGCTCCCGGCGGCACGCCCTGCACCATCCGCACCTGGTTGAGCAGGTTGGCGTCTACCAGATAGTCCACGCCCTTTTGCAGCGGCAGGCCGCCGAGCGTGACCTGAAACGGCTTGGAGAGGTCGGCGGGCGCGTCCAGATACAGCACCTCGCCCGCCGCGATCTGGCCGAGCCACTGCTGCTTGCGCGTCTGGAGGCCGGAGGAGCCGCGCGACTGCTGCGTGACATAGGTGAGGCCGAGTTGCGGGCCTTTGCGGGGCGCGAACTCGGTGCGAAAGCCGTAGATGCTGCCCTGCGTCTGGTTGTAGCCCAGGCTCTCGAACGTGACGGCGATGGTGGAGGTCTGCAGGACGATGTTGCCGTTCAGGAAGCGCAGTTCGCCCGTATAGGTGTCGAGCGTGTAGTCCTGTCCTTTGACCAGGTCGCGATTGTCCACGCGGACGTGGTCGCTGCCCTCGACGATCTGCCCGGCGTAGACGTAGTAGGGGCCGGAGGAGTCGTTGCCGGGGATGGTGATGGTGCGCGTCTCGGCCTTCGTCTGCGAGTAGAGCAGCGTGCTTTTGAACTGCGGCGCCCACTGGCTGGTGATCTGCATCCCACGCAGATAGCGGTTGAAATCTATCAGCGAGTTGCCCTGGAACCCGGCGTTCAGATCGCCCCACTCGAAGCGGAACTTACTGGTGTTGTAGTCCAGCTTGACGCGGTTATCGTTGGGGTTGTTGAACAGGCTGTTGCTGATGCGCGTCTGATAGTGCAGGTGCTTGAAGAGCGTGGCGTCTATAGTCAGGTCGGTATCGTTGTAGACGCCGTTGGAACCGCGCCCGTAGTACTGCTCGTCGCGATAGGAATCGCTGTTGCCGGAGATGCTCTCCATTCTCAGAGAGAGCGTGTGGTGGCCGGAGACTTTGATGGAGGTTCCGGTGGCGGCCTGCATCCGGTTGAACCAGTCGCCGACCGCGCCAAAGAGTCCCCCATGGGAACGCTTCTTTCCGAAGAGGGCGTCGGCGTGCATTTCGCCGCTCTGCGCGGGGACCGGGATGGTAAAGCCGGGAACCGGGCCGAGCGGACGGCGCTCCACGCGCACCGGTTGCGGCGTCGCGGGCAGGGCGTTCGGAGCGGTGTTGCCGAGGGTCTCTGCCGCCAGCAGCGGGGTCGCGCTATCGGTGCGCGCCAGCACATCCCAGAGCGTCTCGGAGTCGGCCCGCGCGGTGGAAAGAGTTGCAGGGCCGAGTGCGGCAAGCGCCATGAGGACAAACGCCCGACGTTGGTACGGTTTGAGCATGGATCCTACCTGTGCCGCCACTGCGTGCTTCACGCCAGGCGGCCCCTGCGGTCACGCTGGATCGCTCGGCACGGCAGCGCGGGGGGAGCGGTCGCGCACGCGCCGGGAGCGGGTCGTCTCAAGTCTGTGGGGGAGATCCAATCGCACGGGTTCCGTCTGCGGCATCGCGTTTTCGGGAAAGAGGCCGCGCTGTCAAGCAGGCACAGCGCCGCGCACAAGCCGCCGAAGGCCCGGCTGTGTCCGTCTATTATACCCCGTTTCTTCGCCAGGCGGAACGCCGATTCCTGCTTTTATCAGGGCGATAGCAGATAAAAAAACCGGAGTCGCCTTCCTGGATCGGACTTCAACTCTTCGGGAGAGTACCTCTCAGACGGGACACCTGATGTCCGCATTGCGCATCCCTTGTGCCGGATGGAAGGCGCTGGAGCCTCCTGTACCTCCAGAGCCTAGGCGAAAAAAGAGGGAACGGTCGCCCGCCCCATCTATGGCTCTTTTGGAGTATCCTGCTGGCTTGCCGGAGGAAGTCCCTGCTGGAAACGCAGGAGCGTATTTTCCAGCCGCAACAGCATCTTTTCGCGCTCGTGCGCCTCGTTGTCGTGATTGCGCTGTACGTCGTAGGCCAATCGCTGAACCACCATGGTCAGGTCGCGCAACTCCTGGCGCACCTCCTTCAACTCCTGCTCCAACTCCTTGATGTCAGCCTTGTTCTGCTGCGTATCGCACATCAGCGAGAGCAGTTGCTTTCCAAAGTCGAGGACAGGCTTCATCATGTCAGCACGGTCGCCTTTAAGGTAGCAAGCATTGCGCGGGTTTCCGCCTTCAAGACCTGTGTTTCCGCTTTCAGCCGTTCAATATCGGCCTGATCGCGATCCATCTGCTCACGCAGGTGTTGCATCTCGGCATACACTTGTTCGAGAGCCGCCTCGTCATCTATGATCGTTGTGGAGGAAGTCAAGTCTGTCATGGGTGCATCTCCGTTTACACTGCCGCTTTCAGTCGGGTCAGGACGGCGCGAGTTTCCGCTTCCAGACACGCCGACCTCGCTTTGAGCAGGTTCGTTTCCGCTTTCAACCGATCAATCTCGATGCGGTCGCGCTGCATCTGCGCATCGAGTAACTGCATGTCCGCCAGCAGTTTTTCCGCGAGGGCTTCGTATTCCATGGAGTTCTCCATTGTCGGGTGAGAAGGCGTGAAATCAGTCATCTGCATTATCTCCTGCTACAGTATAGCATAGCGGCGGCGTTCTGTACAGGATGAGGCCGTGCGCTCCATGACGCCACCGAGCGAATCCGCGACCTTGTAGCCGATATGAATGCCGAACAGACGGGCCTCCGGGCGTCTGGCATGAAGCCGTCGCGCTGACAGGATACCCGTGTCGTCAATGGCATAGTCGCCCGTCTCCACATCAACGATGATGATCATCTTGCCGATGTTCTCTGGCGTTTCGACCTGAGCGCGCAAGTTCTGCTCATAGAGCCTCTGTGCGCGTTCCGCGACTTCTTCACGGCTCATCTGTGTCTGTGCCATCCTACCGACCTCCTCATCCCCTCTGAATGAAATCAGGCGCAACTTCCGCCCCGCTTCATTATACACCCTGCCGCACGGGTTCGCCAGACGCAAAAAGAGGGGACGGTCGAGCGACCGTCCCCTTTCGGCATGTGCGCCTGCTCCGTTGCCAGCAAGCGTCCCGACAACGACAAGGATGTCTTCGTCATAGTATATTCATCAATCCTCATATCTTTTTTGCGGTGACTCTGCCATATGTCTTTCCACCATCTTGTGGATGTCGCTTCGCCTCACCAGTCATAGTATTACCAGCAACCTTGATGACAACTGTGCCAGAGCTATCTCCCCAACGAAGTTCTCTGTTTTTGTAAGATGCAACCCATTTCTCATCATTACTTACTGCCTGTCCGGTAGAAATGTCAAAGTGTTTCAAAACAAATTCTACCTGCTGTTTGTCATCGGGCGGTTGTAAAACCTGGAATTCTACTCCTCCCTTACCCGCTACCCCTCCCGTAGTTTCGTTGATGTTCTCCCAAACTCCTTGCCATATGCCTACGATTTCAGAACCAGGTTTGACTGCCTCGACTTTAATGTTGTCGGTATGGCCGTTTACGGTCAATCCCAACTCGAACGTTTTAAGGGGTTCTCGATGGTATATGACAATCTCACGAGAATTAACCTTGAATATTTTCCCTATGGGAAAAGCAAGGCCAGGAGGTGTTGGGGGAGGAGCCTTCCCTCCCTTAACATATGAACTCTGGACTTTTCCTGGACGAACTGCATCTGGGTCTGGTATCCAGGAGAAGGCAACGATAACAACTTCTTCATCAGCGTCTATTACCCAGCAGTGGATTCCTGCCTTATCACCACAGGCTGCCTTACACCGACGCCAAGCTTCGATCGCCTCACTTGAGATAGTTTGGCGCAGTAGTTGTTCAGAAGCTGATACGTCAAGCCTAAAGTCTTGACTTTCTAAATAACTACTTCGGCTACCCTGAAATTTGCCCCATGTAGCGGAAGCGTCTAGCCATAATGTATTTAGCAGTATATTAAAACCAGCACTGTTAGTCATCTTCAACATGTTGAACGAAGCTTCGTCGATGACTTTGATATACGCATATATTGTTTGCTGGTTCTGTATCCTAATCTCAAGTGAAGGAACCAGCACCGCATTACATCCACACTCATCTCCAGCCATAGTTAGTTGTGTCTCCTTTCTAAACTGTCTAGACGTTCTTGTCGAGGAATATGCGGTTGCATTGGGGCTATTGTACGGAGCGAGCGTTAGGAGACCGTTAGAAATGCGGGGAAAAACCGTTAGTTTTGCGTTAGTTTGGGCTGAGAGGAGAAAATTTCTGAAGAAAATGGCAGCTGCGGGGCATGAGGGCGCAAAAAAGAACGGTCGTGGAAAATCTCTCCCGCGACCGTTCTCTGTGCGTTATGGGAGGAAGTGCGGGGCCGGATCAGGGGCGATATTTGACGGTGAGGATGTCGCGGCTCACCGTACCCTGGCATTGGCCCGTGACGAGGATGTTGCCCGCCGGGTCCATAGCCATTGCAGCGGACGTTGTTGCCCCTTTATTGTCCGGGCCGCCATAGGTCTGTACCCAGAGCGGGTTGCCCTGCGGATCGTATTTGATGGTCGTATAGTCGGCCCGCGCATTGCCGGGAGTCGGCAGGCCATTGACGGCGGTTCCCGCCACATAGACGTTGCCCGTCCTATCGGCGACGACGGCATCGGCCCGATCCTCCTGACTGAGCAGGCCGTTGAAGTAGCGGGGCTGTCGTCTCTCGCCGGTGGCATCGTATGGAAGGATGACCCAGTCTTTGCCAGTGCGGGACGTACCTTTCATGCCAACGACCGTCACGTTCCCGGCGGCGTCTACAGTCATCCCAAGCGGCTGAGCGTCAAACCCAGAATCAGTGGCTCGCTCGTAGGTTCTCTCCCACAGGCGAGGGCCACCCGGCGCATACTTGACGACGGCTATCGTGCTTCCGCCGCCGCCCACCGTCGGCTCGCCCATATAGACGACACCGGCCACATAGACGTTATCGGCTCCATCCACAAAGATATGCGTCGGAGTATCGTCTCCGTTGCCTGGCCCGGCGTAGGACTGCGGGCCCTTCTGATGGCCCTGGGCATCGTACTTGAGGATCGCCCAATCGAGATTTTTCTCCGGCGTGAGCAGGCGCGCATGGCAGGCCAGATAGACGTTGTTCGCGCTGTCTACGGCCATAGCATCCACACCGCAAACCGGCTCGCCAGGCGGTTCAGGATGGTAGGTTCGTTTCCAGAGGAAAGTACCGTCAGGGCGGTACTTGAGGAGTACGCATTCCGTAGAGTTCGGCGAGGTCTGAGATCGGCAGCCGACCAGCACATTTCCTTCTCCATCGAGGACAAGATGGGGCTTGAAGTCCTCCAGGTGACTCGGCCCGTCATAGCGCCTCTCCCATATCTGCTTGCCGTCGGGATCGTACTTGACCGTGACGATATCGTAGTCCGTGCCGCCCTTCTTGGGATCGCCGTTGTAGCAGTCGCCGGTCACGTAGACGTTGCCTGCGCGATCCACGGCGATCTCGCGCGCCCGGTCGCAGTCGTTGAAAGGGCTGTTGTAGCGCCTCTGCCAGAGCAGCCTGCCATCAGGGGCGTACTTGAGGGTCACATAGTCCACATCGTGCTGTTTGGTATCCACAAAGCCCGTCACGTAGATGTTGCCCGATGCGTCCGTCGTGATGGCGGTCGGCTGGCTGCCCCTGTCGCCGGATTGATACTGGATAGGCTGCGCCCAGAGTTCGTGGTTGCTTGTGTCCAGCGCCGGAACTGCACCGCCCGCCTGTTTAGAGACGGCAAGCCTGGCGTGAAGCCGGGTCAGGACGAACGGCGGAAGCACGAGCGCCAGCAGGAGAACGCTTGCCAGAGGAACGAGCCATCGGCGGCGCGCAGGGCGCACCGAAGGCGCAGCAGGCGCACTGGCTCCGTTCGTCGCAGAGACGGACGGTGGGATAGACGCGATAGGCGGCGTATTGATACGCACCGGAGGCCGGGTTCGCACGGCGGTCGGGGGACGCTGGCGTAGGCTCTCCATAAACTGGCGCGTCGTTTCCGAAGGCTCTATGTCCAGTTCCGCTTTCAGCGCCCGCTCCAGTTTTCGATACTGCTTCTCGGCAGAGGCAAGCTGCCCCGAGGCCGCGTACCAGTGCATCAATTCGCACCGCGCCGCCTCGTCCAGCGGATCGGCCTCCACCGCGCGCCGTCCCAACGCTATCGCCTGCTCCAGGTCGCCTGCTTCGCCACACTCCTGCGCACACTGCCGCAGCGCCGACAGATACGACAATGCCAGCCGTTCCCGCGCTGCCAGCGCCCAGTCCCGATACCAGCCGCGCAGCAGTTCGCCCCGATACAGCCTGATAGCTTGAAGCAGCCACTCCCTCTTCTCGGCAGGGCTGCTGGCAGAAGAGGCGCCTTCCTGCGCCGCCTGAAATGCCGCCACATCCGAGGTGACCGCTTCCCGGTTCAGGGCGATGGCCGCATGGCTTACGCTCAGTGTTTCCTCGGCGCGCGGATCCACGTCTTTGAGCGCGCGGCGCAGTGCCAAGAGCGTCTGCCGGAGGCGATTGCGTCCGGCTTCCGGTTCCACCTCCGGCCAGAGCAGTTCGATGAGTTCTTCCCGCGGATGGGCGCGGTCAGGGTAGAGGGCCAGATAGGCTAGTAGTTCGGTGTGTTTCTGCATCGGAAACGGCGTGGGAGCCTGCTCTCCCTGTCGGAGCGCGAACGTGCCGAAGAGTTGGATCTGCCACAGTGGTTCGGACATGATGGTTACAGCCTCCTGTCAGCGACGAGACGGACAGACATTCAGGAAAGAGATGGGCAGCCAGAAGCGTGTCTGTTGCCAGGGGAGTAATGCAGATTATAGTACGCCAGATGTGCTGGGAACTCCTGCATTCTGGATCGTGAACGGTGATTCGGAAAGGTCAGAATAGTCAGGAATAAGCCAGACTGATTCATGTATTGGTTTGAAGGCAGAAACCTGTTCACTCTATTTTAGGGGAAATCGCTTTCGATGTCAACGATTAATTTCACCTCTGTTGATATTGAACGGGGCGGGCGGCTTTGACGGAGGCTTAAAGATAGGTTCCTCTTTCTCCTCGGCTATACAGTATAATAAGCGCAGAGGAGAGACGGAAACCTATGCCCAAGACGAACCCGATGCCTGACGCCCGACACCCAACGCCCAACGCCGACAACCTGCATCCCCTGCTGCGCGGACTGAACCCCGTCCAGAGGGAAGCCGTGCAGCACACCGAGGGGCCATTGCTGCTCTTTGCGGGCGCGGGCAGCGGCAAGACGCGCGTGCTGACCCA
>DASRGL010000011.1:0-3137 GCA_035651115.1 Chthonomonadaceae bacterium
GCTGATCCACGCGGGCGTTCCCATTCTATCGGAGCGGGTGCGCTACAACATGTACTATGGCTTCGTGCCGCCCTGGTTCCGGTGCTGGCCCGGCATGGAGATGCCGAAAGAACTAGTCGAATCGCTGGCCGACCCCAAACTGCGCGAGATCTTCGAGAGCCACAACTACGGCGGACAGACGCCGGAATTAGAGACCTGATCCCCCGTCCCCCTTCCCGAAACCGCTCCTTCGTCGCTGGGAAGGGGGTGAAGGAAAGAACGAACGGCAGATGGCAGAATTCAAGCACCTCTTTACGCCGATCCAGATCGGCAATCTCACGCTGAAGAACCGCATCTACACGACGGGCCATGTCCCGGCCTTCGCGGAGAACGGCTACCCGAAGGAGCGGTATCAGCGATATGTGGCCGAGAAGGCGAAGGGCGGCGGCGGGCTGGTCATGTTCGGCGGCTCGACCAGCGTCAGCGAGAACTCGCCCGCCACGGAATGGTCTATGATCGCCAATCGTGACGACAGCATCATTCCTTACTATCGGCAGATGGCCGAGGCCGTTCACCCACATGGAGCCAAAATCATCTCCCAACTGACCCACATGGGCCGACGCGGGCAGTCCGACAGCGAGAAGTGGCTGCCGCTGGTCGCGCCGTCGCCGATACGGGAGCCGTACCATCACGAGGTTCCCCATGAGATAGAAGAGGAGCAGATCCGGCAGATCGTGCAGGACTTCGGGCAGGCGGTGCGTCGCTGCAAAGAGGGCGGACTGGACGGCGTCGAACTCTCCGCCGCGCACAACCATCTGCTCGATCAGTTCTGGTCGCCACGGCTCAACCTGCGTACCGATTCGTGGGGCGGCTCGCTGGAAAACCGGATGCGCTTCAGCCTGGAAGTCCTCAGCGAGATTCGGCGCGTCGTCGGGCGGGACTATGTCGTGGGCATCCGCATCTCCGGCGACGAGTATCTGGAAGGCGGTCTGGGCCTGGAGGAGATGAAGGAGATCGCGCAGCGCCTTGCCGCGACCGGGCTGCTGGACTTCATCAGCATCATCGGCGGCAGCGGGGAGAACGCGCTCAACCTGGCCGCGACCGTGCCGAACATGATGTTCCCCTCGCAGCCCTTCGTCTATCTCGCGGCGGCCATCAAGGAGGTCGTAGACCTGCCCATCCTGCACGCGCAGAAGATCGTGGACCCCGTAGCGGCGGAGCAGGTTCTTGCCGAGGGCTGGGCCGACCTGATCGGCATGACGCGGGCGCAGATCGCCGACCCGCAGATGGCGAACAAGGCCAGGGAGGGCCGGTTGGAGGACATCCGGCAGTGCGTCGGGGCGAACCAGTGCATAGATCGGCTCTATTTCGGCAAGGCCATCGTCTGCATCCAGAACCCGGTCATCGGGCGCGAAAAGGAACTGGCCGAATGGACGCCCGCGACGGTCAAGAAAAGGGTGGTTGTCATCGGCGGCGGGCCGGGCGGGCTGGAAGCGGCGCGCATGGCGGCCCTGCGCGGGCATTCGGTGACACTGCTGGAAAAGTCCGGGCAGTTGGGCGGGCAGGTGCGCCTCGCGGCGCTGGCTCCGCACCGGGAATCGCTGGCGGGCATCACGCGCTGGCTGGAGTTGCAGGCCCGCAAACACGGCGTCGAAATCCGGTTGAATACGGAAGCGACCGCCGAGGGCGTCCTGGGTTTGCAGCCGGAGGTCGTTGTCGTGGCGACCGGCGGCGTGCCGCTGCGCCCCGATCTGCCTGGTTTCGATGGCCCGAACGTGGTGACAAGCTGGGACATTCTGACGGGCGCGGCGGAGGCGGGCGAGAACGTGCTGATCGTGGACGACGACGGCGCGGAGACGGCTCCAAGCGTGGCCGACTATCTGACGGAGCGCGGTAAGCGCGTGGAGATCGTCACGACGCTGACCCGCGTAGGCCAGAAACTCGGCGACACGACCTATCCCATCGTCTACCAGCGACTCTACGGCGCGGGCGTCACGCTGACCCCGAATGTCCGCGCTCTCGCCTACGAGAACGGAACCGTGACCTTGCAGAACGTCTACGCTCTCACCGAGGAGACACGCGAGGGCGTGGATACTGTTGTGCTGGCGCTCGGCAACCGCTCGGTGGACGGCCTCTATCGCGCCCTGAAGGGCCGGGTTCCCGAACTCACTCTCATCGGCGATGCGATGGCCCCGCGCGGCGTGCATAACGCCATTCTCGAAGGCACTTACGCAGGCAGGAAGATGTGACCTATCAGGCTCCCTTCCCTAGCCCTCCCCCCAAGAACAGGGGGAGGGAACCATAAGGAGTTTCCCACATGGAACGCACCGGCTCTCCGGCGATCTACGAGACGACGACAGACTTCACGTTCCGCATCCCGACGCGCTCCGGCATCACGCTCGGCGCGACGGTGACGCGACCCATCACGCAGGAACGCTGCCCCGCGCTGGTCTGGTACGACCCTTATCGCGCGGCCTGGAACGGCGGGACGGGCGGACATGCCGCCTACTTCGCGCCGCGCGGCTATGTGTTTGTCCATCTGCACGTGCGCGGAACCGGCAACTCCGAGGGCGTCAGCCGGGACGAGTACATGGCCGAGGAGACGCAGGACGGTTACGACGCAGTGCAGTGGCTCGCCGAACAGCCCTGGTGCGACGGCAATGTGGGGATGCTCGGCTCCTCCTACAGCGGCTTCACGACGCTGCAACTGGCCGCGCTCGCCCCGCCTGCCCTGAAAGCCATCGCGCCCGCCTACTTCACCGACCGCCGCTACACCGACGACTGCCACTACAAGGGCGGCTGCCTGCGCGGGTACTACGACACGCTGCACTACGGCCTCTGGATGGTCGGGCGGAACGCGCTGCCCCCGCATCCACTGGCCGTCGGCGAGAAGTGGGCCGAACTGTGGCGGCAGCGGCTGGAAGAAAACGAACCCTATCTGCTCAAGTGGCTGGCGCACCCGATGGAGGACGACTACTGGGCGCAGGGGTCGGTCATCGGCCACTACGACAAGATCAAGGCGGCCTGCCTGCTCATCGGCGGCTGGCACGACGGCTACCCGAACCCGCCCCTGCGCACGTTCCGCGCCATCGCCGCGCCCAAGCGCCTCCTGATGGGGCCGTGGAACCATACGCTGCCCCATGTCTCTCACTGCGGCC
>DASRGL010000012.1:0-18472 GCA_035651115.1 Chthonomonadaceae bacterium
AAGACGACAGACTTCGACTACCGGGACACGCTCGGCAACCGTCTCAAGTACGAGGGCCGCAACGCCAACCTCGGCGCGTTCCGGCTTTCCAGCGCGCCGCAGCCGTGACTCAGTAGCCCCAGAAGCTGTACATGCGCTGGCCGGTCGCGACGCTGGCAAGGCTCCAGAGCGAGCCGACGACCGCCTGCCCCAGGATCAGCCCATAGAAGAACGGGATCAGGCGGTGATAGAGCGTGCGCCCGCCAAAGCGTAACACGACTCCTTTGACGGCCCAGGCGATCAGCAGCGGCAGCCAGACGATGTTCATCTCGAACGTGGCAGTGATGGCGTAGCAGATGGGGTGCAGCGGCCACCACAAGAACTGCCGCCGCAAGAGAAACAGGCCGAAGCAGGTCAGCGCGCCCACGACCGTCGCGAAGCCCATCCCCTGGTTCGGCATCTTTGGCGCGTCGAGCCAGCTATTGAGCCGGTTGAACGTCTCCCACCCCGCATAGGCCGGAAAGCCCCAGCGCGCCGCGTTGCCTAGCGCATAGCCCTGGTGCAGCATCCCCCAGAACCCCGCCAGCGAGCCGACCAGCATCGCCATCAGGAACGTCCAGAACATCTGGCGGCGGTTGGCGCGGGCGTTGTCCGCCATCTTCAGGACTTCCATGCCGTGCGGCATCACGTCGCTGCGATGCAGCTTGCTGAACCAGTAGAACAGGCTGAACACAGTCAAATCGCGGGGCGTGAAGGCGCGCGGGCCGAGAACATCGGTCAGCACCACCTCCGGCGCGGCATTGATCAGGTCATGCACCGGCGCTCCCAACTCCGCCCGCATCCGCGTCACCGTCAGCAGCGCCAGCCAGTAGAGAACGAAGAAGACGACCGTCCATTTCCACTGCAATCCGGCCAGATGGCAGAAGACGATCAGCCCGACGAACGAGACGGCGAACCCGATGAGCGCGGCCCGGTAGCTGATGGCCTCGCCCGCGTCGCTCAACTCGGACGGCCTGCCTACGGCACACCGCCAGGCCATCGCCAGATACTGCCGCGCGCCCCACAGCGTCATCACGCCCAGCATCATCAGCGCGCCGAAGCTCTGATAGTTCACATAGGGGAATTCGGGCGCGATGTCCCACCCCATCGCGCTGCAAAACACCAACTGCGCCTTCCAGAAGAGGAAGAAGAACCAGCAGGAGAACAGCAGATCGAGCGGCAGCAGGTAGCCGATGCCGAGGATGATGGGATAGAACGAGATGGTTGTCCAGCCCATCGCCGACCAGGGCTTGTCTTTGAAGTTGGTCGAGATGACGATATAGTTGATGGGAACCGACGGCAGCGAGGGATAGAGGACGGCGAAGCCGTTGAGCAGGTCTATGCCGCCCGCGAGGAGAAACCCGGCCCAGAGCAGCCGGTTCCGCCAGAGTCGCTGCGTCGGGTTCGTCATCTCCAGCGGCAGCATGACCAGCGGGAACGGCAGCCGCTCCTGCTCTACCCAGCGGCGGCGCAGCAGCGAGTTCAGGCACATCATGCCGATTCCCATCAGCGCGATAAAGAGCATCCAGGAGGCTATCGGCAGCGCCCAGGCGCGCAGATGGGCCAGGGTATAGAGCGTGGAGTTGCCGCTATAGTAGCCGCGCAGCGCCTCCGGGTCGGTGACCGTCAGCCAGCGCGGGACGTACTGCTCCCAGGCGGCGCTGTACTCCGGCTGGAACGTGCGCGTCCAGCCGACATGCCCGATATAGTGCATCAATATCTGCAGCAGGTCGCAGCCCGCCATGGCGCTGCCCGCCGCCAGCGTCGTATAGACGGCGAGGAGATCGGCCTGCGTGAGCGCCCAGCCGGGCCGCACGCGCCGCACGACGCCGTTCCCGATATGCAGCAGCAGGAGCCAGAAGAGGACGTTGGCAAGCAACGAGAGCGTCGTCGGATAGGGGCCGAACTGCACGGCCTCGATGGTGATGATCCAGAAGGCGTTGAGCGGGGTGAGCAGCAGCCCGACCAGCAGCCCGCGCCAGATCGGGAACGGGCGCGGCGCGCGCCGGGTCTCCGTCCAAGACGCGGTGGAGGCGGCTTCGGGCGGCGAGGGAACCGCCTCCGCAGGGGTGGAGACCGCCCGGAAGGCCGTTATCGCGTGAGGGTCTTCGCGCTTCCTCATGAGCAAAACGAGATTTCCAACGCAAACTCAGGGCGGCTCCTATCGAGGAGCCGCCCTTGACGTACCGGAGAACAGGCGTCTTCCACTACGGACGGTTCGGAGCCGCTTTCCCGGCCTCGCTCGTGCCGGGCCGCGTCGGACGGTGCGGAATCGGCCCCGAGATCTGCAAGGGCGGCGCGTTCGGGTCTACCTTCATGGACGCGGGCAGATCGCTGGCCGACGGCCCGGAGACCGCGCGGTTCGACCGGAACACGAACTGCCAGAGGACGAGGACAACCGCGACGACGATGAGGGCCACCGCGACTGCCGGAGAAACTCTGCCGCCTTTCATCCCTGTGTCTCCCTTCTTCATGCGCAGTAGACTTCCCGCAGAATCTCCTTCGGAGCGCAGCGCAGAATCTGATGGGGATATTTCGCTGCGCTCAATCGGACGATTTTGAGAAGTCTGGAAGAGGCTGTTTTCCCGCCTACTCGAGATCCCAGACATAGACGCTCTTATCAATGACGCGGCTGCTCTGCGGGTTGCTGTTGGGCGTGCTGCCGTCATACTGAATGCCCTTGATCAGGTCGAGCGGCCTGGAGCCTTTGACGTGTCCATCCACCCAGACGATGTTCATGATACCGTTGTGGCGGGGATAGGCGCCGCCGTAACGCTGCCAGCTGCATCCGTGCGTGGCGTCGTTGAAGAACCAGCCAAAGTAGTAGAGCGTCGTATTGGCGTAGTTGTTGCCGTTGGCATCGAGAATGGCAGGCGCGTCTTCGGAGAACCAGCCGCCCTCGATGGGGGTGCAGTTGGGCGGCGTGCCGGTGGCCCACCAGGTCGTAGAGTCGGCCAGTTCGACGGTCGCGGCGGGCTGCGCGATGGCGGCCAGCGCGACGCCGATATACTGATCCAGGCTGTTGCCGGGGGAGAGGAAGGCGTAGTTGTAGCCGTAGTTGGCCTGATAGCCGCGCATCACCTCGATCTGGGACTGGGTCGGCGGGCTGCTGCAGAACCAGCAGTGGCTCGGACTCAGATAGGTCTGATCGTTGGCCGCGCCATCGGACGGGCAGCGGATCAACTGCCAGTTTTTCATATAGGGCATGATCATCTGCGGCCAGGTGAACTGCGCGAACTGCGCGCCGCCGCTTTCGAGCATGGGCATGACCTCGTCATAGTCCTGGACATACATCTGAATAGCCAGTCCCAGTTGCTTGGCCTGGGCGAGACAGGCGGTTTTGCGGGCCTGCTCGCGCGCCTGGGCGAAGACGGGGAAAAGAATGGCGGCCAGTATCGCGATTATTGCGATGACGACGAGCAGTTCGATCAAGGTAAAACCATGCGGGGCGGGGCGTCGCCCCTTCGCGCCTTTCGGCAGCCGTACCATCTTCGGTCTCCTTTGCGTTCAGTGCTTGGTCAGAAACAGAATCAACCTCGATAAATCCTTACGACGATACGATGGAACAGACATCGGCGGCTGCCGGGTATGATCCCGTACCCGGCAGCGATGCGAATCTAGCGTGCGCCCGCCGCGCCGCCCGGCGTTCGCCTCATGCCCTGCGGCTGGACGGGAACGTAGCCCGGTCGCGGCGGCGTGGTGTCGTCCCGGATATTCGCGGGCATATCTTTCAGGCCCAGCGTCGGCGGCGGCGCGGTCGCTCTGCGAATCTGCCAGATCAGCAGCGCCACCGCCGCCAGGCAGAGAATGACGGCCAGCGCCGGGGAACGTTTCAGTTGCTCCATATCCACACCCTATGGCCTAATTCCGGCCCCACCAGTAGGCTTCCGGATCCACCACTTCGCTGTCCGGCGGAGCCTGCACCTTGTACTTTACCCCGGCGAGCATATCGAAGGGTTTCATGCTCTTGACATGACCGTCCATGAAGCCGACATTCATCAAGCCGTTGTGGCGCGGCCAGGCCCCGCCATACTGGTTGTAGTTGCACGCCGAGCCGGGCGCGGCGTTCGGATCGAAGTACCAACCCTGGTTCCAGGAACTCTGGTTGTTGCCGGAGCCGTCAATGGAGGGCGGATCGGCCCAGTAGTAGCCGCCGAGAATGGGCGAGCAGTTCGGGAAGGAGCCGGAGATCCACCAGGTCGTCGAGTCCACGCCCATGATCATGTGCGCCGGGCGCGCGATGGCTCCCATCGAGACGCCGGAACGCACATCGTCGGGCCAGAGGTTGGGCGTCGGGGAGAGATAGACGTAGTTGTAGCCGAAGTTGGTCTGGAACCCGCGCGAGAATTCGATGCCCGCCTGCGAGTTGCAGAAGTCGGCAGTGTTGGGCGTGACCCCGTTTCCACCGAGGCAGTTGGCAAGATAGGTCTGGTCGTTGGCCGCGCCGTCAGTGGGACACCGGAAGATGTTCCAGTTCTTGATATAGGGCTGCACCAACTGCGGCCAGGTCTTGGCGTGCGTGCCGCCGACCCGATCCCCGCCCCAATCGGCTCCGGGCGGCACGGCCTCGTCGTAGTCCTGCGTATACATCAGGACGCTGAGCGTGATCTGCTTGCAGTTGGAGAGACAGGCGGTCTTACGGGCCTGTTCCCGCGCCTGGGCGAAGACGGGGAAAAGAATGGCGGCCAGTATCGCGATTATTGCGATGACGACGAGCAGTTCAATCAAGGTGAACCCGCGCCGGGGCGTTGGTTGAGGCGTTCGAATCATCTATTTGCGTTCTCCTTCCACTTGAGAGCTTGCCTGCCAGCCGGGGCGGCAAGGCGGCTGCGATAGAGATAACAAGCGTGCTGCCAAGAGCGCGTCCGCGCCTGTGCGCCGAACCGAGCGGGGCCGCTTGTGCCTGCTGCACAAAGCGTGCCTTAATGCTGGCCCGGCACGTAGACCTTCCCGTTGCGCGTCACCGGTATGCCCGTTCCGATGTAGCGCGGCACGCCGCCCAGGTCGAGATTGTCCTTGCGGACGTAGTTGTAGATGATGTTCGTCCGGGTCGTGTCGGAGTTGTTGCCGCCCGCCTTATGGATGACGCGCGCCAGGAAGAAGAGCGCATCTCCGGCCTTGAACTCGAACGAGATGCCCTGCGGCGCATAGAGATGCTTGTCGGCGACCTCGCGCGCCTTGCTCGATACGGCCTCGCCGGGCAGCGTATGGGGCAGCGGCCCCAGTTTGTGCGTTCCGGGAATGACCCAGGTGGCTCCGGAGTCGGGATCCATATCGTGCAGATAGAAGATGACGGCGGCGTTGCGGTCATTGACCTGCGGATCGAAATACTCCGAATCCTGATGCCAGTCGCGATAGGTTCCGGGAAAGCCGGGTATCTTGGAGACGAAACTGGTCTCGTACAGGTTGATGTCCGGGCCGATAAGCGCATCCATCGTCAGGGCGATTTTCGGATGAAAAGCCAGGTCATAGAACCGATCGTCGAAGAGCGGCAGGTCGAAGCCGCCCCAGATAGCGTGGGGATTGTCGGCAGGGCGCGGCGACAGGTCGGTGGTCATCATGCAGGAGAAGTAGGGATGATCCGCCGGCATACAGAGCAGCCGGGTCATGGCCTCCCGATAGGTCTGCACCTCTTCCGGGGTGAAGGCGTTGCGGAGGACATGATACCCGCGCTCTTCAAATGCGGCCTTCTCTTCGAGAGTGACAGGCGACGCTGTCTCTATCTTTTCCAGAGTTTGCATAAGCGATCCTTGCATCCAGTGTGGCGGACAGCCGCGCGCGAAAACTGCCCACCCTGATAAAGCCTTTCGGAACGCGCTTACCCTTCCCGTATGGGTACAGAATCACCACGAGAAACCGGGCCAAAAACAGGAGAATACGGCGTTCCTCTCAAAATCTATCATGCATTGGCGTTCTTCGCAATGGCCCAGAATCACTTTTTGTGGTCTGAATTCACTCTGGAAGAGAGAAACAGGTCATCGCCTGTCTCGTGATTCGCTCCAATGCAACCGCCCTGCCTATCCGATGCGCCGCTCGCCGACGAGCAGGGCGACCTCCACCGGACGGTTTTCCTGGCCCGCTTCTTCCAGCAGCACCGTCTGGGTCTCCAGGGCGATCTGCCAGCCGGATTTCTCCAGGTGCGCGACGAACTCCAGCGCCTGGGGCCGTCCGGGATCGGACAGCAGCAGCCTGCCGCCGGGCGCGAGATTCTGCCGGAAGATCGTTTCGAGGTAGAAGTGCATGGCGCGCTCGTAGAGGATGTCTGCGCCGAGGAGGATGTTGTAGCGCGTGGAGTGCGACCAGTCTCGCCAGTCGGCAAGAAACTGCTGGATGTCCCCCACCCCATTCTGCCGCGCGTTCTCTCGCGCCACCAGAAGCGCGCCCTTCTGATGGTCGGTCTGCCAGACCTGCGCGCCGAGCGCCTGGGCCACGATGCCCGGCAGCCCCACGCCCGCGCCCAGTTCCAGCACGCTCCTGCCCGCGACCCGCGCCGGGTCTGCCGCCAGCCAGCGCGCCAGCCCCACCGCCGACTCCCACAGCAGGAAGCCATACGGAAAATGCTCCAGCTCCTCAGCGGCGTCCAGCAGGGCGTCTTGATTCTGCACCGCCGTCACGCGGTAGGCCCGCGCGCCGATGGCGATCTCCGTCGTGACCAGCGGCAGCTTCTCTGGAAAAGACATGGATTTGAACCACAGAGGCACGGAGACACGGAGGAAGCACGGAGAAAAGCAAAAGAGCAGAGAAGAATCCAGGAAGGCACCAAAGGAACACAAAGCAGGCTCATCAAGTCTACCCTCTGTCTCTCCTCCTGTTTTTCTCCGTGTCTCCGTGCCTCTAGCGCAGCGGGTGGTTAACTCTTCCCGGCGGTTTGGAGTTCCCGGCGGGCGGGCGCGGGCGAGTCTGCCGGGTCGGGAACGAGACGGAAGATGCCGATCTCGGCAGGGCAGTTGTAGCGGAAGGGCTTGCCGGTCACGCCCAGGCCGCGATTGACATAGAGCCGCGTCCGTCCGTTCGCATACCATCCCGCGACCTGCTTACAGCGCAGATGCAGCCAGCAGACGATCTGCGGCGTCAGCAGGGGCAGAACGATCTGTCCGCCGTGCGTGTGGCCGGAGAGGATGACCACGTCCCGGTCGCCGATCCGCTCGATGAGGCGCGGGTTGTGGGAAAGCACAAGAGTCGTGGCGTCGTCGGGAAGCCCGGCGAACGTGCGCGGGATGTCCGGCTCGCCTTCGTAGAGGTCATCCACGCCCGCCAGCCAGAGGCCCGATTCCAGGCGGACGTTCTCGTTGTCGAGCAACTGCACGCCCGCCTTTTCCAGCATCCGGCGCGTCCCGACGATGCCGCGCCGGTGGTCGTGGTTGCCGAAGCAGCCGAAGACGCCGCGTTTCGCCTGAAAGCGCCGCAGTAGTTCCGCCATCGGGTAGCTCTGGATGGAAGGATGGTCGTCTATGTAGTCGCCGGTCAGCAGAAGCCAGTCGGGCTGTTCGGCGTTGACAAGGGTGATCGCCGCTTCATAGACCGGTTCGAGACGGGCAAACCCGCCGTGCAGATCGGTCAGATGTACGAGTGTCGCGCCGTGCAGCGATTCCGGCAGGCCGCGCATCGGCACGTCCTGCCGGGAGATTTCGACGAGATAGGGCCGGGATCGTCCAATATCTATCGGGACGAGGCTAGAACTCACTTGCGGGCTTTCTCCTGTCAAAACGCGGCGCTCAGCGGCGTGCCTGCGCCTGCGGCTGCCGCGTGGCGGTCACCATCTCCATCGCCGCGTCTATCGTGCGGCGGACGAGGGCGCGGGCGAACGGCACCTGGGCCACAGGCATATTATCGGCCAGCGTGAGCGCCTGATAGAGCGCGATGCGCGCGGCCTCCTCTTTATCGCGACGCCGGAGGACATCGGCGGACTCTTCCAGGCGGCGGCGATAGCGATCTCGCGTCTCCGGCGGCATCAGCGCCTCCACCGCCTCGGCGACGATCCGTTCGCGCCGCTCCTGCTTGGCCGAGTCGGGCAGCACGATGGTTCCCGTCTCGATCTGCTCCCAGGATTCGAGCCAGGGAACGACATCGCGCACGGCGAAAAACCACGGCGTGAACCAGGGCAGGGCGAACAGGGCGTCCGGGTCGTGCGAGAAGGAGAGATCTGCGCGCACGGTCTCGGCGGGGAGATGCGCGTAAATCGGCGGGGCCTCCCAATCCTCGCGCGGCGTTCCGACACGCGGATACCAGTCCAGGAACCCTTCCGGCGTCGCATGGCCCAATCGCTGATTGATGGCGCGGGCCTCCCGCAGCAGATAGCGCGCATAGTCGCTTTCGATCTCCGCGATCGCCAGGCCGCCGTCCAGTTGCTTCTCGAAGCGTTCGAGGGCTTCGGCTACCTCCCGCCGGGACATCCGCCTTGCCGCGAAGTCTCTGATCCCTTCCTCGTCGTTCGTGAGAATCTGCGCCAGCGTGGGAGAGCCGCCATCGGGATCGGGCAGCAGGAGGATCAGCAGGCGATTGCCCGCGCCGTCGTAGGCGCTGGCGAAGGCGCGCAGCGTATCCGGGGGAGTTGTTGCCGGTTCCGCAGGACGCGCTGCCGGGGCGCGCTCCTCCGGCACGACGCCCGCCAGACTCAGCCGATAGAGGGCGCGGCGCGCGGCCTTGCGCATCTCCTTGTCCGTCGTCGTCTCCGCCAGGTCGCGCAGGCGTGTCGCCGCTTCCGTCGTTCCCGCCGCCAGTAGCTTCTCGATGCTCTCCTGCTCGGTCATCTGCACCTTCCCTGGTGGCCCCTCTTCCTGGGGGCTTAACCTCCGTCGAAATTCGGCGTGGTCTGCACCTGCTCTATACGCTGCATGGCGGCGTCGCGTTCCGGCGTGCCGGGCGCTTTCCCGACCGCCTCCTGCCATTTCCGCCGCGCGCCACCGGTATCGCCCCGCTGATACAGCGCGTCGCCCTCTTCGATCAACTGCCGCGCGGCGGCCCGCCGATCCTCCAGAAACTGCTGCGAATCCTGCCCGCTCGCGTCACCGGTCACCGAGAGGGGCGTGAGCGAGGCCGGAGTCTCTGCGGTCCCGGCGCTGTTGCGGGCGGCGGCGCGCTCCTCGCGCGCCCTGCCGGTCTCTCCCAGCCGCTCCAGCGCGTCCGCCAGGCCGCTATGCGCCACCTGATTGTCCGGCGCGATGGCGAGCGCCTTCCCGTAGTAGGTCTTCGCCTCCGTCCAGTCGCCGTTGGCGGCAGCGGCGCGCGCCAACTGGTTGTAGCTGGCAGCGAGATTGAAGACGACCTTCTCTCGCTCAGCGAGGCGCGGATTGGCGTCCAGGGCTTTCTCGAACCATCCGACGGCGGCGGCAAAATCGCCGGTGTTGTAGGCGGCCACGCCTTTGCCCATCAGTTCGGCGATATACTGCGTGCTGGCGCTGCGCCGGAACTGCTCATAGCTGCGCAGAAACGCGATGACGCCCCCGGCGATGCCCCCTCCAAGCAGGATGCCGACCAGGATCGTGAGGAGGACGGTGCGCGCTCCCGGCGACAGCGTGAACGCGGGCGCAGGGCGAGCAAACGGCGGCGATCCATAGGGATAGGCTCCGTTCGGCGGGGCCATCGGCGGCGGCATAGCGGCGGGATATGGCGCGGGCGGCGCAGGCGCGGCGCTGCCTCCCGCGCCGGGGCTGTTCCAGCGCCAGGGAAGCGGGGCGTTGGGATCGCCGGGAGGCGGAGCCTGCGCGGGCAGGGACACATAGCCGCCCGAAGCGCCGCCGCTATAGCCGCCTCCTATCGGCCCGCTCAGCCCTCCGCCAGCCGCGCCGGGCATCGGGAACGGCGGCGGCACGGGAACGCCGGTTCCATGATAGCCGAAACCGGCGCTGGAGCCGGTGACGCTCGGCGGCATAAAGGTGACGGGCCGCAGTTCCGCCTCCATCAGTTCCCGCTTCATCTGCTCGGCGGAAGCGTAGCGCCCGTTCGGGTCTTTGGCAAGCGCCCGCAGGATGACCTGCTCGATGGCGGGTGGAATGCCGGTCATCGGGCCGGGAGTCGCGTGCATGATGGCGTAGGTGATGCTTACGACGCTGTCGCCGGTAAAGGGCTTGCGCCCGGTGAGCATCTCGTACAGCACGACGGCCAGGGAGAACAGGTCGGTGCGGTAGTCTATCTCGCGCCCGACGATCTGTTCCGGCGACATATAGCTCGGCGTGCCGAAGACCTGTCCATCGCCGGTCAGCGCGACCTCTTCGGTCAGGCGCGCGATGCCGAAGTCGGTCAGCTTGACCTGCCCTCCCGGCAGAATATGGATGTTGTCCGGCTTGATGTCGCGATGAATGACGCGGTTGGCGTGGGCGTAGCCGAGCGCGTCGAGGACCTGACCGGCGATCTGGAGCGCCTCTTTGAGCGGCAGCGCGCCCTGCAACTGCATCTTATCGCGGAGCGTCTGGCCTTCCAGAAACTCCATGGCGATGAAGTGCCTGCCGTTGTCCTCGCCGAAATCGAAGACGGAGACGATGTTGGGGTGGCTGAGGCGTCCGGCAGCGCGGGCTTCCCGATTGAATCGCTCGATGCGTTCACGGCGGGCCTGCCCGGTCAGACTCGGCGCGATGTTCAGCTCTTTGAGCGCGATTCGACGGCCCAGCGTCGTATCCACCGCCTCATAGACGATGTCGTTGCTGCGCGCGATCTCCCGCACGATCCGATATTTGCCTTTGATTGCCTCGATCAAAAACCGGATGTCTCCGCAAGAAAGTAGCCGGGGAGGGCTTTATGGCCGCCCTCCCCGCTGTCACGGACATACCAAGTATTATACGCAGAATCGGCCTGAGAATGCACCTCTGTCCTCTCCCCGTCCCCTCTCCTAAAGGAAAGGGGAGAGTCCGTCTTGAGAGCGTTCCCATCCCATCCCACTCGTACCCGACCGGAAGAGAGGGAAAAGCCGACGCGCTAGGCCCCCTTTCCTTTAGGAGAGGGGACGGGGAGAGGACATCAGCGCCCGAAGAGCTTGCGCCACCCCGCGCGGGGACGCGGATCGCCAGCGGCCAGATTCGGGTTGGGCGCGATATAGTCTCCAGCAGCAGCAGCGGCAAGCGGCGGCGTCCCCGGTTCCATGACCAGCGCGTTGCCGGAAGGAGGCTGCGGGACAGTATTGATGACCGCCGCGCCGCCTTCCGAGGCTGCCTGCTGCGCGGAGGCAGGCGCAGACAGCGAGATCAGATCGCGGATGGAAAGCACGATGACCGTGATATTGTCGCGTCCGCCGTTGGCATTGGCAAGTTCGACCAACTGGCGGGCCGCTTCCGAGGGCGAATGCCGGGTGGCGATGCGCGCGATCTCCTCGTCGTGGACATGCCCGGTAAGGCCGTCGGAACAGAGAACCCAGATGTCGCCGACTCGCGCCTGATCCTGGTAGAAATCCGGCTCGATGGTCGGGGCCGCGCCGATGGAGCGGGTGATCAGGTTGCGGAAAGGAGAGGATTCCGCCTCATAGCGCGAGAGGACGCCCGCGCGCACCTGCTCCTCGACCCAGGAGTGGTCGCGCGTGATCTGCCGGGCCATGTTGTCGCGGATGAGATAAGCGCGGCTGTCGCCCACCTGCGCGATGACGATCCGATCCTCGATGAACACCGCCGCCGTCAGCGTGCTGCCCATTCCGGCGCGCTCCGGGATCATCTGCGCCAGTTGGTAGACCTTGTCATTGGAGTCCACGATGGCATCCCGCAGCGCCGTCTCCACGTCGGGGGCCGGATGGTTGTAGTAGACCGAGATGAGATTCTTCAGCATCATCTCGCTGGCGATCTGCCCGGCCAGCGCGCCGCCGATGCCATCGCCGACGGCAAACAGACTGCCCCGCGCCGCCAGGATCGCGGGGACTTCCGGCTCATAAAAGTCGAACTTGTCCTCGTTGTTCTCCCGCACCTGCCCCATATCGGTCTTGGCGGCGAACTTGAGGAGCGGCACGACGCGCGGCATCCGGGCCTCGTACTCGCGCCAGCCGCGCACCAGTTCGCTGCGCTGGAACTTGGCCGTCGTCTCCTGTTCGGAGGGACTGCCGCCGGAAACGGGCGTGCTGGAGTTCGCGTTGATGTCGCTCATGCCGTAGTCCTCATAGTTTTTGCCGATGGGATCGCCGGTTTCAGGACTGCATAGCCGGACACGCCGAAAGCCTGGAGCGGATGGGGCAGCTTCCAGCGGGAGGAAGGTGCAACAAGTTCAAACTCGGACAGATTGTAGCACACGGCGTCACGGGAAGGAACGGCGGCGCGCTTTTTCCCGGCCTACGCGCTCAGAGGAGCCATTCCCCGCACCGCAATGACCATCACCGTGATATTGTCGCGCCCGCCGTTGTCGCGCTGTTTTGCCATCGCAATCAGGTCACAGACGGCCTCGGCGGGAGCGCGCTCCAGGACGGTGCGCCGTATCTGTTCATCGCTGACATCGCCGACCAGTCCATCCGAGCAGAGAACCCACAGATCGCCGAGCTTGATCATCTCCACGTAGATGTCCGGCTCGACCGCCGGATGCGCGCCGATGCAGCGCGTCAGAAAGTTGCGCGGGACGGCCATCTGGATGCCCCGGCGCTTGTTCTCCTCGGCCAGCGAATGGTCGAGCGTGACCTGGCGTATCTGCTCGTCCCGGATAAGATAGGCGCGGCTGTCGCCCACCTGCGCGACATAGACCCGATTGCGCAGAAAGGCAGCGCAGGTCAGCGTCGCGCCCATGCCCTGCCACTCCGGGCGGATATTCTTGCCGTAGTCGTGTACCTTGCCATTGGCGACCAGCACCGCCGATTGCAGGGCCGTCTCCGCATCTATGGGGCTGCCGTCCAGCGTGCCGGAGTTATAGTAGTTGTAGTACGCCTCGATGAGCATACTCAGCGTCTGCTCGCTGGCGATCTGCCCGGCAGCCGCGCCGCCCATGCCGTCCGACACGGCGAACAGGGAGCCGCGCGATCCTAAGATCGCGGGATCGTCCGGCTCATAGAACTCGAACTTGTCCTCATTGGTGTCGCGGAAGTTGCCGATGTCCGTCTTCGCGGCAAACTTGAGGAGCGGGCGCACGGCCAGTTCGCCTGAGTCTACGAACAGCCCGGCATCAATGAGCGCCTGCGTATTCAGTTTGCCCGTATCGTCAGACACTCCGTTGGCTCCCCATTCCGCATCGGCATCTGAACTGTGTTTCATGCGCCGTCTGAACTATGATTTATGGGATTAAAGGACGGACTATGATTTGGCTCCGGCTCCATCCCAGTCCATCCCCTAATCCGACGAATCACAGTTCAGACAGCCTGCTCACCCGCCTCCTGCGCCGGAGGCTCCTCCGGCGAACTTGCGGCTTCGGTCTCGGCAAGTTCCTCGGCCTCCTCCGGCACGAGCAGGCTGAAGCGATAGATGTTCTGGCCGATCTGCACCTCGTCGCCATCCAGCAGAAGCTGCCGCTCGTTGGGCGTCAGCCGCTCGCCGTTGATGGTCGTGCCGTTCGTGCTGCCCAGGTCGGTCAGATAGGTTCCCGTGTTGTCCGTGACGATCTCGGCATGGCGGCCGGAGATATAGGCGTCCTGCGGCAGCGCGATGGTGTTCGTGGAGCGGCGTCCGATGGTCATCGTGCCTTCATAGATGGGAATGTCCGCCGCCGGGCCTTCGATCTTGGTCAGTATGGCGACTTTGGGGCCGCTCGGCGGAGGCGGAGGCGCGATCGCGGGCGCGGGCTGCATCTGCGTACGGTCTTCGGCGGGAACCGCCATCGTCGGCTCCGCCGCGCCCGCCGCCGGAACCGGCCCCTGGCCCGCGATCTCCAGCCGGACGCGCCAGTTGCCGAATTTGAGCAGCGTGCCGTGCGCGACCGGAGTCGGCACGTTCGGGCCGGGCCGACGGTCGCCGATCTTTGTGCCGTTGCTGCTGCCCAGGTCTTCCACCGTGACGTTCTGCCCGTCCACGACGATGCGGGCATGAAGGCGGGAGACGGTTCCCTCATTCGTCAGGATGTCCGTTCCCTGCCGTCCGAGCGTGTTGACGCCCGAATGCAGCCGATAGCGGCGTCCGCTTTCGACATCCACCAGTTCGGCGGGCGGCGCTTCCTCGACGGGAACCTCGATAGGCCCTTCCGGCGCGGAGGCCAGCAGAAAGCCGCAGTCGCCGCAGTAGGTCTCGGTGGCGGGCGTCGCCGTCTTGCAGACGGGACAGGTCGTTGTCGCGCCAAGCTGCGTGCGATAGGCGTCGCCGTCCATGCCGCCTGCGGGCATCACCTGCGTCGGGCCGACCGCCGTTCCCGTTGGCGCGACCATCGTGCGCTCCGCTCCCGGCCCGCCGGTCGAAGTCACCCTCTGCGTCGGGTCTGTGTTGCTCATGCGCGTTTCCCCTGATCCAGGTTATAGATGGTTCCCACGATGGTCTTCTCCACGTCCGCGCCGCCGCTCTGGATAGCCTGCATCGCCGCCTCGACCTCCTGCGCCCGCGCGGTCTGCCCGGCCTGCATCAGAATGGTGCGCGTCTTCTGCAACTCCTGCATCGCGCCCATCGCCGTCATCTGCTGCGTCCGCATTCCCATCATCGTGCGCTGCAAGTTCTGCGACGCCTGCGCGATCTCCAGCTCGTTGCGCACCACCTGGTTGACGTTCGCGGCGAGCAGGCTCCGGTCGTTGGTGAACTCGAACACGCAGTCCGCGCCGATCCGCTCTGTGCGGTTATTCACCACGTCCTCGTACATTACCTCTACTTTCGCCACGCGAAAGATTCCGGGCGGATGCCGGTCGAACTCCAGCTCGGCCAGCACCGTGCGGACGGTTCCCCGCTCGATGTCCGGCACGACGACCTCGATAGCGCGCGGCTGGAAGGTCGGCTGCTGCCCGTAGACCTGGCGCACGTTGGCCCAGCGCGAGAGCAGGAAGCGCACGCGCACGTTCTTGGCAACGATGGTCATCAGCGTTTCGAGTTCACGGCGGAAGACTTCCGGCAGCAGGTCGGGGCGCTGGATATAGTAGTAGTTGCCGCCGCTGCGCCGCGCGATGCCGGCCATCAACTCCTCGTTGTACTCGCTGCCGAAGCCGAGCGCCGTGATGGAGATGCCGCGCGTCTTCTGCTCGGCCACCTGCTGCACGATGGAGTTGAAATCCTTGAGTCCCGCCGTCGGCTCGCCATCGGTGAGGAGGAGGACACGATGCACGTAGCCGGGAGCCTGCGCCATGACGGACGAAATCTGCATACAGCCCGCGACCAGGCCATCGTAGAGGTTGGTGGTGTTGCCGACTTCGAGGCGATGGATATGCTCCTTGACCAGCGCCTTGTTGACGATGCGGCGCGCGGGCATCAGCACGTCCACCTGCTCCTCGAACGTGACGATGGAGAGAATATCGTTCGGCTCCAGCATATCCACGACGAAATCGCAGGCGCGCTTGACATATTCGAGCGGCTCGCCCTCCATGCTGCCGGAGCGGTCAATGCAGAGGCAGATGTTGATGGGCGCGCGGCGTCCCAACTGCTGCCCCGTCGCCTTCAGCACGACGAGGGCGTTGTCGCGGGAGACTTCCGGGGCCATCGCGTAGCGGTTGCCGGGGATGCACTCGACTTCGAGCGTCTGCAGGGGCGCGTGCAGCACCGTGCGCATCGGGTCTGCGCCCATCTGCGTCGGCGAGACGCCCATCTGCGTGGGCGCAACCCCGGACGGCATTCCCGTCTGTCCGCCCATCAACTGCGTGCGGTCTTCCATCGTCACGGCTCTCCTTTTACCTAACCCCCCGTCCCCCTTCTCTGGCCGTTCGTTCCTCACTAGGGAAGGGAGTGACGACAGCAGGTGCGTTTGCTTGCAGGCTGCCCTTCCCACAAGGCGGGAAAGCCAGGACCCGATACAACGGTGAAGGCTCCCGACACCTCCTTCCCTAGCGCCAACGATAAAGCCTGTTGGCGCGGGCAGGGAAGGGGGACGGGGGGTTAGGTTCATTCAAAGCGAAACTTGCTGGACCCGAACTGCACGATGTCGCCGGGAACCAGCACCTGCATACTGATGCGCATCCCGTTCACAAAGGTTCCATTGGCGGAGCCGTTGTCATAGACGACGAGATCGCCCCCTTCGTTGCGGACGGAAGCATGGTTGCGGGAGACGGTATGATCCGCCGACAGGACGATATCCCGGCCCGGTTCGCGTCCGAGTGAAAGATTCTGGCCTGTCAGCAGAAAAACCTCCCCGGTATAGGGGCCTTCGATCCCCACGATGCGTGGCATATCCGATCCTCCTCTGGGTACTGCTCCCATGTTGCCCATCGCCGGTGCGCCCGGGCTGGCATACGGCGAGCCGGGGACGCCCGCGCCATAGCCGCTCATCCCTGCGCCTGCTGCCGGATAGCCGCCGACGGCGGCGGGAGGCGGCGCAGTCATCGCGTTGGCCGGAGGAGCCGCCGGACTTCCGACCACCGTGCAGAGACAGGCTCCCGCCGCGTTTTTGGCCGCGCCGCAGAAGGGACAGACATTTCCTGACACGACCGCCGTGCCGACCGGCGCGGTCGCTTTCGGCTTCGGCGCATCCACCGCAGGCCGCGCGATCTTACTGGCCGTCGCTTTCTCGCGGAATAGAATCTGATGCGAACCGATCTGGATCATATCGCCGTCGCGCAGGAGGAGTTCGCCGCCGGGCGGAACCTGCTGCCCGTTGACGATGGTTCCTATGGGCGTACCGGCATCAATGAGCGTGTGCCGGTTGCCGTCGGCGCGGATGGCGGCGTGCTGCACGCCCACGCGCGGATCGCCGTAGAGCGGCACGTCGCACCGCTCGTCCCGCCCCAACAGGTTCATCTGTTTGGAGAGAATGAAGTCCTTGCCCTCGTTGCGCCCGGCCAGCACGCGCACCCACGCCTGCTTCATCAACTCCTGGACGAGGCCGATGGCGAAGCCGGTCAGCGCGCCGATGGCGGTGAACCCGACCATACGGCTGGCGCCGCCGGTGTCGCGCACGCCGGACATGCCGACCGCTTCCTGTGTCGGCGCGAGAAGATAGGCCAGAATATCGAAGACCGCGCCGCCGACGAACCCGCCCAGGAAGCCGCCGATGGCTCCCTGCCAGATGCGCTTGGGAGTCCGGGTGGCGATGGCCGATCCGACACCGAGGCCCAGGCCCATCAGCGCCCAACCGAACGCGCGCGCGATGACCTGGCGCGTGAAGCTAAAAAGGCTCAAGTTGCCTTCGATGGACTCGCCGCCGAGCGCATCGTAGGCCCGGTTGCCCATATAGAGGCCGATATAGCCGAACAGAAAACCGGTTACGGCTCCGATCACCGCGCCTTCCAGCAGCTTACGGCGTTTCCCCTCCACAAAGCCGTCTACCGCCCCCAGGCAGAGGCCGATGAACCCACCGACGCAGAGCATGAGGGTACGGACTTCTTCGACGGTCAGCCCGATGGAGACCGCGCCCTGCCCCGGCAGCGCGCCCGGCATCACCTTGCCGCCGTAGTTGATCAGGCTCTCCTGGAGCAGCCAGCCTATGAAGCCGCCGATGGCCCCGGCGACCAGTCCCACGAACATGCGCGACCTCACCCTGATCGCTCCTTTTTAGCGATTAGCAGCGGCAGTTGAAACTGCACCTGCAAAAGCACAAAGTCGGCCTGCGCCGACTCCGCATTGGAGTCCGCGCAGGCGGACTTCGTGCTTTTGCAGCCGCGAATTCATTCGCCGGGTTGATCCCCGAACATTCGACTGCCTATACGTAGGAACCGGGGGCCGAAGTTTCCTGTGAGCCGGGTACGGAACGTCCCTGGACACCTTACGCCTCGAAGCGGAAGCGCGTCGTTCCGATCTGCACCTCGTCGCCGGGGCGCAGCGGCTTGGGTTTCTGGCTGGCGATTCGGATGCCGTTGACATAGGTTCCATTGGAAGAGCCGTCGTCCACCAGAAGAAACTGCCCGTTGTTCGCCTGGATGTGCGCGTGGCGGCGCGAGGCGGCAGTGTCCTGCGTCAGCGCGACCGCGTTCGCCATGTCGCGTCCGATGTTCGTGAACGGTTCGCTCAACGGGAAGATACTGCCCGTATAGGCTCCCAGCGTCGCCACCAGGCGCGGCCCGCTGTTCGTTCCGGTCACGGCGACATCAAAGGGGATCGGCTCCGGCGACTTCTTCGGCTTCGACCAGTCCGGCATCGCGGGCGGCCCCTCGGCGGCGGTCTGCGGCGCGGGCGCTTTGAGAATGCCCCGGTCTATCAGAATGAAAAGCAGCAGCGCCAGCATGATCGCGCCCACCACGATGCTGGTAATGACGCTCAGGAGCGCATTGCTGAGCATACTGCTCCCGGAGGGCGGCGCGCTGGCGGGAACGGCGGGGGCGCCCGTTGGCGCGGCAGGCGCGGCGGCGACCTCGACCGTCTTCACGCCCGTCCAGTCTTTCGGCACGTCCACCGCCCGGTTCAGCACGAACGCGGAGGTCGTCCTGTCGAAGATGGCGTTGCTGCTCATGCTGGAAGGCGGCTGCACCCCATCCGTGACGGCGACCGTCAGTTCCTTATCGAGCGGC
>DASRGL010000013.1:0-5316 GCA_035651115.1 Chthonomonadaceae bacterium
TGGTGACGGCGCGGGCCGAAGGCGGCATCGCATAGGCCAGGCCCATCTCCACGCTGCGCGCCGCGACCGCGCCCTGCGTGATGGGCGCGCCGGAGGCGATGGGCGCGATGGCGACTTTGCCCGCCAGACCGTCGGTGGTCTTGAAGGCATCCGGGGGAACCTGCGCGGCGGCGATGGCTTTCGTCTGGAACATCTCCGCCGTCAGGGTGGTGCGGGCGGGAATGTCCTGCGCCGCGACGACGACCGTGACCGGAGCGGCGGCCTGCGCCTGCTGCTTGTCGGCCACCTGGCGGGTGAGCCAGAAATAGGCCAGCCCGGCGGCGGCCAGTCCGGTGACGATCGCCAGTATGAGCGTCCGCACGCGCGCCTGCGTGCGATCTTGATGTTGAATCACGGTGGACACGTATCTAATCTCCTTCTCTACGTCCTCAAGGAGCGTATCAGCGTATGAGTTTGAAGGCTTCCGCGCCTCCTCCGGTACAGGTTCCCCCGTTTGCCGAGGGCGAAGCTAAGCCGATAAATCGGCCATAAACGACACTGTTGTCGCTGCTGCTGGTATTTTCGATAAAGAATGCGGCAAAGGCGAGTATCTGCGCCTGTGCACGTCCATTCTTAGAGGGCTGGCTGATCAACGGCAGAATCATGACATGCGCGTCGTTGGGATCCTGGCGGTTCGGGTCCTGCCGATAGTAGTAGGTCGTCGCGCCATCGGTCACGGCGGACTTGGTCGTATCTATGGGCAGGCTCGGATCGCCGAAGAACCAGTCTGTATAGCTGCTGTACTTGTGTGTGAAACTCGTATTGCTCGAGTCGAGCCGATACGAGACGCCCTGCCGGGTAGGGCCAACCATGTTACCGGGCTTGGTATCTATCCAATCGCCGACAGAGAATGCCCGAGATGTACGCCCCCCGATTGCCTGGTTATAGGCGTTTGCGCCATTGCCGCCGATGGCCAGCGCGCCGAAGTTGCCCCCGGAGTCCATGGAACCGCTCTTCCACTCACTGACCTTGAGCGTGACCTGCTTGCTGACGGGCTGGTAAGTGTTTAGCGCCGGAGTCTGCGGACTCGTCGCCGTACTCAGCAGCGAGGCCATATAGGCCACGCTTGAATCGGAACTGGTCGGGTCATCGGCGACCACACCGAATGGCGCGAGCGGGCTTCCCGCCGGGAGGGTGCAGGCATTGGAGATATAGACGGTCGCAGTGGCGCTGACCGAGCGGGTCTTCGCCAGGCCGTCGTTCGAGGTCGGGCTGTAGCCGATGATCGGCGCGAACGAGAGCGGCGCATTGACGTAGCCGGTCACCGTGATGGCGTTGTTGGCTCCCACATTCAAGGTCGAGCCGTCGTCCAGTGTCACGCTCGGAGAGCCTGCCGACGTGTAGGTGATGCTCGTCATGGTGAAGGTCGTGCCGTTGGAATTGTTGGTCGCGATGACCTGATTGGCGACGGTGGTGGCCGTGCTGGTATCGGGCAGGGATTTGGCCCCGGCCAGGGCCGCCGCATCGGCGACGTTCTGGGCGCGCTGCCTGGCTCCGTACATGGCGGCCAGATCAATGGCGACGGCGGCCATGCCCAGCAGGGCCGTCAGCGCGAACAGGATGATGGGCAGAACGGCTCCGGTATGCGATTTTGTGACGTAGTGGCGTCGAACAGAGCCTTGTGTTTTCATTGTACTGACCATACTCAATGATTTCATAGAGAGACATCCCGTCTGCGAGGACGGAGGTCTGCCAGGTCCGCAAAGCGGGACGGAAAAAGCCCTTATCGAGGGCCTGGACAGAAGTCGTGGAGGCGTCAGAGCAGATTGTTGCCCGCGTTATTGAACGTATTCTGCGCCTTGCTGCTCAGGAAGGACATCGCTATAGCCACCGCCACGCCGATGAGCGCGATGAGCAGCACATACTCGACCAGGGTAGCGCCCTCTTCTTCGCGCAGGAGACGAGCGGCCAGCGACTGGATGTTGGCTTTCATGGCAAGAACCTTTCCGAACAGGCCCGCAGGAACGCGCAGGCAGGCCGAGACCTGTGTTCCCCAACCTGTCCCCGGCGCTATTCGCGCCGCATGATCATTTTTGCAGTGAGTGTTTTTGTGCCTCCGGTATAGATCAGGGAGGTGACG
The DNA here is from genome assembly GCA_035651115.1 of Chthonomonadaceae bacterium. GTDB lineage: Bacteria > Armatimonadota > Chthonomonadetes > Chthonomonadales > Chthonomonadaceae > DASRGL01. The sequence continues at coordinate 2,120 of DASRGL010000013.1, forward strand.
AGCGAATGATTATAGGTGACCGTAGCCCGGATCAGGTTGCCCGCGACGGCGTCATTATTCGAGCCGGAATCGCCCAGCGTGGTCCAGGTCGCGCCGTTGTCCGTGCTTTTTTCCAGCGTGACGTTACTCGTTGCCAGGGTGATTCCGGCCGCCGTATTGACGGCGCGGCTCTTGGCGGTCGTGGTACTGCTGCCTACGGCTGCCGAGCGCGCCGCCTCGCGCGCCGCCTGCGAGATGGTCGCCTGATCTTTGAACAGCAGCCCGACCTCGATGATGCCGAACAGCATCAGGATCAGCAGGCTGACGACGATCACGAACTCTATGAGGGCCGCGCCGCGCCGACAGCGGCGCAGAGACGGCTGTATTGTCTGTTTCCGCATGGTCATAGCACTCCCAGGTGGCGCAGCAGCGCGACCGCCGCCACTCCGAGCGCGATGGCGGGCGCATAGGGCATCTTGCCCACGCGCGAGGTGCGCGCCATCCCGTGTAGGCTCTCCGCCGAACCCAGGGTCGTAAAGACATGGCCGCCGACCAGGGCGTTCCGGGCGGTATGGGCCAGTTCGCCCCGGCTCGCCGCATAAAGCAGCCCGAGCAGCCCTCCGGCGAGGGCCGTGCCGAGCAGCGCCCAGAACGTAAAGACCGGCCCGGTCAGCGCGCCGACGGCCCAGAGGAGTTTCACATCGCCCGCGCCCATCGCCCCCGCCAGCAGAAAGAGCAGCAGCGCCAGGCTGGCGACCCCGATGCCCCCTAACGCAAAGAGCAGCCCGGCGCCTCCGTCTCGCCAGCCGTTCAAGGCCAGTCCGAGCAGAATCGCCGGGAACGTAAGCCAGTTATAAATCTTGTGGGCGATCAGGTCAGTCGTGACGGCGATCAGCAGCGTCACGATCAGAAGGCCCTGAATCGCGAGCGTCAGGCTGTGCATAGGTTCAGGCTTTGCTCAGGATAAAGATAAGGGCGGGAAAAAGGCAGCTTCCCGACGGATCGAGAAGCTGCCGCAGCGTACACGCCGGCAACGCCTACGGCATCTTGTTGCCCGCGTTGTTGAGCGTGTTCGAGGCCTTGCTGCTCAAGAAGGACATGGCAGTGATAGCCGCCACGCCGATGAGCGCGACAAGCAGCACATACTCGACCAGGGTGGCCCCTTCCTCCTCGCGGACGAAGCGGGCAGTCAGCGATTTGATGCTAGCGATCATTTTTGTTCCTTTACTGCGACAGGCCCTACCGGCCCCAGTCGCCCGATGTCCAACAGCCCACATGCAGACTGTTGTTGCCAGTAAGCTGCCTGATACGACTGCCTACCCTGAGTAGACCCACGATCAGTGCCTGGACAGACTTGCTGGAGGGCGGGACTGTCTCCCTGGCCCTTCCGGCAGACAAGCTACCGCATAGTATTTGCTATCTCCCGCAAAAAAAATAGGGCGAAAGTGCTTTTCTCCTCCCGTTGCAGCGCGAATCCGGTATTTTTGCAGAGACAGCGTCGGGGCAGGCAGCGTGTAGAGTAGAGAAGACCGCTAAAAAAGGCAGCTTCCCGACGGATCGAGAAGCTGCCGCAGCGTACACGCCGGCAACGCCTACGGCAACTTGTTGCCCGCGTTGTTGAGCGTGTTCTGCGCTTTGTTCGCCAGGAAGGACATGGCGCTGATGGCTGCCACGCCGATGAGCGCGACAAGCAGCACATACTCGACCAGGGTGGCCCCTTCTTCCTCGCGGACGAAGCGGGCGACCAACGATTTGAGGCTGAGGGTCATGGTGTTTGTTCCTTTGCGCAAGAGAGAAGTCCATCAGGACGCGGATCGAGATAAGCGCGGCAGCCCACGCGGGAAAGCCGCGCCGCAGACCGCCGCACCCGGCAGTCTGCGCCGAATCACTACAGGGAGAAATAGCCTCTCTCCGCAGGCCGTCTCCTGGAAACGTGCGAGTGCATAACTCATGCCCGTTACCATAGCAAGAATACGGGATTTTCGCTTCGCGTTCGGCTCCGGCCTGAGAAATCCGGTAGTTCTGCGGGCAGGCGTTGTCCGGCAGGCCGCAAGCGCGGAAGAGTAGACTGCCCCCGTTTTTGTCGCTCTGCGCGCCCTCCTACCCTACAGAATCGCGCCGCAACAAGCGACAATAGCAGCGTGTAAGACTGGATGACAGGCGGGAGAAGGGCGATGCAGAGGCAACGGGATCGGAACATGGGAAGGCGTGTCAGCAGCAAAGCCGTCCTCCTCGCCGCTGCGCCCGCCGATCCGTCTCTCCTGGGCAGCCTGGGCGGCAGCACCGGCGCGCTGCTGGCCCTGAGCCTGCTGTTTCTGGGCGCGCTGCTCTTCTTTCAGAAGCGGTATCTGCCCGGCTCCCTGCTGATCGGGCTTGCCGTCGGCCTGTGCGTGGCCCAGGCGGTCTGGCTGCGCTAGGAGAGACGATGGAGACACGACCGGCGCGCATACCGCAGATTCGCCCCGCCTTTGTCGGGATGGGACTGGCGCTCCTGCTGGTCGTCCTCAGCCTCAACCTCAATCCCTGCCCGGCCAACGACCTGTTCTGGCAGTTGCGCGCCGGTCGGGAGATCGCGGCCACCCATCTGCCTCCCACGCGCGACGCCTACTCCTGGACGCGACCGGGGACTCCCTGGGTCGTGCATGAGTGGCTGGCGTTTGCGGCGCTCTGGGCCGCCTATGCAGGGAGCGGCGGCTTTGCCGGGGTCTGGCTGTTGCAGGCGACACTGGTGTGCGCGACCTTCGCGCTGCTGTTCGCGCGGCTGCTGCGGGAGACGGAGGGCGCGCCCCTGACCGGCTTCCTGCTGGCCGTCGGCGCGGCGCTGGTAGCGAGCGCCTTCTTTCAGCCGCGCCCGCATCTCTTCTCCTATCTCTTTCTCGTGCTGACCGTCGGGCTGGTATCGAGCGTACGGCGTCAGGAGACGGACGGGCGGCGGCTGTGGGGGCTGGTTCCTCTGTTCGCGCTCTGGGCCAATCTCCATGCGGGCGTGCTGGTCGGCGTCGCCGTACTGGCGCTCTTCGCGCTCGGCGATGCGCTGGAAGGCGCGCTGCTGACCGCGCGCGACGATCCGGCGCGGCAAGACCGGCTCCGGCAGGCGGGACGCCTGGGCCTGGTGGCGGCAGCGTGCGGCGCGGCGACGCTGGCGACTCCCTACGGCCCGAAACTCTATCACAACTTCGGCGCGACTCTGAGCAACCAGACGGCGATGAACAGCGTCA
>DASRGL010000014.1:0-14623 GCA_035651115.1 Chthonomonadaceae bacterium
TGCTTTCACGGGCGTATCGCCTTTGTGGGAACCTCCCGCGTCATTCCGCGCTTTCGCCAGTATGCGCCGGGGCTGGACGTGGAGGCGAGCGTCTGCGGCGTCCATGCGCTCGATACCGTCACCGGGCAGGTCCTCGGCAGCCTGCTCTGGCTCTACGGCAACCAGATTTTTGCTATTGAGGGCGTGCCGCGCGAATGGACGTCGGGCTTTCCGTTTCCCGTCGGAACCCGCCGCGCGACCGCCCGCGAAAAGCAGCTTTTTTATACATTCGAAGCGCTCTGATGCAACGTTTGTGCGCGGCCTTAAAAGGCCGGTCTGAAGTTGCCAAGTCCGCCTTCGCGGACTGAGGAGAGAGCCTGCGCAGGCAGGCTTGGCAGCTTCAGACCGGGGTTTCAACCCCGTGTCGAAGATTCAGGAGGACATGAGATGAGTTCGGATTTCCGGCTGCTGATGCTGGGGGCGATGTACGAGAACGGCGGCAACACCACGCACCGCTTCCTCGATGGGCATCCGCAGCTTTACGTGTACCCATTCGAGTCGCAACTGGGGACGCGCCTGGTCAACGACGCGCTCTCGGCGACGTTTCCCGTCAAGTATCGCTGGCCCGTCTTCGATCTGGACGCGACGCCCTATCAGGACTACAAGGCGATTATTGACGAGGAGGGCAAGGTGCGGGCGCGCACGCCGCACGTCAGCAAGTTCCGGCATGTCCCCTTCGACTTCTCGGACGACGAACGCTGCCGAATCTACCAGGAGTACGTGCAGCAGACCGGACGCTCACGGGCCAACAACGTCGCCGCTTTCTTTCGCGCGACCTTCGACGCCTGGAAAGACTACCAGCGGACGGGCGAAGAGGCGGTCTATGTCGGCTACAGCCCGATTCTGGTGGTGGATGCGGAGAAGATACTGCGCGATCTGCCGCAGGCCCATTTCCTGCACGTCGTGCGCAATCCCTGGTCGGCTTACGCGGATACGAAGAAGCGCCCGGTCCCGCTCTCCTTAGAGAACTACCTGCTCGGCTGGACGCTGAACCAGTACCATGCGCTGCTCTATCGGGAGAAGTACCCGGAGCGCGTGCATATCGTGCGGGCGGAGGACGTGATGGCCGATCCGTTCGGAACGCTCGGCGCAGTCTGCGAGAAGCTAGGGTTGGAGCGCGCCGCCTCGCTGAAGCAGCCGACCTGGAACGGGAACGCGCTGGCGGAGGTCTATCCGTGGGGAACGATCCGCGAGGCGACGCCGGAAGCCAATCGCGCCACCGCCGAGGAGCTTTCGCCGGAGGAGCGCGCCGAGGTTCGCGCCCGCGCCTGGCAATATCTGGACGTGTTCGACTACGCCCACTTCCTGCCGTAGCGCCGCCTGCCTCAGCCGTTCGATCACCGAAAGCGCAGAGCCTTCTGTAGAAGCAATCACTGATGGGAGTTCAAGGATTAGGCGGCGACGGCAGACGTTCCTCGATGAGGACTTCGCCGCCATCTACCACGTCCATCAGCAGACGATAGCCGTGCAGCATCCGCATACCGACGAGCGCGCCACCCTCACTGGCTAACACAAAGATGTCACGGTCGTGTCCATCCCAGACGGCAACGGCTGTATAGATGTTGAACATAACGCGGCTGCCATCGCCAAGTTCAAACTCGGAGGTACTGAAAGACGGCAACTGCAAAGCGCCCACACGCGCAGGCGAAAGCGTCAAATAGCCGGAGAAACCGGTATCAATCTGCGCCGTTTCTGCTTCAATCTGTCCATGAGGGCCGTGCAGTTGGAAGGGAATCAGGGCTTTATTGTTGGCGTTCACCTCTCCGCGTATCATACGCCCGCCCTCGTTAGGTTCGCCCCGATGGTTCCCATAGCCGGATAACCGACCCGCATCATGTGAAACACGCCGTTGGGATGCCGCTTCCGTGACCGTTGGATGACTGCCATCTCGTCAGCGTCCATCTCATAGTCGCCGGGTTCGATGTCTATGACCAGAAACTTGCCGATATTCTCTGGCTCGACTCCGGCGCGTATCTTCTGCTCGTAGAGCGCCTTCGCCCGCGCCACGATCTCTTCAGAACTATATCGCGGATGTCCCATTGGTTCTATCTCCTCATCCCTCTTTTTCTTGTGATTGTAGAGGGTAACTTGCTGTTTGTCAAGCAGGACAGAATGGAAGACGCTTGGAACGGAAAGGCGCGCGATGGGGTACAACATACGAGACAGTCTCTCCGGCAGGCAGACCGCATGACTGCAACGCACCCGACAGAGGAACAGCAGGCCGCCGCTCTCGTCTCCGGCTGCTTGCAGGAGCCGGTGCAGTCCGTCATGCCGATTGTCGGCAAGGGCATCGTCAATCGGGTATTCATCGTCCGCACGGCGCAGGCCGAGGTCGTGGTCAGGATGCGGGAGGACGCGCTGAGCGACTACCGCAAAGAGCGGTGGTGCCTGGAACAGGCGGCGGCGCGCGGCGTTCCCGGCCCGTCTGTGCTGGCGCTGGGGGAGGCCGAGACGGTCGCCTATCTGCTGCAATCGCGCGTTCCCGGCGAGAACGGGGAGGACAGGCCGGATGCGGCGGAACATCTCTGGCGCGAGATAGGCCGCTATGCGCGCGCGATAGAGACGATCCCGGTCACAGGCTTCGGCGAGGAGTTAACCGACCCGGAGCGCGGCGTCTTCGGCGACTCCCATGTGTCCGCCTGGCGGGATTTCGTCACCTACAACATCGAGAGCCTGACGGACACCGACCCGCTCCTCCAACTCAACGTCCTGACGCGGGCGCAGTCGTCTCAGGCGCGGCGGCTGTTCGAGGAGATACGCGACCGGGAGTTCTCTATCGGGCTGCATCACGGCGACCTCTCCTTGAAGAACACGCATCTCGCCGCCGATGGCACGGTCTATCTGCTCGATTGGGGTTCGGCGGCGGCAGACCTGTCGCCGCAGGCCGCCCTGATGAACGTCCTCAAGAGCCATCTGCTGACGAACGATCCCGACGCGGCGGGCTTCCGCGCCTTCCTGGCAGGCTACGGCCTCTCTCCCTCCGCATTCGAGGCGATGCGACCCGAACTGGATACGCTGCTCCTGCTCCGCGCCTTCGATCTCGTCCGCTACGCCCTAGACCGCAGCCCGGAAGACATCGTCCTCTACGCGGAACAGGCCCGGCAGATGCTGCGGCGCAAGCTGGCCTCCGCCTGAGCCATCCATTTCGGGCATGTTGGCGGTATAGTATAGAAACCGCCTGTGCATTCTCTGTGCAGTCCTGCCGCCAGGCCACCGTATTTTCAGGAGGAGATTCCGATGGCGCGAAGAAGAAAGCCCAAGCCGCCGCCCCGCCCGAAAGAGCGCACACCGCCCAAACCCCTGCGGCCAGAACATCAGTTGCCGCCGCCCTATGCGCGCCTGCTGACGCTCGGAGCCGACTACGATGAGACGGTCTACGATGCCATGGCCGAGGAACTGCGCGCCGGAGGTGCCCGCGCGGCGGCGGAGCAACTGCTGAAGATGGCGCTGGATGAGACCTATTATGACTATTGGAGCGAGGACAACCCGGACGACCCGCGCTGCTGGACTCGCGTCCATGCCGTGCGCGTGCTGGAACGGCTGGGGGAGGCGGCCCACATCGCCATCGAGCCGCTGCTGCCGCTCCTGAACGAAGAGGACGACTACCTGCGCGAAGAGATGCCGATGTTCTACGGCGCGATGGGCGCGGCGGCTATCGAGCCGCTGGCAAAGCTTCTGAACGACCCGAAAGAGGAGGAATTCGCGCGCGCCGGCGCGGGCGATTCGCTGGCCGAGATCGCCGAAGCCCACCCGGAGACCCACGCCCAGGTCGTGGCGCTTCTGGAGCGCGTCGTGGCGACGGATGCCGACGATCCCACGCTGGTCGGTTTTCTCATCAGCAATCTGCTGGACATCGGCGCGAAGGAGTCGCTGCCGATCATCCGGCAGGCGTTCGAGGAAGAGCGCGTGGATGAGTTCATCGTCCAGATGCCCGATGTCGAGGAGCATTTTGGCCTGCCGGTCACGTCGTCGCGCAAGGCGTTGTGGCCGTTCGGGAACGAGGACAAGGAGGACGAGGACGATTTCGAGGCAGAGGATCGGGCGGAGGCAGAGCTTCCCGGTCTCCCCGGCTATGGGCCGCCGGAGGAAGTCCCGCAGCCTTATGTCGCGCCGCCGAAAGTCGGGCGCAACGATCCCTGTCCCTGCGGCAGCGGCAAAAAGTACAAAAAGTGCTGCGGCGCGTGAGCGAGCAGGAATACAAAACGGCGCGTCGAACGTATTGGGAACTATTCCTCGTTGCCTCCAGTCCAGGAGAGAGGAAGTAGAGAAGGGATAGGCAAGGCAAACCGATGGGTCAGATGATCGGGCTATTCTTCCTGGGCGTGGGCGTCTGCCTTCTGCTGGCAGGCGTGGCGCTTGGCGGTCTGCATTCTCTGTCGGAGTTGAGCAGGGGGCTTGTGCCGACACTGTTCAGCGGCATCAGCCTGGCCGGGGTCAGCGGAGTTCTGGCCCGCCGCCTGCGCGAGTGGACTGCCGAAAAGCGACTGCAGCGCGCGCAGGAGCAGGCTTCCCCGCTCGCCACCGCCCTGACGCCGCAGCTTTTCGGCGAATACACGCCCTACGTTCTGGAGGCGGCGGAGAAACTGGGCGCAGAACGCGACACCACCGCCGTCCCGGCCCTGATGCGCGCCCTGGAGCAGAGCGTGGATGTCCAGCGCCCCGGCTGGCGCGACCGGGCGGAGGCGCTGGCGAACGCGCTGGCCCGCATCGGCGACCGCCGCGCCCTGCCCCTGCTCTACCGGCTGGAGAACGTGCGCGGCATCGGCTTTATCCCCGCCATCCGCAACGCCATCACCTCCATCGAGCCGCAGACCAGCCTCCTGCGCCCCGGCAGCGCGGACTATGCGCTTCCCGGCACGCTGCTGCGGCCCGCGCAGGCCCGCCCCGCCGAAGAACCGGCCCTGCTGCTGCGCGCCGCCGAGGGGGAAGAACGCTGACGGGTCTGCGCGTGCGCCTCCGGTCGGCCGTTGCGCTCGGATGCGCGCTCAGCCTCGGCGCGCTGCTCCTGCCGAGCGCGGCCTCCTCGCTGCCCCGTTTTGCCGCGAACGCGCCGCCTGCCGCCTCCAAAACCGCACGCACGCCCCGCGAACGCCTGCGCCATGCCTATGCCCTCGACAACATGGCCGCGCTGCAGCAGCGTTTCGACGCGCACGCTATCGTCACGGCGCGGGTGGAGATACTCTCTCCCGTGCGCAACACCTTCCGCGTGGTCAGCTATTTCCAGGGCGAAAACCGCTATGTCCGCATGGCGGTCGGCAACGATCTCGACGAGCAGGGGTATGATGGGACGCGCAAGAGCGGTTGGGAACGTCATGCGGGCTATGTCAACGATCTCTCGCCCGCCGATCTGACGGAGGCGCGGCAGACCCAGGCCCACAGCTATCGCCTGCTGGCCGACCTGGACCGGCCTGGCGTGCGCGTGGCGGAGGCCGGGCTGCGCCGCCTCCCGGACGGCACGCGCGCCTGGCGCATCCGCTATCTCCCGCCTGCCAGCCGCGAACCCTCTCCGGAATCCGTGCCGACCGACTTCTATCTCGATCCGCAGACCGACCGTCTCCGCGCCATCGGCTACCACGACCTGGACGCGCATCGCGGCGTCGTCTCGGAGACGCTCCTTGTCACGGCGGCCTGGTTCCCGGCTACCGCCAGGCAGCCCTTCGCCTACCCGCGCAAGCTGCTCATCTACGAGGATGGACGGCTGGCGCAGCGCGTCCTCAACCTTAAGGTGGATTGCGAGACGCCCATCGAGGCCCGCCTGTTCGCCCGCCCTGCGGAGACCGACCGCTTCAGTCCCGCCTCTCAACTGCCGACGCGCGTTCCCATCACGTTCATACACGGCTACTGCGTCGTCTCGGTGACGGTCAATGGCGCGAAGCGGCCCGGACGATTCCTGCTGGATACGGGCGCGGCCTCTACTTCATTGGGGCATCCGCTGGCCCGGCGGCTCGGCCTGCGCCTCGGCCCCTCCGTGACCAACTACAGCGGCCTGGGAAATTTCGTCAGTCGGCTCAGCCAGGTGAAGAGTCTGCGCGTCGGCGGGGCGGAGGTGCGCGACCTGCCGATTGACGTGATTATGGATCGCACGCTCGACCGGCTGGCGCAGGATGTCGCCGAGCGGCTCGACGGCATTCTCGGCAACGACTTTTTCCGCGCTTTTCAGATGACTCTCGACTACGGCGCGCCGGAAGTCGCCTTCAATCGCCCGGACGCGCCCGCGCCGTCCGGCGTGCGCGTTCCCTGCTTTCTGTCGGGCGGCGCGCCCGCCCTTGTCGCCTTCATTCCCGGCGTTCCGCCTCTGACGATGACGATAGATACCGGCGCGCCGACGACCTGGCTGCCGCCGCGCTTCGTGGATCGGCTGCCCGCCAGCCGCCGCGCCTCCTGGGTCGGCTTCGAGGGCAGGCCGGGCGGCACGCGCCTGGTATGGCTCCCGGAGATGACGCTGCGCGCCGCGCCGCCCGAAACGCCTGCGCCGCAGAATACGTCCGCCGCCGGATCGCCGCCGCCTGCTGACGCGCAGACCGCGCCCGCCGCCGCCGTGACCCTGCGGGAGCAGATCGTCTGGTCGCTTGCCGCGCCGCGCACCACCCGCCGCACCGGTTCTCTGCTGACCGATGAGTATGAGGGGCTGTTCGGCAGCGACCTGCTGCGCTATTTCCGCGTCACGTTCGATTTTCGGCGTGGAGGGCTGGTTTTCGAGCGGCTGCCGCAGCCGGCGCTCAGTCGGGGCGACTATGTGGGGGTGGGCCTCTGGCCGGAGTTTCGGCGACGGAGCGTGGTGGTGGCGCGGCTGTGGCCTTTCTCTCCGGCGGCGCGGGCCGGAGTGCGCGTTGGGGATGAGCTGCTGGAGATAGACGGCAAGCCGATCCGCGCGCTTTCGGAGCGGGAGTTGGGCGAATACCTGTGGAAAGGGGAGGAGGGCAAGAGCGTGTCGCTGCGGCTGCGCCGTCGGAGAGAGACCCTGCACCCGCTCACCCTCGACTATCGCCGTCTCTTCTAACCCTGCCTTACTACGGCCCTTGCCTTTCGGGATACATGGAGGCAGGGCGATAGGCAGGGACTCGCGAGGATAGAGCGTATAATCTCCCATCCGGTGGATTCGCTCTCGTTCCAACCATGTCATTCTGAGCGTAGCGAAGAAGCCCCTACGTGAAGTGTTCCGCCAGATTGGATATAATAAGGGAGAACGCGAGCGGAGAGCGCAGAGGAAGCGAGAGGGCGACGGTGGCGAACAGGCGCGGCAAGAGAGATGTGGATGCGGAGGTGGACCTGCATGGCCTGACGGTGGAGCAGATGCGGCATACGCTCCAGAAACGCTGGCCGGAATGGCGGGGAATGCAGCGCGTGCGGGTCATTCATGGGCGCGGCGAGGCGCTGAAGCCGGAACTGGAACGCTGGTGCCGGGAGATGGGCATCCCGTATGCGCTCGAACCCGGCAATCCCGGCTCCACGCGCATCTTCCCGGCGCACCGGGAACTGCGCGATAAGCCGATGGGAACCACGCTGGCCGAGAAGGGACTGCGCCTGACGCCGGAGGAAGAGGCGTACCTGCGCGATCCGCAGGTCGTGGAGCGGGCGCGGCAGGAAGCCTTGCGGAGACAGAAGGAGGAGGAGCGCCGCAAGATCGCCGCAGCCGGACAGCGCCGCCGCGACGAGTCGCTCTGGCAGGCGGAGATGGCGCGGCTCGATGCGCTGGATAGGAATCGCGCGCGCAGAGGCACTGGCGACTCGCGCCCCGCCCCGCCCATCATTCTGCCGCCTTCGGAGATCAAGCATCAGGAGGGCTACTGGCGGGCCGAGATCGTCCGTGTGGCCGATACGGATACCGACACACTCAAAAAACAGAAGCGCACCGGCCTGGATAAACTGGCCCCGCCGCTGGAGCCGAAGCCCGCTGCGCCCGCATCCCCGGCAAAGCCTGCCGTCCCCCAGCGCGATACCGCCGCCGATGAGGCGCTCTTCGAGGCGGAGATGGGCCGCCTCGCCGAGTCGGATTCCCGCGCCACACGGCAAGCCAAACGAGGGTGATCAGCTTATCCCTCCCCGTGCTGCCCAACACAAAGAAGCGAAGCCAGTAGGTGTTATGGGCTTCGCAAGAGCGCCACAAAACCAGCCTGAACGAAATGGTGGTCATGGGCCAGTACGTCGGTGATGCCTTCCTGCCTGCTGGCAGATAAAGATGGAGGCGCAATCGGTCAGGCTCCACTCTTTATCAGCAGAGCCTCTACGTCGGGCGGCAGTTCCAGTATCAGCGTCATGGTCTGACTTCCTCTCTTCCCATTAGACACCGAGAAAGCAGGGAACGGCGTCAGCGCGTTCCGACGGGCTGCCAGCCGCGCCCGGAGTAGGCCGGGCGGTCTGTTTCGTAGCGGCTGCGGCGTTCGGCGTACTGCTCGTAGGTGTGGACGGAGGCCGGGTCTTTGCGGCTGCGCACGATGAAATCGCCTTCAGGCGGATAGCAGGCGATCTCGGTCTTGGGCGCGTTCGGGTCGTACTCTTCCGGCCCCTGGAAGGCGTTGGTGGGCGCGCTCCGGCTCTGGTAGCGCAGGTCTATGCTCCATCGGGTGACTTCGGTGGTGTTCGGGATGGAGCAGTGCGGGGTCAGGTTTGTCAGCAGGAGCGCGCCGCCGAGAGGAACAGGAACCGTGATGGCCTGTTCCGAGGGCCGGGGCAGGTCGTCCTCCTCGATGACGAGGTAGCCCGCATGTCCGCCCGTGTGGTGAGTGAAGACGCGGTCGCGATGCGCGCGCGGCAGGACTTGCAGGCAGCCGTTTTCCGGGGTCGCGTCCACGAGCGGCAGCCAGACGGTGACGATCATCTCCTTATCGCAGTGCGGCTCGAAGTAGCCGGAGTCCTGATGCCAGGGAACGACGCCGTGGGCGTAGCCGGGGATTTTGGGCCGGATGCGGTAGACGCTGGAGCCGACGATCTCCGGCCCGACCAGGCTCTCCATCGCGTCGAGCAGCCGGGGATGCGTGATGATACGGAACATCTCGATCCCGGCGTGTCCGCCGCCCGCTCGGCCCATGAGGGCGCCGGTATATTCCCGGATCAGTTCGGGGTGGTCGGCGGCCAGGCGGGTCAGGCGGGTCTCGAAGGGTTCGTCGGCATGAAGTTCCGTGATCTTGCCTTCCTCTGCCAGCCGCCGCGCGGTCGCGTCCACGATGGCAGCGAGTTCCTGCCGCAGCGGCTCCAACTCCTCCGGCGTGAACAGGTCGGGAATCATCACATACCCTTCCTCGAAGAACTGCGTTCTCTGCGCTGCGGTCAATGGCGGCTGGCTCTGGTTCATGGTTAATGATTCCTTACTCTTCCTGACGGGCCTATAAAAGGCCCGTCTCGTGGGCCTGACGGCCAACCGTCCTCACGGACGGGAGACTTTGCAGGACTGCTTCGGCATAGGGATCGGGGTTTCCTTCATAACTCCCCTTGCAGGCGGGGAAAGAGGCGATGGGCGTTGCCGGTGGTGAGGCGGGCGGTTTCGGCAAAGGTCAGGCCGCGCAGTTCGGCCAGCCGTTCGGCGACCAGGCGGATGTAAGCCGGTTCGCAGCGCTTGCCGCGATGGGGAACGGGAGCCAGATAAGGGGCATCCGTCTCGATGAGCAGGTTTTCCAGGGGCGCGGCCTGCGCAACGGCGCGCGTCTCCTCGGCGTTCTTGAAGGTGAGCGTGCCGCCGAAACCGAGGAACAGTCCGAGCGCGATGGCGCGTTCGGCGTCGTGCTGAGAACCGGCCCAGCAGTGCATCACGCCGCCCGTCTCGTCCGCGCCTTCTTCGGCCAGCACGTCCAGTGTTTCCGGGTAGGCTTCCCGGCAGTGGAGGATGACGGGCAGTTCGACCTCGCGGGCCAGGCGCATCTGCGCGCGAAAGGCTGCGTACTGGGCCGGGCGCGGGGAAAAGTCGTAGTGGAAGTCCAGGCCGATCTCGCCGAGGGCGACGACGCGGGGATGCTGCGACAGTTCGCGCAGGCGGTCTGCGGCGGTTTCGTTCCACGATTTGGCGTCGTGGGGATGGACGGCGACAGCGGCGAAGAGCAGAGGCGCGTGCGTCTTGGCCAGCGCGACGGCCTGTTCGCTGCTCGGCAGGTCGTAGCCGACCACGATCATCTGCCACACGTCCGCCGCCTGCGCGCGTTCGAGGCATTCCGGCAGGTCTTCGGCAAAGCGTTCGTGATTGAAATGGCAGTGGGTGTCCACAAGCATAGAGCGTTTCCTTTTGCGGTTTCCGCCTTGATTATACAGCCTTTGGCGGCGTTTGGCGTCGCGGCTTTTTGGGAAGAGGGCAGGAAATCGGATCGCTGCGCCCGAAAGAGCCGGAAAGCGATACCCTATCGAGGAGGATGCGAGGATGGCAATGGAGATCGGCGTGATTACGGGCCTATCGCCGAGCGGTGGGTCGTTCGCGCACGTGACAAAGTTCGGGCTGAAGGTCTGCCAGCTTGGCGGCGGGAATCCGAGCCGGGCGACGCCGGAGATGGCCGAGATGGTCCAGCGGGAGTCGGCGGAGACGGGCGTGCGGGTCTGCGCGGTCTGGGCAGGGTGGGCCGGGCCGTCGTCCTGGACGTTCACCGAAGGCCCGACCACGCTGGGGATCGTGCCGCCGCAGTACCGGAAAGAGCGCGTCGAGGGACTGAAGCGGTGGGCGGACTTCGCGGCCCAGATCGGCACGGCCGCTATCATCACGCACTGCGGCTTTATCCCGGAGAACATGACCGACCCGGAGTTTGCGCCGGTGGTGGAGGCGATCCGGGAGGTCGCGCAACACTGCAAGGAGCGCGGCATCGGCTTCTGGTTCGAGACGGGGCAGGAGACACCTGTCGTACTGTTGCGGGTCATCGAGCGTATCGGATTGGATAATCTGGGCATCAATCTCGACCCGGCGAACCTGATTCTCTACGGCAAAGGCAACCCGATAGATGCGCTGGATGTCTTCGGCTCCTACGTCCGCAACGTGCATGTCAAGGACGGCCTCTATCCGACGGACGGCGACCATCTGGGCAAGGAGGTGCCGCCGGGCGAGGGAAAGGTGCGCTTCCCGGAGTTTATCCGGCGGCTGAAGGAGATCGGCTACGACGGCGACCTGATCATCGAGCGGGAGATCAGCGGGGAGCAGCAGGAGCGTGACATCCGCAAGACCGTGACCGACCTGCAACGCTGGCTGGCGGAAGCCTAGAGAGGAGGGAGGAGTTGAATGACGCAAACCGCCGCGTGCTGGCGCTGCTGCCCCATCCTGATGATGTGGAGATTCTCTGTGCGGGGACGCTGCTGCGCCTGAGAGAGCGCGGGTACGAGATACATATCGCGACGATGACGGCGGGGGACATGGGTTCGCCCACGCTGCCTCGCGCGGAGATCGCCGCTATCCGGCGCGAGGAGGCGCGGCGCGGCGCGGAGACGCTGGGGGCGGCGAGCTATACCTGCCTGGAGTTCGGGGATGTGGAGATCGTTTTCGACCGGGAGTCGCGCCATCGCGTGGCCGCCATGCTGCGCAAGGTGAATCCAGGGCTGGTCATCACGACGCCGCCGAACGACTATATGTTCGACCACATCATGACGTCCATGCTGGTGCGCGACGCCTGCTTCAACGCGCCGATGTCCAACTATGAGACGGCGGGCGGCGAGAAGCCGACGGATGGCATCCCCTATCTCTATTATACCGACCCGATCGAGGGCGTGGACAGCCTCGGTCGCCGCGCGCCCGTCACCTGCATCGTGGACATATCGGGGCAGATCGAACAGAAGACGGCGGCGCTGGCCTGCCATGACAGCCAGCGCGCCTGGCTGCGCAAACAGCACGGCATGGACGACTATATCGCGTCTATGAAGCGATGGAGCGCGCAGCGGGGCAAGGAGATCGGGGTCGCCTATGCGGAGGGTTTCTGCCAGCACCGGGGGCATCCGCATCCGCACGAGGACCTGCTGGCGCAACTGTTGAATGCGGTGCCGTTTGAGGTGTGAGAGGGCCTGGCATTGAAATACCCGTCTGGGAGGCGCTACGCGCCAAGCGTCCTGCGGACGCCCTCGTCTCGAAAGTCCTTGTCCTTTGTATGCAGGCCAGTGCGATACGAAGGGAAAAGCCTGGAACGGAAGTCCGTCCGCTAGGACGGTTAGCCGCAGGCTTCCCAGAGGGGTATTTCAATGCCCGGCTACTTCTTCTTCGCCTTTTTGAACTCCACGTTGAGAACGCGCAGGGTTTCGACTTCACCCTCGGCGTTCAGGTTGAAGACGACCGGCTCATTGATGGACGGGTAGTCCCCCCTGGCCGTGAAGGTGTCGAAATGGAAATGCGCGAGCGGGAGGTTGAAACTGCTCCATTGCAGGCGGAGGGCGTCGTTTTCCAGCGTGACGTGGGCTGTGCCGTAGGCAGGCTCTTCGTAGGCTCCCGTGTAGGCGGCCAGTTCGCGAGAGGGCTTCGTGTCCTTATGGCGTTTTTCCTCGCGCTCCGCTTCCTTCTTCTTCTGCTCCTCTTCGGCTTTGGCGGTCAGTTCGGTCGTGAGGGCGTTCCAGTCTCGTTTGGGCAGATTTAGAAGTTGGTCGAAGAAGCTGTTGCGGAGGGCTTCGGGCATGGCGTTGCCGTCCCGGTTCGCCAGGATGATGACGCCGAGTTTGGCTTGCGGCACGAGGGCGATCTGCGACCGGAAGCCGTCAATGCCGCCGCCGTGCGAGACCATGAGAAGGCCGTGATAGTCCTGTACCGTCCAACCGAGGCCGTAGCTAGTGATGTGTGTCTCCGGTTCCAAGGCCCGCGCCCGCTCATCCCGCACCATAATCATCTGCGGCGTATGCGTCTCCTTCAGCTTCTCGACGGAGAGCAGCCGTTTCCCCTCGAATACGCCCTCGTTTAGCTGGAAGCGCACCCATTTGGTCAGGTCACGCGCTCCGGCGTTGATGCTGCCGCCCGGCGCGCAGTTATCCAGATTGCGCCAGGGGATGGCTTTGATCTGCTGCGTCTCTTTGTCCTTCGTATGCGGGGTGACGTGATCGGGAGCCTTCTGCGCCTCGGTCACGCTGAATTTCGCGCCGGTCATGCCGAGCGGATCGAGGATACGCTGCTGTACGCACTCCTCCCAGGTTCCACCGGTCGCCAGTCCGGCGGCATAGCCCGCCGCGAGATACATGATGTTGTTGTACTCCCAGGTGGAGCGGAAGGAGGTGTTGGGCTTGAGGAAGGCGACGCGGCGCAGAATCTCCTCGCGGCTCCAGGGCGAGCCGTACCAGAGAAAGTCGTGGCGGCTGACGCCTGTGCGGTGGGTCACAAGGTCGCGGAGGGTCACGTTGGCGTCGGCCAGGGGATCGGAGAGACGGAAGAAGGGGAGATGCTTGCGCACTGGGTCGTCCCACTGCATTTTGCCCTCATCCGCCAGCATCGCGATGGCGGTTGTGGTGAAGGCTTTGGTGGTCGAGGCGATGGCAAAGAGGGTGTCCGGCGTGACGGGATCGTCCTTGCCTGTCTCTTTGACGCCGAACGCTTTGAGATAGACGACTTCATCGCCCTGCACGACGGCGACGGAGGCTCCGGGAATCTGGAAGGTCTCTATCGCTGCCTGCACCAGCGCATCGAGCGCCGCAGAATCTATGGAACGGTCGGAATGCGAAGCCACGTTTGCCTGCTCCTTTGGAGAGTTTGAACCGGGCCGAGAGGCCGGGCCGATAAACGCCCCGTCTCGTGGGCCTACGGCCAACCGTCCTCACGGACGGGAGTTTCATTGAGGCGAAATTCCTCGGATAGGTTGCTGCTTTCCGGTTTCTTGATTGCTGGTTTGGCCTGATGAATCCTGCGTATCTTCGTGCTGCCAATATGGCAGACGGTACAGAAGGGTGGAAGCGGAGGGTGATGGTACATATTTTTCTACTTTTTTGAGGAGAAAATGCGTAAAACGGGCGGGAAGTCGTCGTATAGAGGAAGCGATCAAGTGGTTGGATGTCTACTTTTCTGGAGGATGGGCCGATGATCTCTGTGGGGAACCGGATGGCGGAAGCCCCGCCCTCGCCGCCGCCTCCGACGCTGGCCGAGTTGCTGCGCGAGGAGATGACGGCGTGGGATGCGGTGTTGAAGACGGCCTTTCGGGTCGCGCCGTATAACCCGGACGATCTGCTGACGAGCCGGGGCTTTGACATTTATGAGCGGATGATGAACGATGCGATGGTGCGGGCGGCTATCAACACGAAGCGGTTCGCGCTGCTGGCAAAGCCCTGGCAGGTGTTTCCGGCGGTGACGGACGCGCGAATGAAGCCGACGGCGGAGGCGCTGGCGGTGCGCGATTTCGTGGAGGCGGCGCTGCGGGGAATGCGCGGGCCGGACGGGATGGCGCGGGATTTCCGGCAGACGTTGTTTCAGATCATGTCGGCGTTTTACCGGGGGTTCTCGGTGGCGGAGATGCTCTGGCGGGTGGAAGAGTCGGGGCCGTATGCGGGCAAGTATGTGCTGGCGGCCATCAAGGGGAAGGCCCCGAAGCAGATCGGTTTCCAGGTGGACGACTATCTGAACGTGCAGGCGATCACAAGCTGGACGCCGCAGACAGGCCCCGTGACGATCCCGCGCAGCAAGTGCGTGCTTTACATCTACAATCCACACGATGAGCTGCCT
>DASRGL010000015.1:0-3298 GCA_035651115.1 Chthonomonadaceae bacterium
CGTGGGAATGGCTATGCCCGTGAGGGCGCGAATGCCCGCCGGGCCGCAGGAAGGCTTGCAGCACGAAGTAGAGGCCGAGCGCGATCAGTACGATCGTCGGCACGGCGTGTTCCAGCGCCTCCGGGATCGCGTGCAGCGCCGCCTTGCCCGCTGCGGCCAATGCCAATCCGAGGACCATCGTTACCAGGACGTGTCCAGTTCCGGCCAGCGCCGCGATACTCAGCGTCCGTCCCATCGGCCAGCGCTGCGCTCGCCCGACGACGGCGAACGCCAGCCAGTGAGAGGGAATGAGCGCGTGCAAAGCCGCGATGGACAGCGTTCCCACCAGCAACGCGCCCGCCGATCTGAAGTCCATCTTTCTCCTTTATCCGCTCTGTCCATCTGTCGGGTACAGAACGTACCCGTCTGGTGGGCCTGCGGCCAACCGTCCTTGGGACGGAAAAACCAGTCGCGTCCGCGAGTCGCGAGAAGCGGCTGCTTGGCTCGTGCCAAGCGCGTTTAGCCGCATTCTCGCAGTCGCCCCACAGACGGGTACGTTCTGTACCCGGTCTTATTCGATGGCGTCGCTGCCCTCTTCGCCGGTGCGGATGCGGATGGCTTCCGCAACCGGGATGAGGAATATCTTGCCGTCGCCGATCTCGCCGGTACGTGCGGCGTTCGCAATCGTTTCGGCGACGACCCGCGCCTCGCGTTCTATGACCACGACCTCGATCTTGACCTTCTGCAACAGGTTGACGGTATACTCCGAACCCCGATAGTGCTGCGTGAAGCCCTTCTGATTGCCGGAGCCGCGCACTTCGGTGATGGTCAGCCCCCGGACGCCGATCTCGGCGAGCGCCGCCTTGACCTCTTCCACTTTCTGAGGCCGGATCAAGGCTTCCACAAGCATCAACATGGCAGGCAGCCTCCTCGTTGCCGGGCCGATCTGCGCAGGAGTTGCGCGCAGGCTTCGCGAATAGCCCAAGCATTATAGGCTTTGGCGCGGTCAGCCGTCAAGAGCGTCACGGGAGGATCGTCGCTTCGCGCGCGTGCATAGGCTACGGGATTCACCCGGCTGTCTCGCGCTAGGATCGGTAACTCGGATCGAGCCGATCCAGCTTGCGCAGCAGGGCAGGCCAGGCCAGGCCGCCTCCCGCGCCCCGCGTCACCTGCTGCCACATCGCCGGAGCGCCCTCCACGATGCGCGGGCTGAGCAGGATGAGTTCGCCGCCCGCCTGGGCGCGCACCTGGATCGCACAGGCCGTCTCGAAGAGGAACATCGCCGCGAACGCATCGGCAATGGTCTCGCCCACCGTCAGCAGGCCGTGATTACGGAGCATAAAGTAGCGTTTATCGCCCAGATCGCGTACCAATCGGGGCTTCTCGTCCTCGTTAAGAGCTACTCCCTCATAATCGTGGTAGGCGAGCGAGGACAGCACATAGATGGAGTGCTGCGAGATGGGCAGCACGCCGCCTGCCTGCGCCGAGACCGCGATGCCGTGGACGCTGTGCAGATGCAGCACGCACTTCGCGTCCTCGCGCGCGGCATGGATGGCGCTATGGATCAGAAAGCCCGCCGGGTTGATCTCGTAAGGACTTTCCATCACCTTCTGGCCCTCGCTGTCCACTTTGACCAGGTCAGAGGCGGTGATCTCGTCGAAGGTCATGCCATAGGGATTGATGAGAAAATGGTGTTCCGGGCCGGGAACACGTGCGGAGATATGGGTAAAGACCAGGTCATCCCAGCCGTAGAGCGCCACCAGCCGGTAGCAGGCTGCCAGGTTGACGCGCTGTTCCCATTCGGCCTCGGTGACGGCACAGCGAACCGGGGAAGTCGAATCGCGCATGGTTCCTCTCCAACATCTGTTCTAGGAAGGCAATGAAGCCTATTCTATCGGAGAGAGGCCCGGTTGTCAAGACAGGCCGGAGGCGAGAGGACATTACCCCCATCAGGCCGAATAGATGGGAAATCCATCTCTCTGGAAGGAAACGATTCGCGTGTTGAAACGCTGGTTCTGCGGTACGGTTCTCGCTGTCACTCTGCTGTTGGGGCATCCGGCGGCGCGGGCGCAGGGCGTCGCGCCCATTCCGGACACGCCCTTTTATCAGGACTACCATGAAGCCTATCCCCTCAAGACGCCCGCCGAAAACGACGTGCGCGCCCTCGCGTTCGATGCAGGCGGGAGGCTCTGGACAGCGACGGGCGCGGGAGTCCGCTATCTGGAAAACGGACAGTGGAAGACGCCCGAAGGCGGCGCGGCGCTCGGCCCGACCTATGCCCTCTATCGGGACGCGCGTGGGCAGATCTGGGTCGGAGCCTGGAACGGACTCTATCGCGCTACGCCGGAGAAGGTGAGTCCGGCAGGCATCGCAGGCACGCCCATCGGCGCGATCCGGGGCCGCCGCAACGGGGCGGAAGAGACGATCTTCGCCGCCGGGCCGCACGGCATCTGGCGCAGCGAGAAGGGGACCTGGAACAAAATAAAGGGCGCGTGGCAGACCGCCATTCGCACCCTGCTGCCCACGTCCGATGACCGGCTCTGGATCGGCACGGCCAGCGGACTCTATCTGCAGGAACTGAGCGGCCCGCAGCCCGCCTCCACGCGCTACTCCCGGCCCGATGTCGTCCTCAGTAGCAATATCTATGCCCTGACCGAACTCCCCGACGGCACGTTCTGCATTGCCTCGACAGGTGGCCTGGATTTCTATCGCGGGACGCAGCGCGTCCGCTCGCTGACCGCGAAAGACGGAATGCCCAATCGCCAGGCGCGGGCGGTGGCGCGAGACGCCGATGGCAGGCTCTGGGTCGCGACGAAGCTGGGCGTCGCGCGCTACGATAACGGCAGATGGAGCCTGCGCCACAGCCGCCGCTGGCTTCTGAGCGACGACGCGCGCGACGTGGTCATTGGGCCGGACGGAACTGCCTGGGTCGCGACGGCGGCGGGGGTGGACGCTATCCAGCGCAAGCGGATGACGCTGGCGGAGAAGGCCGACTATTTTCTGAAGATGCTGCGCGCCCGCCATATCCGCCCGCCCGGACTGGTCGGCCCGGCAGCGCTGGTGACGCCCGGCGACCTCTCCCGCAGCTTTATCGAGGACGACGATAACGACGGCGAACATACCGGTATGTACTGCGCCATGGAGTCTATGCGCTACGCCGTGACGCAAGACCCGACCGCGCGCGAGAACGCGAAGGCAGCCTTCCACGCGCTCCGGGTGTTACAGCAGGCGACCGGCACGCCGCATTTTATCGCCCGCTCCGTGCTGCCCCTCGGCACGGCTCCGCGCCATGAGGTAGACCGCACCTTCACGCCGCAAG
>DASRGL010000016.1:0-19387 GCA_035651115.1 Chthonomonadaceae bacterium
GGCCGTCGCGAACATCATGTCGGCCTGCTCGATCATGCAGGGCGGCGGAGTCTTCCTGAACGTCTGGGCGGCGAAGCATACGGCCAAGTTCACGGACTGGGCGCATCATGTGAAGATATATCGCGCGGGCGAGGAGGAGCCGGAGGAGATCAAGGGCGACATCGAAGAGATCTTCCCGACGGAAGACCGCGCCTTCATCAACGCGGTCAAGTCCGGCGATAGCTCCAAGCTGCGCTGTCTCTATGGCGATGGCGTGCGCTCGACGCTGGTGGCCCTGGCCGCCAACGAGAGTCTGGAGACCGGTAAGCCCGTCAAAGTCCAGTACTGACCCCCGTTCGCCCCAGGTCTAGCCACGCCTATAAAAGGCGTGTCTGATGGGTGGCTGCGCCGCCAACCGTCCTCACGGACGGCCCATTCAGCAAGTCTGTCCCTTCGTATCGCATTCTCCTGTAGACGAAGGGACAGCCCTACCATCAGGAATCCCGTCCGCGAGGACGGTTGGCCGCAGGCCCCCGAGACGGGTCTTTTATAGACCCGGCGTAAAATCCGGACTGGTTTGCGCTCCGGTCAATTCTCGAAGGTGACGCTGCGGCAGAAGGCGTTTAGCGTCGGCAGATAGCGTTCGATCAGTTTGGGGCTGGTGGCGAAATAGCCGAACAGAAAGCCCCGCTGCCCATGCTGCACGGCGGAGAGAAAGCCGTAGAGACGCTGCTTCTCGCGCGTCTTGATCTCGACCGCGATATAGAGGCCGGGGCGTCCGTCCGCCGTCTTCTGTTCGGCGATCTCGGTCTTATCCAGCACGCGCGCCGCTTTCAGGCAGGCGGCGGTTTCGGCCTCGAACCACGCGCGGAACGTTCCCTTGAGCGCCTTGTCGGGTGGAACCGTCAGGAAACAGAGTTCGCCTTTGGGCAGGTCGGGCGGAAGGTAGAGTTCGGTATCGGCCTCCCTGCCGCGCTGCCAGTCGCGGGGCGGGCGGTAGCTGACCGGCCCGGACTTGCTGACCGCGTCGCGGCAGGGCGTGAGGGCCGGCACGCGGCCCGATGGAATGGCGGTCAGGCTGCGCGCATTGACCGAAGGCAGCCAGAGAAACCCGATAACGAGCGCCTGAACCGTCTTTATCGCAACAGAGATGCGCTTCATGCGACATTTCCCCTCATCATGGATAGGAGTCAACGCGCCTGACCTAGCAGAAACGAACCAGCGCGCGAATGTCCCTCCAGACATTCCATGAAACGCGCTCGCTTTGCTATAAATTCACAAACAGACGGGCCGCGCGAGAAGATTTCCCGCGCGGCCCGAATCGCCCTATTTGCAGAAGTGGAAACCGTCTTTGAACTCTGATTCGTCGGATTATTCGGATAGACTAGGATTGGCTCATGGCTCCATCATAGTCTATCCGATAATCATTCTGATCTCGGTTCGGACATTTCTTCCCTGGTTCTCGGTCAGATCTCCACTTTGGCGAACTGCTTGGTCTGCGATGACTTGAGGCAGGCCAGAATGACCGCCAGCGCGCGACGGCCCTCTTCCCCGCTGATGGTCGGCGGCGTGTTCGTGACGATGGAGTTGACGAACTCCCGGATCACGCCGGAGTCGGACTGCCCGCCCGCCTCATTGGTCTGCAGCTTGCCGACCTCATAGAACTGCTTCTCGCCGCTTGCCAACTCGACGATGACGCTGAAGCGCGGGTCGCTGCCGATGCGCATGATGCCCTTGCTGCCGAAGAGCGTGGTCGCGTTGTCCTCGCCGGGATTGTGCGTCCACGAGGCGGTCAGCGTGCCGATGGCCCCGCTCTGCGCGCGCAGCAGGCAGACCGCGTTATCATCCACATCGCCGTAAGGCTTCTCCAGATGCTCGACGAACGAGGCGACTTCGACGAACTCCTCGCCGAGCAGCCAGCGCAGCAGGTCGGCTTTATGCACGCCCAGGTCGCCCATCGAGCCGACGAACGCCTGCTTTTTATCGAAGAACCAGCCGGTCGCCCCCTCGATGCTCCAGCTCTCCGGCCCCGGATGGCTGAACGCGGTGCGGAACGAGATGACCTTGCCGATAGCGCCCGCCTTCAGCAGTTCTTTCGCCTTGACGTGCAGCGGCGCGAGGCGCTGGTTGTGGCCGATCATCAGGAATTTGCCCGCCTTTGTCGCCGCCGCGATCATATCTCTGGCCTCCTTGTCGGAGGTCGCCATCGGCTTCTCGCAGAGGACGTGCTTCCCGGCCTTGAGCGCGGCGATAGAGATGGGCGCGTGCAGCGCGTTCGGCACGCAGACGCTCACGGCGTCCACGCCCTTGAGTTCCAGCGCGTCTTCCCATTTGGTGAGGGCTTTGGCGTCGTACTTTTTTGCCAGTTTCTCCGCGCGCTCCGGCACGCGGTCTACGAAAGCCAGAAGCTGGACTTCAGGATTGGCGGCGTATTCCGGCGCGTGGCGGTGGGTGGCGATGCTGCCGCTGCCGATGACGGCAACACCGATCTTCTTTTTAGGCATCAGGTCCATCCTTCTTTCGGGAATTTGTGGCGCGGCGGCGCGCACCAAACGCGGTCTCATCGCCCTCCGCGAACGCGCATTTCGACACGCCCGCCCGCAGTTCCTCCGTGTAATTTGCGCCCTCGTCCTCCGGTTCCCGCCGCGCGATCTGCCCCGCATCGTTCTGGAATCGGACAGCCCGTGCAGGCAGCGTCGGGAACAAGGGCGACAGAGGGGCGCCCCCCACCCGGAAGCCGCGGAAACAGGGATTTGCAGCGCGCACGCCGAACCTGGTTCATGGAGATCGCCTCGCGGCGTTCAGTGCAGCGGCGCGCAGTGACAGGCGCTACCGGCACGAACGCCCAGGAGAGAACCCGCAGGAATACCGGTAAGGAAACGCGAGCGCAGAGCCATTCTCCTAGATAGCGCGCCGTTATGTTATAATGGGGACAAGGGAGGAAACACATGGATGTGGAGGAGAGCCGGAATGGCAGCGAGGCGCGCACCGAGGCCATCAACTACAGCATCGTCGCCACAGGTCTGTCCAAGCGCTTCGGCGCGCAGACGGCGGTGGAGAACCTGAGCCTGCAAGTGCGCGAAGGCGAGTTCTTCGGCTTCCTCGGCCCCAACGGCGCGGGGAAATCCACCACCATCAAGATGATGTGCGGTCTGCTGCGGCCCGACGCCGGAACTATCCGCGTGGCGGGCTACGACGTGGCGGCGCATCCGCTCGAAGTCAAGCGGCAGATCGGCGTGCTGCCGGAAGAGACGAACCTGTACGAGCGACTGACCGGAGAGGAGTTCCTGCTGTTCTCCGGGCGCATGTACGGCCTCTCTCTGGACGAAGCCCGCGCCCGCGCCGCCGACCTGCTCGAACTGATGGAACTGGTCGAGTCCAAAGACAAGCTGATCGTGGACTATTCGATGGGCATGAAGAAGAAGGTCGCGCTCGCCTCCGCGCTGCTCCACCGCCCCAAAGTGATGTTCCTCGACGAGCCGTTCAACGGCATAGACCCCATCTCCGTGCGCGCCATCCGCAACGTCATGCGCCATCTGACCGAGCGCGGCACGACCATCTTTATCTCCTCGCACGTTATGGAGGTCATCGAGCGGCTCTGTTCGCGCGTCGCCATTATCCATCAGGGCCGTCTCGTCGGAGAGGGAACGCTGGCCGAACTGAGGACGATGGCGCAGACCGCCAGCGACTCCTCGCTCGAAGACATCTTCCTGAAGATGGTGGATGCGCGCGTGGATGCCGACGCGCTTAGCTGGCTCTGACCCCGCCCACAGGAGAGTTCTTTGTACGCTCTACGCCTTCTCTTCTGGCTCAAATGGAAACTGATGCTGCGCGGCTACCGGCGCAACGCCTCGGCGGCCATCGGCGCGCTCTTTCTTTTTCTGCTGGTCTTTCCCCTCGCCATCGCGCTCGGCTTCATCTTTGCCAATAGCTTTCTGGAGATCGCGCCGCCTTATAACGGCCATCTGCTGCGCAGCGTCCTGCTCGGCATCTATTTCCTCTGGGTGATGGGGCCGATTCTCGGCTACGCCTTCAACGACGCCTACGACATCACCAAGCTGTTCGTATACCCGCTCTCGCTGCGCCAGATATTCGCCGGGGCCATTCTCGGCTCCCTGCTCGATCTGCCCGTCCTGTTCCTGCTGCCCAGCCTGATCGCCGTCTTTGTCGGCTTCACCACCGGCGGCGCGACCTTCCTCCTTCACCTTATCGCTATCAGCCTCTATCTGCTGCACACGCTCTCGCTCAGCCAGGCGTTCTTGCTGGCGAGCGCAGGCATCCTGCGCAGTCGGCGCTTCCGCGACCTGGCGACGGTGCTGATTCCGGTCATCTGGATCGCCTGGTACTTCTTTACCCAGGCGTTGTCGGGACGCACCGGCAGCATTGACTGGCGCATCTTCCTGGAAAGCCGGGCCTGGGATATTCTCAACTATCTGCCGCCGGGGTTGACGGCGCGGGCGGTCTACGCGGCCTGGCAGGGAGAGTGGGGCGCGGCGATAGGCTATCTGATGGCGCTGGCCGCGTTCACGCTTGCCACCGTCTACCTGGTCGCCTGGGCGCTTCAGAAGGTCTATGCGGGCGATGTCCTCCGGCAGCCCGCGCGCGCGGCGGCCCCGGTCTCTGCCGCGCCGTCCGCGCCTTCCGACATAGACACGTCGCCCCTGTTTCGGCGGCTCTCTTCCGTCGTACGCGCCGTCATGGACAAGGAGATCAAATACTTCTTCCGCGATCCCTACTTTCGCATCATGCTGATGAACCTGGTCTATATCCTGTGCGTCACTGGGTTCGCGCTGCTGCGGATGGGCAAAGACCCGATCTCGCCCTACATCGGGCCGGTGGTCGCATGGGCCGCGACCGGCATCGTGCTGCTGACGGAGATGCAGTTGGTCTGCAACATCTTCGGCACGGAGGGCGGCGCGGCGGCGCTGCTGTTTCTCTTTCCCTGCTCCCGGCGCGAGATACTGCTCGGCAAGAACCTGGCGATCTTTTTTGCGCTCTCGGTCATCAATCTCGTCTACGTCCTGGTCACGTCCGCGCTCTGCCACGCGCTTCCCTGGTACGGCCTCCTGTTCTTCTGGATGGAGATGGCGATCCTGGTCTGCATCTCCCTCGGCAACATCGCCTCCATCTACTTTCCGTACCGCATGGTCATGCGGGGCTGGCGCATCCGGCAGCAGTCCGCCACACGCGGCTGCGGCTACTCGCTCATCTACCTGGCGATCATGGCCGTCGGCTTCCTCCTGATGATCCCGGTACTGGCCGCGCTTGTCCTGCCCGCTTTCTGGATAGACCCGAACTGGCTGCTGCTGACGATTCCTCTCTCCATCGCCTACGCAGGCGGCCTCTATCTGCTCTCCCTGGCCCGGGCCGAACCTCTGCTGATGGAACGCGAAGTGGACATCATCGCCAAAGTCGGGCAGGAGGATTAGCCCGCGTGCATAGCCCCGAATCGCGAAGTCATCATGCCTGATCTGGCCGATGTTGTCATCGTGGGCGGCGGGCTGCTCGGCGCGGCGCTGGCCGCCGAACTGAGCCGCCGCACCCTGCGCGTCATCCTGCTGGAAGCGCACGCCCTGGCGGGCGCGGCCAGCGGGAACGGCTTCGCCTGGGTCAATGCGACCGCCAAGCTGGACAGGGAGCCGTACCACCACCTGAACGCGCTCGGCCTGGCGCACTACGATATGCTGGCGGCGGAGTGGGGCGTGGAGCGGATCGGCCTGCACGGGGGCGGGGCGCTGTTCTGGGCGGAAGGCGAGGAAGAGGCGGGCCGCGCGCAGTTGCGGCAGCGCGCCGCGCGCCTGCAAGCCTGGGACTACCCGGTGGCGCTGCTCAGCCAGGCGGAGATGCAGACGCTGGAGCCGCAGGCGCTTTTCGGAGAGGGCGCGGAGGGACTGTTCGCGCCGGCAGACCGCTGGGTAGACACGCCGCGCCTCGTGCGCTTCTGCGCGGAACGCGCGCGGGAGCGTGGCGCAGAGATACGGGAGTACTGCCCGGCGCTCGGCTTCACTCGCAGCGTGGTCGGAACGATTTCGACCGTCGAGACGCCGCAGGGCCGTATCTCCACGCGCCTGCTCGTGCTGGCGGCGGGCGTGCAGACGCCCTCTCTCGTCGCGCAGGTCACGGGAGACCCGGCGGGCAGCAGCCGCATCCCGGTACAGCGCGTGCCGGGCCTGCTGGTGGAGACGCCGCCGGGTTCCGCGCCCGGCCAGGCGCAGCGCGTTCTCTATCCGCCGGAGAAGGGCGGCCTGCACCTGCGTCCCACGCCAGGCGGCGGCCTGCTGCTCGGCGCGGATGATACCGATGCCGCGCTGAACGACCCGGACGCCTCCTACCCGCCTGAAGCGCCTGCCGGACTGCTCGCCCGCGCCGCACGCTTTCTGCCCGGCCTGCCGGTGGAGCCGCTGCAAGACGCTCTTGCCGCCCGCGTCTGCGTGCGCCCCGTTCCCGGCGACGGCCTGCCCATCGTCGGCCCGCTGCCGGGCGTGGACGGCGTCTTCATCGCGGTCACGCACAGCGGCGTCACGCTCGGCCCGCTGCTGGCCCACTACCTGGCCGAAGAGATGGTCAGTGGGCGTATCTGGCCGCTCCTCACCCCCTACCGCCCCGCCCGTTTCCTCTGAGGCGGCGACCGGGACAAGCTTTTCTATTCCGGCCTGGATAGTCTCCCCCGACCGAGTGGATGCTGCTCGCAGTTCGCGCTCATCAACGCCCAATGGGGAGCCTAGCGAAGAGCGCCAGACGGTTCCGCCTTCTCGCCCCGACTCGACTGATTCCCCTCTTCTTGCGCACGACGGCAACACGCGAGAGCGCCGCGTATCGGAACCTACAGCCGATAGCGGTTCTGGGCGATAATAGGTTTACAACCGCCTATTTTTGCCAGGCAGCCGGAGCAACCGATGGAACAGAAGCGGTCAATCGCCACGTCCAACGGCTAATATCGTCTGGCCCGACCTACTCATTAGCACCACCGACTCACCCACCTCTTCTGAGCGTTCCCTAATGGAAACAAGGAGACTCATCCCATGCAACGTTCTGTCCTGCTTGTTGCTACTGTGGCCCTGCTGCTTGCGCTCAACCCCCTCTCTGCTCCGGCTCAGAGATTTCCGACGCCCGCTCGCCGCGCGCGCTCCGTGTCCTATCAGTGCGTGCTGATGGTGCGCAGCGGCGATCCTGCGCCCGGTGTGCGTGATGATAGCGTCTACGCCTTCTTTCAAGAGCCGGTGATCGCCGACGATGGCACGATCGCTTTCACCGGCTGGATCGTGTCTCCGACGACTCAGACCTTCAACACGGGCCTGTTTGCCGCCAAAAAGCCGGAAAAAGATCGCCTGATCGCCCTGGCCGGACGCTCGCTGCCCCGCAAAGACGGCTTCCTGATGTCCTTCGGTCGCCCGGCGCTCAACAAAAACGGTCAGGTCGCGTTTCTGGCCCAGTTCTCCGACTACAGTTCCGCGATCTATGTGCATCGGTATCGGGTCGCCGAGATCGGCGGCGGGGTTCCGGGCGTGGACGATGCCTGGTATAGCTTTCTGGCCGATCCAGCCCTCAATTCCAGGGGCGAGATCGCTTTCGGCGCGGACTATTTCACGGGAACGTCTTTCGGCGGCGGCGTCTTTACTCAGGAACGGGCGCTCGCCTTCGACAGCGATCCGATTCCCGGCCTGCCCGATGTGTATCTGCTCACGCAGGGCAATGTCGCCTGGTTGGGGGACGAAGCCATCGGCTACACGGCGCTGCTCTCCGACGGCTCCCAGGCGGTGTTCGGGGCGGGCGAGATCGTGATTCGTACCGGCGACCTGGCTCCCGATACCGACGGGCAGACGGTACTCTTTCTGGATCCCGGCGTTGCAGGCAACGCGAACGGCGACATCGCTTATCTGGCCGGACTGGATACCGGCGCGCGGGCGCTCTATGTCAACCATCATCTGGTCGCGCTCGAAGGCACGGAGCTGCGCGCCCTGCCCGGTTCCACGCTGGCGCAGGTCTTCTGGCCCTCCTCCGGCACGGGAATGCTGGACGCGCAGGGCAATCTGGTCTATGCCGGGCTGATCAGCACGCCGGAGAACGGCATCGTCGGGGCCGGGGTCTTCCTCTCCGACCGCCTGATCGCGCTGACCGGCCAGCCCGTCGGCGATCCGCAGGACGGGCTGACGCTTCTGGGCATCGCCAGCCCGGCGCGCGTCAACAGCCAGGGGCAGATCGTTTTCATCGGCATCCTATCGAATGGGGAGGAGGCGATCGTGGCCGCCCTCCCGCGCTGACCTCCCCTCCGAGGGATGCATCACCATTCCGCTCTTGTCATTCCGAGCGCAGCGCAGAATCTCCAGCGTGGAGGGTTCCAGCGGAGCAGATATAAGGAAGCGTCAGCGGGCCGGGGCAGGACAAAGGGCTTCTCCCCAGCCCTCCCTATTTGCCTTTCGGCTGGATTCCCGGCTCGGTCGTCAGCGCCGGGGCCGCCATCTGCGCGGCCAGCGGCGCAGGCGTCCCGGTCGCCACCGACACGGCGGCGGCGCTGACGGTCTGGCCCGGTTTCGTGACGGCCTCTCCGACCACTTTGACAGGGGCCGTCACGACATTGCCGACGGCCCGGCAGACCTGTTCCAGCAGGCCGCGCCGCCGGGAGGGATGCAACTGCAAGGCCGTCTTCGGGGCCACAGCCAGGGCGTATTCGCCCTGCGCGTTGGTCTTGCCCCAGGCGAGGATATGGCCCTTTGTATCCAGCACGCCCACCGTCGCATCGGCGATAGGTTTGCCGGTGGCGGCATCGCAGACCTTGCCGTAGAGGACGCCTTTGCGGAAATCGGGCTTCGACGGAGCGGGCGGCGGCCCTGCCAGAGCCGCGACGGACAGAGCCAGCAGGCAAGCGCCAAGCAGCCCTCGCCGCGCATCTGCGAGGAGGCGTGCGTATCGTGGCGGTCGGCAGCTTCGTGGGCGGCTCTCTGGCGGCGGGCCGCGAGCAGGGATGGGATATTCTGGGCGTAGACCCTGGGAAAGAAGTGGCCGATTTCTGCCGCAAGCGCGGGCTGCCTGTCTTGCAGGGAACGCTGCAGGAGGCTCCGCTTGCGCCCGGATCGGTGGATTGCGTGGTCGCCTGGAACACCTTCGATCAGATGCCCGACCCCGGCGCGCTGCTCGCAAGGGCGCAGACCCTATTGCGCCCCGATGGGCGGCTCCTCGTGCGCGTTCCTAACGGCGCCTGTTTCCGCCTGGGCGTCGCCGGATACCGGAAGTGCCGGCATACGTTCCTGCGCCCCTTTGCCGACCTGCTGCTCTGCGCGATGGCCTGGAATAACCTGCTGGCCTTCCCCTATCTGTTCGGCTACTCCGTCCCGACACTGGATCGCCTGATGTCCGCCTACGGCCTGACCCGCTCCGCCGTTCATGCTGATACGCTGGTCCGTCTGGCGGATGCGGCGACCCTATCATGGGCGGCCTGGGAGGAGCGCAGTATCAAGTTCGCCTGTCGTCTCCTGGCACGCCTGGAAGGTCTGCGCTCGGCTGCCAGTTCCTCTTGTGCGCCCTGGATAGACGTCACCTATCGCGCGGGAAGCGGTCACGCCTGTCTGCCGCAGGGAGCCGTGACCGTATAGGAGACGCAAAAACCGCCAGAGCGATTATAATCGCTCTGGCGGTGATGCCGCTGCGGGCTAAGGTTTCCCAGCGGCCCTCTCTCTGCGAAGGGAGGCTGCGCTCTCCTTTCTTCGCAAGCCTGAGCCTGTGCTAACGAGGGCAACAGCAGCCAGAGAGTCGTCAGGGCTGCCAGACAGAAAGAGGCGCGCCGTCCATGTCCCAGCGACGGCAGAGTGTTACGAAGGGGAGGCATCGAACGTAGTTTTCCTTTCGAGGATCGGCCTCTGTGTCCGGCAGCAGAAAGCACGTTCGATAGCCGCCAGCCGAGGCTGAGAGCCACCGCTTCCCGTACAGGATGGGCCGGAAAACACGGGAGGCAACGCAGGAGGCAGCCCAGGCCCCTGCAGACATGCAGGAAAGGGAGGAAGCACACGCTGAGCCAACAGAGGGAAGCGGCCGCTATAGGAGGGAAAGCGGCCTGATACGTGCCGAGCAGTGTTCTATCGAAGAGGCTGGCTGTTATTCTAAACGTGCGACGAATAGACCTGCCGATCTGCTTCCAACGGGGGCGCGAGGTCAGAAAGGGTCAAGGGAACGGCAGGTACGTTCTGCTGCACCGGCAGGAGTGCCTGAGATCGAGGAAGACTGAAAAGGCAGCCGGGTAGGCTGCCTCAGTATCTCCCTGGTTCTTAGATTGTTTCTGAGTGAGAAATGTTCCCCGCCCCATGAAGGCGTTCCTTGTTGAGCAGGGAAACGCGCCTGGCGCGATTCGAACGCACGACCTTTTGCTCCGGAGGCAAACGCTCTATCCACTGAGCTACAGGCGCATCGGTATTGTTACTATACCAGACGTTGGCGCGCTTGTCAACGGGAACTTATCTGTTCTGCCGGAAGCGATTGACTCTCTGCGGTATCGTCCTGGCGCTCGCTCTCGTATTCGTCGGAAGCCTCCGTAGGCGCGGCGAGGGGAAACGGCCCGCCGACGCGCCCGGTCGCCGTCAGTTCGCCGGAGGTGTTCTGGCCCTCCACGCCCTGCTGCGGCGCATTGGCGAGCGCCTCCCTTCGCTTCTGCTCCGCCAGATACGCCATCTGAAGTTCCTCCAGCGTGGGGGCCGCGACCGGATGGGACGTGATGCCGTGCGCGCCGTTTACCTTCTGCTGTATCGGAATCGCCGCCGCCATAAAGCGCCGCCAGATAGGCGCGCAGAGATGGCCGCCCGTTGCGCCCGGCATCGGCAGATAACGCGCCTGGATGACCGTGTTTCCGGCTCTATCCCGCTTCGACGTCTTACGAACGTGGGCCGACCAGACTGCCGTGACCAGATCGCCCGTATAGCCGACGAACCAGGCGTCGCGGTGGCTGTTGGTCGTGCCGGTCTTGCCGTGCGCGTCAGGAATGGAAGCCGCCGCCGTTCCCGTGCCGTGCAGCACGACCTCGCGCAGCGCCACATTGATCTGATCCAGCGTGCGCGATGCCAGAAAGTTCGGGCAGTAGCGCGTCTGCGGATCGTCGCGCCAGACCTCCTGCCCCTGCGCATTCACGAGGCGGGCGACAAAGGCGGGCGTATAGCGCGCCCCGCCGTTGGCAAAGGCGCTGTAGGCGGAGCAGAGATCGAGCGGGTGGACGGCGGAAGCGCCCAGCGCCAGCGGCAGACCGACCTCCATCGGGGTCGTGATGCCGAGCGTCTGCGCGAAGTAGGCGACCGTCTCCGGGCCGGTCTGCTCGGCGACCTGCACCGCGACCGTGTTGATGGAGCGGCGCAGCGCGTCCAGCGCCATCACCGGGCCGCTATATCCGCCGCCGTAGTTATGCACGACCCAGGGCCGGGGAAACGCATCGTAGACGAGCTTCTTGTCCTCAATGGTCGTCCAGAGATCGCAGACGCCGTTCTCGAAGGCGGCGGCATAGACGAACGGCTTGAACGCCGACCCCGGCTGGCGAAGGCCCTGCGTCACCGCATTGAACTGGTTCTTGCGAAAGTCCGGGCCGCCGACCAGCGCCCGCACGAAGCCGGTGCGCGGATCGAGACAGACCAGCGCGCCCGTATTGGCTCCCCAGCCGCTTCGCAGGCCCGCCCGCAGCGCGCGCTCAGCGGCCTGCTGCATCTTCCAGTTCAGCGTCGTCTCGATCCGCACGCCGGAATAGAGGAACTCGGTGCCGTAGGCTGCTTTCAGCAGCTTGAGAACGTGCGTGACGAAATAGGGAGCCTTCCAGTCGGCCATCGTCAGCGGATGCGGGCGCAGCAGATGGAGCGGCTGCGCTTCGGCTTCCGCCTTCTGTGCGGCGGTGATCTTGCCGGTCGCCACCATGCGGGCCAACACCAGGGAGCGGCGCTTCAGAGCGGCGTCCAGATGTTCGGTCGGATCGTAGGCGGCGGGACGCTGGGGCAGTCCGGCCAGAAGCGCGGCCTCGCCGAGCGTCAGCTTCCTGGCGGTCTTGCCGAAATAGCCCCGCGCTGCCGCTTCGATGCCGTAGTTGCCCTCGCCGTAGTAGACCTGGTTGAGATACATCTCCAGGATTTCGTTCTTGCTGTAGGCCGCTTCGATCTTGCGGGCCAGCAGCATCTCCTCGATCTTGCGCCGGAACGTCTTCTCGGAGGAGAGGAACACGTTGCGCGCCAACTGCTGGGTGAGGGTGCTGCCGCCCTGCCCGGTCAGGTCGCCATCGCACAGATTGGCAAAAGCGGCGCGGGCCAGGCCGCGCGGATCAATGCCTTTGTGTTCATAGAATCGGCTGTCTTCGATGGCAAGGGTCGCGTCAATCAGGTAGGGCGAAATCTGGGAGAGCGCCACCGGGCGCCGATGCTGCGTCTCCAGCGTGGCAAGCAGCACGCCGTCGCTCGACACGACCGTTGTGATGGGGTTCAGGCGCAGCGCGGCCAGGTTCTCCACGCTCGGCAGTTTTTGGCTCAAAGAATAGATCAGCCAGACGCCGGAGACGAGACCGGCGGCCAGCGCCGTCAGCGTGACCAGCAGCAGGAAGGCCAGCACGCGCTTGCGCGCTGCCTTGCGCGTCCGGGCGGCATAAGGGCGTGTCCTGACCGTCGGGACACGCCCTTTCCGCACGGCTTCCGGTGAAAGCGTACCGATAGCCATGAGTAACGCCCCCTCGAATGGCCCCACGCGGGACTCGGGATGGGATAGAACCGAAAAACAAAAAACGCCTGAACCGGACGACGGATACAGCAGTCGTCGGTGCAGACGCTCAGGGCCTTTTCTCCCTGCGCCATCGAACCTGGACGGCGGGGAGACGCTATGCAATTGTTTGCGGGTAGATCGCTGTTCACGCCGAACGGCGCGAAATCAGCTTCGCTCGAAAAGACGTTCCTGCGCGCAGATTGTTCCCGTAAATCTCCCTGGCGGCTCAGTTCAGGCTCGGCCAAGAGGCTCTCGCGGCCTCGCCGCGCTCCTTGACTTTCCCTCTCGAATCCGCTACAATCTGCGTATCGTACCTCGTCTCGCCTCAGGGAGTGTGCCTGAATGTCCGCCCGATTCGCGCGCTGGACGCCGTTGTGCCTGGCAGCGTCGCTCTATATCTCCGCGCCTGTCTTCGCGCAGGCTCCCATTCCGAACCCGCCGCCCGCGTCCGGGAAACCCGCCGCGCCCGCAAAGCAGCTCACGCCTGCCGCACAGAAGGCCGTCGCGCAGTACGACCGCGCGGCGCGCTTGCAGCGGGCGCGAAAAGCGCCGGAGGCCATCGCCGCCTACAAAGAGTTTCTGCGGCTGGCAGCGGCGGCAAAGTTTCCGCCGAAAGGCACGCTGCCCGCTTATGCCAATCTCGCGATCCTCTATACCGAGCAGCGCCGCTTTGCCGAAGCGAAGCAGGCGGCGAATCAGGCGCTCAAACTCGCGCCGCCCCCGGAACTCGCCGCGCCCCTCCACTTTGCCCTGGGCAACGCCGCCCTCGCCGCGAACGACCTGACGACCGCAGCAAAAGAGTTCGGTCTGTCGGCGCGGCAGGCCCCCAACAACCCGCAGACCCATCTCAATCTAGGGTTCGTGCTGGCCCGGCAGAAGAAGTACAAACCGGCCCTGGCCGCGCTGGAACGGGCAAGGAAGCTACAGCCGAAGCTGACGCAGGCAGCGTTCTATATCGCCGCGCTCAAG
The DNA here is from genome assembly GCA_035651115.1 of Chthonomonadaceae bacterium. Lineage (GTDB taxonomy): Bacteria > Armatimonadota > Chthonomonadetes > Chthonomonadales > Chthonomonadaceae > DASRGL01. The sequence continues at coordinate 13,657 of DASRGL010000016.1, forward strand.
CAGGAGATGCGCGATGTTCCCGGCGCGATCGCGGCCTACGAGGTCGTGCTGAGAGAGGAGCCGCGCCATCCGCAGGCGCTCCTCAATCGCGCGATGCTGCTGCACCAGTTGGGCAAGACGCAGGAGGCCATCAGCGCCTATCTCGCCGCGCTGGAAGTCCGCCCCGACAGCGTCGCCGCCCATCTCAACGTCGGCCAACTCTACTACGGCCTGAACAACTTTACGGCGGCAAAGCAGCATTTCGAGGCGGCGCATAGGCTCGACCCGAAGAATTTCCGCCCTCTGACCAGCCTGGCCTACGCCCAGATGCAGAGCGCGACCACCCTGCCCAACCTGGCCGCCCGTGATGCCGCCTTCAAGCAGGCCGAAAGCACGTTCAAACAGGCGCTGGCGCTTGCGCCGAAGGACATCTCGACACAGAGCGGACTCGGCTTTCTCTATCAGCGCATGAGCCGCTACGACGACGCGCTGGCCCTCTTCCGTAAGCTGCGGGACGCCGCGCCCGATGACGTGACGCACACCTACCAGATCGCGCAGACCTACACGATGCAGAGGAACGTGGAGAAAGTCCTGGCGACCTGGCGGGAGTATCGCGCCCGCAAGCCGGATGATCCCGTCTCCTATGAAGAGGCGGCGCGCACGCTGGAAGCGGCAGGCCGCTACGACCAGGCGCTGGCCGAGTGGAGGCTGCTGCTGGCCCGCAAGCCGGATGTCGGCGTGACCGGCGGCGCGATGGCGGCGATGGCGCGCGACCTGATTCCTTTGAAGCGCGCGGAGGAGGCCCGCGCGCAGTTCCAGGCCGTTCTCGCGCTCGACAGCAGCGGCAAGGGACTCGATCCGAAGCGGCGGAACGTCGCGCTGGCGGCGCTCAAAACGGCGCGGATGGAGGCGCTGCGCGGGCTGGCGCGGCTGGCCGCGTCTGAGAAGAAGACGCAGGAGGCCATCGCCTGGTGGAACAAGGTCAAGGAAGCGGAGGTCGAAGAGTCCGTCCAGACCGGCCACCCGCCCAACCCGCAGACCTATCTGGAGATCGCCCGCCTCTATGAGCAGGCCAACAACCAGGAACGCGCCGCCGAGGAGTACCGCGCGCTGGCGCGGGTCGCGCCGACCGATCCGACGCCGCACGCCAAACTGGCCGAACTCTATGCCAAACAAGGCCGACTGGAGCCGGCGGTCGCCGCCTACCGTGACGCGGTGGAGCGCGCCTCCGACCCGACGCCCTACCGGCTGGAGATCGCCGATCTCTACCGGCGCAACAAGCAGCTTGATAAGGCGCTCGCCGAGTATGAGGCGCTGCGGACGGAGAATCCGAACGACACCCGCATCTACGATCCACTGGCCCGTGCCTACGAGCAGGCCGGGCAGGACGAAAAAGCCCTGGCAGCCTACAACGCGCTGGCGAAGCGGGAGCCGACGTTCCGATGGGTGGACAGCCGCAGAGCCGTGATTCTCACGCGCCTGAAACGCTACGACGCGGCGCGCGCGCTCTATGCGAAACAGCAGGAGAGTCATCCCGATGATCTGCAGGTCTACGCCGACCTCGCCAACCTCTACAAGCTGGAAGGCAGGCCGGATGCTTTTCTGCCCTGGCTCCAGGCGCGCTTCGAGAAAACGCCCACGTCCGGCGCGCTGATGACCGCTCTTCTGGAGGAGTACGCGCGGCAGCAGAAGGCCGAGGCGGGATGGGCCTACCTGCGCGAGACCGCTGAGAAACGGAAGACGGATCGGCGCTTCCTGGAGAGCTATGCCGCCCTGCTGGCCCAGCGCAATCGCAAGGCGGATGCGCTGGAGGTCGCCCGGCAGATCGCGGCGCAAAACCCGCAGGACATCGAGGCGCAGTCCACGCTCCTGTCGCAGTTGGATGCCAACGGGAAGTCGGAGGAGGCCACCAAACTCAACGAGGCGCTGGTCGCCCGCGCCGACCTGCCCGCTGCGCAGCGCATCGGCCTGCGCCGCCGCCTGGCGCAGCGCTATAGCAGGGCGGGCAGATCGGCAGACGCTATCGCGCAGTATCAGGAGATCGTCAAGGCCGCGCCGACGGATTTCGTCTCGACGATGACCCTGGCGCAACTGCTGACGGAGGCGGGCCGTTATACCGACGCGGCTTCCCTCTATCTAAACCTGTCCAAGCAGAACACCTACCCGCCGGAGGTGCGCGCGCAGTTCCTGGTGCGTCTCGGCGGCGTCTACGAAAAGCAGGGCGTCAAAGCCGACGCCATCGCGCAGTATCGCGAGGCTCTGAAGATGAGTCCGCAGAACGCGGAAGCCGCCGCCGCGCTGAAACGCCTGGGCGGATGACCTGCAACCGAACGAAGACAAGGAGAGAGCCATGTTTACCTTTGATGCCCCCGGCATCTCGGAAGTCGCCCCGGATGTTTTTCGCATCTCTATGTTCGCTTCCGCACTCAACTTGCAGTTCAACTACTTTCTTGTCCGCGACACGCAGCCCTTGCTCTTCACGACCGGGCTGAGGACCAGCTTTCCCATCCTGCGCGAGGCCGTCGCCCGCTTGATAGACCCGGCGCAGTTGCGCTGGATCGCGTTCAGCCATTTCGAGGCGGACGAGTGTGGCGCGCTCAATCTCTGGCTGGAAGCCGCTCCCCAGGCCGAGCCGGTTTGCAGCGTAGTAGGCGCAATCGTGAATATGGGCGATTTTGCCATTCGCCCGGCCCGGGGGATGGCGGACGGGGAGGTTCTCCAGACAGGAGACTATCGTTTCCGTTTCTGCTCCACGGCGCACCTCCCGCACGGTTGGGATGCGGGCGTCCTCTTCGAGGAGACCCAGCGCACTCTGCTCTGCTCCGATCTGTTCCATCACGATGGCAACGTCGAACCGGTGACAGAATCGGACCTGATGGATCGTGTCCGCGCGGCAATGCGTCAGATGCAGGCCGGGCCGCTCGCGAACTATATGCCCTACACGCCGCAAACAGACGGCATTCTCCACAGGCTGGCCGACCTGAATCCCAGGACGCTCGCCATCATGCATGGGTCCAGTTACGTCGGCGATGGGTCTCAGGCGCTCCGCAATCTGGTTGACGCCATGAGAGAGAACTTTGGCGGTCAGGAATAGAGACTCCGGGCGCGCTTGAAACGCTCTCGCTTCTCATCCCATAATGCCTACTATACGGCCCGCTGTCGTAAGGAAGGCAGGGCAACATGGAGCAAAGACGCAGTACATTGGGAAAACTTCTGCACTGGTTCAGCGGCGGGAAGGCGGAACAACGCACCGACACGAAAGAGCAAGCGCAGCCGCAGGAGGTTGATAATACCCTCCTGCGCGCATCTAGCGCGCCTATCCCCAAAACGGATAACCTGTTGCGTGCCTCGAGCGCGCCTGGCGTTCCCTTAAGCGCCCTGCGCCGGTCCGCAGAGGATACTGAGGAAGGCTGATGATGACTGAACGCGACGGCGTTATCTTTGAAGATCAGCTGGAAAATCGGGAAAAGTTTGACAAAGCCCTTCGTAGAGCTGTGCGGGCTGCACTGTTAGATCACAAGCAGGCAGGGAATACGGTTGTGACATGGCAGGATGGGAAGGTCGTACTGGTCGCGCCGGAAGATATTGTGATACCGCCTGACCCCGATGAAGATAGCTCCAGCCCTGCGTCACCCCCTTCCCTAGCGAGGAACGAGCGGGTAGGGAAGGGGGACGGGGGGTTAGGTACGTGACCGCAACGCCTGACACTGCTCCTCCCGCCCTGGAGATGCGCCACATCAGCAAGCAGTATCCGGGCGTGCGCGCCCTCGACGACGTCTCCCTGACCGTGCGGAAGGGCGAAGTCCACGCCCTGCTCGGCGAGAACGGCGCGGGCAAATCCACCCTGATGAAAATCCTGGCGGGGGCGCAGCCCAGAGACAGCGGCGACATCCTGATCAACGGCCAGCCCGTTACCATAGACAGCCCGCAGAAGGCGATGGAACTCGGCATCTCCATCATCTACCAGGAGTTCAACCTGGTTCCGTATCTCAGCGCGGGCGAAAACATCTTTCTCGGACGGGAGCCGCGCGCCGCTCTCCCCGGCTTCGTGGATTTCAAGACGCTCTACCGCGAAGCGCAGCAGGTGATAGATCGTCTCGGCGTGCGCCTGGACGCCCGCACGCCCGTCAATCGCCTCAGCGTCGCGCAGCAGCAGATGGTCGAGATCGCGAAGGCCACGAGCCGCCAAGCGCAGATCATCGTCATGGACGAGCCGAGCGCCACGCTTACCGAACACGAACTGCGATCCCTCTTCGCCCTTATCCGCCAGCTGAAAGCGGAGGGAGTCAGCATCGTCTACATCTCGCACCGGCTGGAAGAGGTGTTCGAGGTCTGTGACCGCGCCACCATCCTGCGCGACGGCCGCTGGATCGCGACCGAGGACGTGCAAGACCTGAACCGGGAGACCATCATCCGCCTGATGGTCGGGCGCGAACTGAAAGAGGCCATTCCGAAAGTCTCCGTTGAGCCGGGGCCGCCCGCGCTGGCCGTCAAACACCTCAACCGGGCGGGCGTGCTGCACGACATCTCGTTCACGGTGCGCAAAGGCGAAATCCTGGGCATCGCCGGGCTGGTCGGTGCGGGGCGCACGGAGACGGCCCGCGCCCTCTTCGGGGCCGATCCGATAGACAGCGGAACCATCGAACTGTTCGGCGAGCCGGTCAAAATCCGGTCGCCGCAGGACGCCATCCGGCACGGCATCGGCCTGGTGACGGAAGACCGTAAGCAGCAGGGGTTGGTGCTGGGCATGGCGGTTCGGGAGAACAATACGCTGGCGCATCTCGACGCGCTCTCCACACTCGGCTTCATCCGCCGCCGCGAGGAGCGGCAGGTCGCCGAAAAGTACCGCGCCGACCTGGGCATCAAAACGCCGACCATCGAGCAGACCGTGCAGAACCTCTCCGGCGGCAACCAGCAGAAGCTGGTGCTGGCGAAATGGCTGTTCACCGGCTCCAAAGTCTTGATCTTCGACGAGCCGACGCGCGGCATTGACGTGGGCGCGAAGAGCGAGATCTACAAGCTGATGAACGAGTTGGCCGCGCAGGGCGTCGCGATTATCATGATCTCTTCGGAACTGCCGGAAGTCCTCGGCATGAGCGACCGCATCCTCGTCATGCACGAGGGCCGCATCGCCGGCGAACTCTCCCGCGCCGAAGCCACCCAGGAAAAGATCATGCACCTTGCCACCGGCGGCGAGTGAGGAACCGCAGATGAAAAAAGAGAGAATCCACAGATTACACAGATTATCACAGATTATATGCAGGAACACGGGGGAACGGAGGCCACGAATCCTACATATAAAGTCTGTCCGCACTCCTCTGTTTTGGTTTTTCATCTGTGTCCAGCTGTGTAATCTGTGGATTCTATCGCGGCCTGTTGCGGCGGCGACGGTGGAGGTCGTGCGGCTGCCGGGCGGGGGGATAGTCCCCGATGTGGCGGTGGATGCGCGTGGCGTGCTGCACGTTGTCTACGGCAAGGGAACGGACGGCTACTATACGCAGAGCGTGGACGGCGGTAAGACGTTCCGCGCGCCGGTGCGCCTGAACCGCCGCAGCAAGGTGACGGTCGGCGGAGAGCGCGGCCCGAAACTGGCCCTCGGCAAGGGCGGCGCGATTCAGGTCGTCTGGCAGGGGGATTATCGGAAAAGCGGCGGAGTCTGGGTAACGCGCTCGACCGATGGCGGCAAGACCTTCGCGCCGGAACGCAACGTTCTGGACACGAAGACCGGCATTGACGAGCCGACCATCACGGC
>DASRGL010000017.1:0-17671 GCA_035651115.1 Chthonomonadaceae bacterium
GCGCCCGCCGGAACCTATGTTGCGATTCAGCAGGAGTCGGGGACCTGGGTCGGCGTGCTGATGGCCGATGGCTCGACTGGCTGGCTGCGCAGCGAGAACGTGCGGATGCTCGACTATCAGGTGGTCTCCAACGGCAGCGCCATGATGCCGTCGGGCGGAGGCGACATCTATCCGAGCAGCAGCATTCCCCTGCTGACCACCGACCCGCAGGCGATCCTGAACGAGGCGTACAGGTACATGGGCGTGCGCTACGTGTGGGGCGGCAACGGGTACAGTGGCATTGACTGCTCCGGCTTTGTGAAGAACGTGTTCGCGGCGAACGGCTACCGGCTGCCGCGCACAGCCACCGAGCAGATGGCCTATGGCGTGCCGGTTCCGGTAGATCAGTTGCAGGCGGGCGACCGGCTCTACTTCGGTCATAAGAAGAATGCATTCGGCGTGACGCACACCGGCATCTACATTGGAAACGGGTACTTCATCCACTCCTCGTCCAGCCGCAAAGGCGTGGCGATCAGCCGCCTGGACGAGCCGATGTATGCGCGTATCTTCGTCTGCGCCCGCCGCTAACTCCCGCTGCTTTGAGCGCAACGCGCCTCCGGTCGGCTGCCGGAGGCGCGTTTCTTGTTGCCCTGGAAATTCCTGGCGATCTGTCCCCTCATCAAAATTGACTGTGCCAATATGCGGCATCGGTGAGAAGGAACTGCCTCTGCGCTCTGTCGAATCCTAAAGCGGCGCTACAGCCATCACGGAGGGTTTGCTGCGCGCGTGCCGGCAGAGACGCGGCGGAGACCGGAATGGAAACTACCCATGACAAGCCTACAGGGTCAGGTTGTTGAGGCGCGGACAGGGCGGCCCTGGAAGCGCGGGTTCAAATGCAGTCATGGCCGCACGGCTCCTTTCGTGGCCGACACCATGCGCCGCATGATGGAGGTGGCCGAAGCGTTCGGCGTGCGGCTGCACTGGTTCAAGATCTGCAGAGGAGCGGCTGTTCGCCGATTTTACCTGCCACCCCTACAGCTTCTACCTGCACGACCGGCAGAACAGCATCCTGCGGGAACTGTTCTCCCATCTGCGCGCCAAGTCGGAGAAGGTCTGGATCGGCACGCTGCGGGATGTGGCCGGTCTGATCGAAACCCCGGCGTGAGCGTCTCGAACAGGGAGACTTTATGGAACCGCAGACCTCGGAATTCAACCTGAACGTCGGCTTACGCGGCAAGACCGCGCTGATCACCGGCGCCGCCTCCGGAATCGGCCTCGGCATCGCCCGCCTGTTCGTCCGGGCCGGCGCGACCGTCCTGCTCAACGATCTGGTCGCCGAACGCGCGCAGCAGGCCGCTGCCGAACTGCGCGCCGAGGCGCTGCCCGGCGATATTACCTCGCCGGAACTGCTGGAGCGCGTGCAAGCCCTGCCTGTGGACATCCTGATCAACAACGCGGGGTTTCAGTATGTGGCTCCCGTCGAGCAGTTTCCCGCCGAGACGTTTCGGCGGATGCTGGAGGTAATGCTGGTCGCTCCCTTCCTGCTCAGCCAGGCCGTCCTGCCCGGAATGAAAGCGCGCGGTTTCGGACGCATCCTCAATATCGCCTCCATTCATGCCAAGATCGCCTCGGCCTACAAGTCGGGCTATGTGTCGGCCAAGCACGGACTGCTGGGCCTGACCCGTACCCTCGCGCTGGAAGCGGCTCCCTACGGCGTCACGGTCAATGCCATCTGCCCCGGCTATGTGGATACGCCGTTGGTGCGTAACCAGCTCGCCGACCTGGCGGCGACGCATCATCTGGGATCGGAGGCGGAGGCGCTGGAGCAGGTCATCCTGAAGCAGGTGCCGATGAAGCGGCTCATCGCGCCGGAAGAGATCGGCTGCCTGGCCCTGTTCCTCTGCTCGGAGGCGGCGCGCTCGATCACCGCGCAGGGCTATACGATTGACGGAGGCTTCTGCCAGGTGTGAAGGTCGGAAACCGAAGAGTACGGCCTCGCCGGGGCGACGCTTCCCGGCGAGGCCGTATCGAATCAAAGGCGCGTTCTCAGGCGGCCAGCGCGGAGCGCACTTCCGCCCGAAAGCCCTGTACCATATAGGCGTGAACGGTCGCACCGTTCACGCCGGGCTTCTCGCCCAGATCGAAGACGTGGACATCGGACATGACATAGCGGTAGGTCGCCTCGCTGATCAGGATCGAGTCCTCCTCCGGCACGGACTTGGTCGCCGCTTCGAGCTGATGGGCCTCCCCGACGACATCGCCCAGCACCGTATACTCCATGTGTTCCGAAGAGCCGAAGGAGCCGACGATCGGCTCGCCCGTGCTGATGCCGATCCCCACCCCCAGTTCCCAGCCGTAGTTCTCTTGCAGCCGGACATAGAGGTTTTGCAGGGCCGCCGGAATGCCGAGGGCGGCGCGGACGGCGCAGAGCGCATGGTTCTCTTTGCCGAGCGGCATCCCGAAGAGCGCCATCACGCTGTCGCCCATGTACTTGCTGACCATCCCCTGGTTGGCGACGATCACCCGGTTGACTTCGCTGAAATACTCGTTGAGCGTGGTGACAGTCTCTTCCGGCGGCAGATGATCCATGAGCAGCTTGAAGTTGCGGATGTTGAGGATCATCACGGTCACGGCATGGCGCGTGCCGACGAGAACCTCATCGGCGTCTTTGCCCAGCGCCTTTGCGGCCACCGAGGCCGGAATGAACTGCTGGAACAGCGCGCGCAGCTTCTCCTCGCGGGCGATTCTCTCCCGCAGCCATACGGTCGTATCCTGGAACGCGATGGCGAGTTCCGCCAGTTCGTCGGGGAAGCGCACGTAGAATCGGGTTCCCCACTCGCCCTTCCGAATGGCCCGGCAGGAAGCCAGCATCCGATTCACCGGTCGCGTGATCAGCAGGTGCGCGCGCACGATCAACACGGCGCAGCAGAGCAGCGCCAGCGCCCCGACACTCTTGACAACGAACCAGTAGATCTGCGCGGCCTGACGGAGCGGAAAGGCGCTCGGCACGTAGACGATATTCATGCCGACGACTTCGCCTTTTTTCCAACCGAAGCCCGCCTTGCGGCCATACGCGCTGGTGCGCCATGACGGCGCAAGGGCCGGGGACTTATGGCAGCGGACGCAGCGATCCTGGGAAAAGGAGATGGGGGCGGCCAGCACGTGATAGTCCTGTCCCTTGAGCTTCACCTGATCTTCGATCTGCTCCAGCTTGGGATCGGCGGCAAACCGACCAAGCAGCCGGGCCTCATACTCATCCGCCTTGTTCTGGGGGTCGGTGGGATTGAGCGCGGCCTGCCGGTAGACGAACGAGACCTCATGGCGGCTCGTCTCGTAGCGGCGCTGTATCTCCCTGCGCAGGGACGTATCGGCGCGGCCGCCTTTCTCGTCCGTGTAGTGCGGAACGGACGCGAGAAGCTGCAGGATGGTCTGCGCCTTCTCATGCGTTTCGCGCTCCGCCCCGCGCGCCAGGAGTCTGTATCCCAGCAGGCCGGGCAGCAGCAGTCCCACCACGAAGGCCACGATGGGAACGGTCACGATCTTGGCAGTCACGCTCCGGTAAAAGGTGAGAACGGACATGCCTTCTCCCTCCTCGATGTCTTACTGACCCGCGTGTGGGTTTGTCAATCGCCCTCACCCCCGTCCCCTCTCCCGCAGTGTGGGAGAGGGAGAGCTCAGGAAAGCAAGCGCGGATCAGTCTCTCAATCACCGCTTTGCGGGCTTATCTCTTAGCGGGTTATTCCATATTATTGCGGAATACTCCACTAAAATTACCGGCCTGCCCGCGCCGCGACTTTTATCTATCGAGGAGATAAGCCGTAAGCAGCCCACTACACAGTTCGGGGCGCGTGGCAAGCGCCTCCAGGATGCGGCAGCAGATGTCCTCCAGTTCGGCCTCGACCCCGTAGGGGCGCAGCGCGTCCTGAAGGCTGCGCAGGGCGACTTTCTGCGTTTCGGACAGCGCCAGCGGCCTGACATCGGTGGCCGCAGGAGAGGGCGGGCAGAAGGCGATCACGCTGACAACGGAGGCGCGCGTTTCAGGCCGCCTGGCGGTATGCAGCAAGCTGTCCAACGCCATCCGAAGGTCGTCCCGGCGCTCCATGTTGTGCCTCCTCCCGCGAAATCTCCTGAGCCAGCCTGCAATAGGCATAGGCGCCGGTCGACTCCGGCGCATACTCCAGGATGGTCTGTCCCAGGGCGGGCGCTTCCGCCAGCCGAACCGTCCGGGGAATGACGGTCTCGAAGACGAGTCCCGGCAGCGTCGTGTGGGCTTCCTCCAGCACCTCTCTGGCGTGGAGCGTTCGCTGATCGAACATCGTTCCCAGCACGCGCAACTGAAGCGCGGGGTTGGTCGTCTCCCGGATCATCGCCACAATGTCCTCGACATCCCGCAGCCCGCGCAGGGAGAGGAACTCGCATTGCAGGGGAACGAGCGCGACGTGCGCCGCCGTCAGCGCGTTGGTCGTGGCGTGGCCCAGAGAAGGCGGGCAGTCAATCAGGGTATAGTCGAAATCGTCCTGCACGGTCTGTAGCGCCGACGCGAGACGAAAGGCCGGTTGGGGCAGGGTGTACAGTTCCTGGAAGACACTCACCAGGGTCGGCGCGGCGGCGATGACCTGCATCTTCCCGGCGCAAGGGAAGATCGCCTCGCGCAGTCTGTCCGGCTGGCGCAGCACATCCTCCATCGAGAGGCCGTCCGCCTTGCTTCCTACCGCCGTCGTCAGGCTCCCCTGCGGGTCCATATCCAGCAGCAGCACCCGCCGTCCCTCTTGCGCGAGGGCAGCGCCCAGATTGACAGTCGTCGTCGTCTTTCCGACGCCGCCTTTCTGGCTCGTTATCGCATAGATGTACATCGTAAACCCCTCTTCTCGTTCGTGCTTGCCAGCCGATAGAAGCCCCCACTCATGGCCCTCCCCAGGCAGAAAAAGGCCCTTCCTCTGAACCTTGTCAGCGAGGAACCATCATCCCTATCTTGGCAATCCGCCCAACCAGGCGCACTGTTACAGTTACCGGTTTCACAGGCAGCCGGGTAGACAGGTATAATAGTTTTGGGGCGCGCCCTCGTTTTTGCCCGGCGAATGCATTCGCGGCTGCACAAGCACGAAGTCCACCTGCGTGGACTCTGCTCTCCTTCCCTTTCGGGTCGCACGGTCTGTCCCGAATCGTTTCGGAACAGACAGACCGTGCAGTGGGGTTGGGGGGTAGGTCTACTGAGAAGGCCGACTTCGTGCTTTTCCAGAAGCGGTTTCAACCGCCAATGAAAAAGTGAGGGTTTGTCAGGTACACAAGTCTAGCAGGCGTCTATCGAAATGGCGTTGTGGAGTTGCAGGAACGCCCTGAACATATCAAAGAGGAAACGAAGGTCATCGTCACGTTTCTGAACGGGAATGAACTTAACCTGCGAGCGCAGGGCATTGATGAGGAGCAAGCAGCCGAACTGCGAGCGCGCCTTGTTGCCTTCGCTGAAGACTGGAATGCCCCTGAGATGGACATCTATGACAACTACGACGCTGCCAAATCCGCATACATTGGGGTTGTGAAGGGAGAATGCCGACCTTCGATTCAGCAAGGGCTTACAGCTTATCCGATGTAAGCCCGTCTATTTTTGCTGCGGTATGGCAATGCGTTGGGGCTGAGCATCATAAGATGCTCAGCCCCGGACTACCTATTCCAGAGCGGCCAGCATCGCGCCCTCGGCTTCCAGGCTGCTGTAGCCCGACTCGCCGTGCTGCGCCAGGTCGAGGCCCGCATTCTCCTCGTCTTCGGTGACGCGCAGCCCCATGACCGCCTTCAAGACCAGGACGATGAGGAAGGTCGCGAGGGCCGCAAACGCGATGGCCGCGCCCGCCGCAAGCGCCTGTCTTCCCAACTGCGCAACGCCCCCGCCGTAGAACAGGCCGTTCGTTTTGACCGCGCTGTTGACCGCGGCGGAGCAGAAGAGGCCCGTCGCAAGCGCGCCCCAGGTTCCCCCGACGCCATGCACCCCGAACACGTCCAGCGTATCATCGTAGTGGAAGCGATTCTTCAGGCGGATGGCGAAGAAGGAGATGAAGGAGACTCCCGCGCCGATGAGAATGGCGGGAACCGGCCCGACGAACCCGGCAGCGGGCGTGATGGCGACCAGCCCGGCCACCGCGCCAGTCGCGAAACCGAGCGCGGTCGGGCGCTTGTAGGTCACCCACTCGATCAGCGCCCAGGTTAGGCCCGCGATGGATGCGGCGATATGCGTAGCGATGAAGGCCGAACCCGCCAGGCCGTTCGAGGCCAGCGCGCTGCCCGCGTTGAAACCGAACCAGCCGAACCAGAGCAGCGCCGTGCCGATAAGCGTCATCGGCAGGTTGTGCGGGCGCAGTTCCTCCTCATGGCCGGTGCGCCGCTTGCCCAGCATCAGCGCGAGAACCAGCGCGGAGACGCCGCTGCTGATATGCACGACCGTGCCGCCCGCGAAGTCGAGCGCGCCGATGCCACCCGCGCCGAGCCAACCGCCCACGCCCCAGACCCAGTGCGCCAGAGGACAGTAGACCAGCGTACTCCACAGCAGCATAAAGACCACGTAGGTCGAGAACTTCATCCGTTCCGCGATGGCCCCGCTGATGAGCGCGGGCGTGATGATGGCGAACATCATCTGATAGATCATGAACACCTGATGCGGAATGGTGGCAGCGTAGTCGGCGTTGGGCGTCTGGCCGACATGGTTGAGGCCGAACCAGGCCAGGCTGCCAACAATGGGGTTGCCCGGCCCGAAGGCGAGCGAGTAGCCCCACAGCGCCCAGACCAGCGTGACGATGCCGAGCGCGACAAAGCTCTGCATCAGCATGTTCAGCACGTTTAGCGCGCACCATACCGCCATAGAAGAGGGCCAGACCGGGCGTCATGAACATGACGAACGCAGTGGAAACCAGCATCCAGGCCGTATCCCCGGTATCTATCTTCGGTTCCGCAGCCGCGCCCTGCGCCGCCGCCATCGTCTGGCCGCCGACCAGCAGGGCCAGCAAACATGCGGCGGGCAACGCCACACGACGCGCCGTCGGACGCGCGCCGATTTTTGCGGGCAACACGAGCATGATGTCTCATTCCTCCTTTGAATGGGCCGGCAGCGCGCCTGTCAGGGCGGGCTGTCCGGGGTGGGTCGCGCGCGCTTCTCCTTCCGGCAACGGCAAAGGCAGAACCAGCGCGGAGTCACAGTACAACTCCCTGCGGCATCGTCAGGGAACACGCGGAGGAGCGCGGAAGACAGGCAGGCACAACGGCCTCTGTGCTTTCCGCAGGACAACAGTGTCCGCTTCAGAGTTCCGTCATCAGGCCGAAAACGGCTGGCAGAGCGAGGAGAGAGCGAAGCACGCGCGGGCGGCTGCCAACGACGGCAGTGCGACCCAGGAACCGAGGAGGAGCAAACAGGCGGAGCCGGACGCCAGCGACGGCGCAGGTCAGCGATGACGGAACAGGAAGGGTTCGCCACGCGGCGAACGCAGACCGACGGCTGTGTCGGGAAGTCAGGGAAGCACCACGGTGAGCCTCGGCGCCGAGGCCCGGTTTCTCGATTAACCAGAGCATAACACAGGAGGGCCACGCTTGTCAAGCCTTGCGTTTGCAGGAAATCCTGTCTCGAGGCCCATTGTCGGGCAGGACTCGCACACGCACGCGCCGAACTGCCTTCGGAGACTATGACCTACCCCCCGCCCCCCCTCCCTAAAGGGAAGGGGAGAACGAAGCCTGGGCTTTGCGCTCTGACCGAGAGAGGGACGAAGACGGCAGCGTGGATGTCTGGCTCCCCTTCCCTTGAGGGTCGCACGGTCTGTCCCGAATCGTTTCGGAATCAGACAGACCGTGCAGTGGGGCTGGGGGTAGGTCGCTCCCTTCTCCCTCGGAGGGAGAAGGGCCGGGGATGAGGGTTGAAAACCACAAAAGGATACGGCTCATGGCGACAGATGGCAAAATAGGGATCGCGCTGCTCTCGATGGCGCATGTTCACGCGCGGGGTTATGCGGATCAGGTGCGGGATAACCCGGACACGCGGATCGTCGCGCTCTGGGATGAGGACGCGGAGCGCGGACAGGCGGAAGCCGACAGGCGCGGCGTGCCGTACTACAGCAGCCTGGAGGCGGTATTGGCGCTGCCGGAGGTCGAGGGCGTGGTCGTGGATGCGCCGACCAACCTGCATAAAGAGGTACTTATCTCGGCGGCTCGCTATGGCAAGCACATCTTTACTGAGAAATCTTTGACCATTACGCTGGATGAGGCCGATGAGGTCGTGCGCGCCATCGAGGATGCAGGTATCAAGTTCATGATCTCGCTGCCCTCGCGCTGCCGCCCGGAGACCCTCTTTGCGAAGAAGGTGCTGGACGATGGGCTGCTCGGCGATGTGACCCTGATGCGCGCCCGCATCGCGCACTCGGCGGCGCTGGATCGCTGGTTCTCCGGCGGGTCGCTCTGGTTCGGCGACGAGACCCAGGCGGGCGGCGGCGCGTTTTTCGACCTCGGCTGCCATCGCGTGGACATCATGCGCTGGTTCCTGGGCGAACCGGCCTCGGTCGTGGCGCAGAAGAACAACTTCAGCGGGGCCTATGACATTGACGACAACATGGTGGCGGTCGTGGAGTTCCGTAACAAGGCGCTTGGCATCCTGGATGTCTCCTGGGTGCATCGGCACGGTCCGAATCCGCTCGAGATCTACGGCACGGAGGGCTATCTGAGCGTAGACGCCGCGCCGGGCGGCCCGCGCATTCAGTTAATCAGCAACAAGCGCAGTTACGGCGATCTACAGGGCTACATCTCGCCGACGAACCTGCCCCCTGCCCTCCCGTCGCCGATGCAGCAGTGGATCTCCGCTATCAAGGACGGCACGACGACGACGATCAATCTCTACGACGGCTGGAACCTGGTGCAGCTTCTCGATGGCTGCTATATCGCAGCGCGCGAAGGACGCCAGTTCGTGTTTTAAACCCTCACCCCCTGACCTCCTCTCCCACGCTGCGGGAGAGGGGGAACAGTCAGGAAAGTTATGAAAACGCAGGATTACTCCCTCGCCACCCTCCTCCCACGCTGCGGGAGAGGGGGAACGGTCAGGAAAGCGCGCTATGGAAGAGCGAGACATCTATGAGCCGGTCTACGCCTTCGTGCGTACCGTGCCGTCTGGCAAAGTCGTGACGTATGGACAGGTCGCGGACATGGTCAGCGGCGTCTCGCTGACGGCGCGGCAGGTCGGCGCGGCCATGTTCGTCGCCCCGAAAGATGTTCCCTGGCAGCGCGTCGTCGGCGCAGGCGGGCATCTGCCCATCGGCAAGCGCAGCCCGGAGATGAAGATGCTCCAGCGCCGCCTGCTGGAACAGGAGGGGGTCGTCTTCCTGCCGGATGCCGAGGACAGGGTAGACATGGCGCGCTGCCAGTGGCTCCCGGACGCTTCCGGCCCGGCGCAGGGCAGCCTGTTCGAGGAATAAGCACGGGTTTTACGCGCCGGGACGTTCACGGCCTGGCATAGAGGAAAGCAAGTCAAGATGGAGTGCTACTCCTTCTATCGTTTCAATCACGCGCGGTTTGTGGCGCTGCGGCCCGCGCTGCGCTCTGCAACGACGCCTGCGGCTTTCGCGGCGCTGGCGGAGACGCCGGAGACAGAGGCGCTCGTCACGGCGCTACTGGAAGATGCCATTACGGTGCAGGAGGCCCGCAGCGCGTTCGTGCAGGAGGTCTGCTGTCTGGGCGACCCGCTGAGCCTGGGAAAAGGTCTGCCGCGCTTTGTGGCGGCGCTGGCGCGGCGGCGCGGCGCGGAAGATGCCGCCGAACTTCTGGGCGAACTGCTGGCCGGGAAGCGGAACCGTGAACCCTGGTTCTCCCTCACCTCCGGGCTGATCGGCTTCCTGACACCGGAGGAGACGCAGGCGCTACACCGCTCCTACAGTGCGTTCGCGCTGCATGGACGGCTGCGAATGCCGTCAGCCGGGAAGAGGCGGCGCGCGCGGCGCGGCGGGCTGGTCGGGGCGTGCGTGGGCTTCTTCTCGCATCTGCTCGACCGCGATCCAAAACTGGACGATATGCAGCAACTCCTCGGCGACCTGATCGAGGAAGCGGCCTGCAATGGTGAAGGAATCGCTGCCATCGTCGCTTAAGGCCGCTCTTTTCCTGTCTTTCGCGTCCGAAGGACGCTCGGCGGCTCTGCCGCCACCGAGACGGGTACGTTCTGTACCCGGAAACCTATGCACGAGAGAGGAAAACGTATGAAGGCTCTGGTGACACGCCAGATACCCGAAGAGGCGTTGCAGATTGTCCGCGCGGCGGCGGAGATGGAGGTCTGGCCGGAAGACAGGCCGATCCCGCGCGAGATCCTGCTGGAGAAAGTCGCCGACGCCGACGGCCTGCTCTGTATGCTCACAGATAAGATAGACCCGGAACTGCTGGATCGCGGCAGGAAGCTGCGCGTGGTCAGCCAGATGGCGGTCGGGTACGACAATATAGACGTGGCCGCCTGCGCCGCGCGCGGCATTCCGGTCGGCAACACGCCCGGCGTCCTCACGGATACGACGGCAGACCTGGCGTTCGCGCTGCTGCTGGCGACGGCCCGGCGCGTCGTGGAGGCGGAACAGTTCCTCCGCACCGGCCAGTGGAAGACCTGGGGGCCGATGCTGCTGACCGGGCAGGACGTGCATCACGCCACGCTGGGCATCATCGGCATGGGGCGCATCGGCTACGAGATGGCGCGGCGGGCGCACGGCTTCCAGATGTCCCTTCTCTACACCAGCACAAGCCGCCATGAGGCCGCCGAACGCGATTTCGGCGCGCGGTATGTCTCGCTGGATACGCTGCTGGCCGAAAGCGATTTCGTCTCCATCCACACGCCGCTCAAGCCGGAGACACGCCATCTTCTCGGCGCAAAAGAGTTCGCCCGGATGAAACCGACCGCCATTTTCATCAACACGGCGCGCGGCCCGGTCGTGGATCAGGCGGCGCTGACGGAGGCGCTCAGAAACCGCACCATCGCGGCGGCAGGGCTGGATGTGTTCGAGATCGAGCCGCTGCCGCTCGACGACCCGCTGCTGCAACTCGATAACGTCGTCCTCGTGCCGCATATCGGCTCGGCCTCCATCGCCACGCGCACGAAGATGGCCGTGCTTGCCGCCGAGAACCTGGCTGCCGGTCTTCAGGGCCGCCCGCTGCCTCATGCCGTCCGCTGATGGCTCCGGCCCAGCGCGCATCCAGAGAAAGGAGACAGACGTGTACAAAGGAGTGATGTTCGCCGCCGTCTTGCTGACGGCATTCGCCCTGACGGGAAAAGCAGCAGGGACGCTGGAACGCCTCGTCAAAGTCGGCGACGGCCTGCAATTCCCCGAAGGCCCGGCCTATGATGGCAAAGGTAACGTCGTCGTCTCCAACTGTAGCGCCGACTATGTGACCCGCTTCGACGCGCAGGGCCATGCGACTGTTTTGTATAAGGCTGCTGCCGATTCTTTTACTTTTCAGAAGACGAACGGCATGACCTACTACAAAGACGGCTCCCTCTTCGTCTGCGATTTTGGCCGCAACGCCATTATTCGTATCCACCCGGATGGCAAGCAGGAGGTCTATGCCGACCGGTGCGACGGGCAGCCGTTCAAAGGGCCGAACGATCTGGCGTTCGATCCGCACGGCAACCTCTATTTCTCCGATCCCGCCGGTTCCGACGAGAAGAACCCCATCGGCTGCGTCTACCGGGTAGAACAGGGAACGCGCAAGGTGACCCGCGTGGCCGAGGGCATGGCTTTTCCGAACGGTGTGGCCTTCTCCGCCGACGCCAAAACGCTCTATGTGGCCGAGTCGAATCGGTTCCGTATCCTGCGCTTCGCCGTTCAGGCCGATGGCAGCCTCGGCCCGCAAGAGACCTTCTGCCAGTTCCCGAAAGACTATGTGCCGGACGGGATGAACTTCGACAGCGCGGGCAATCTCTGGGTCGCGCTCTACGCGCCGGGTATCGTCGGCGTCGTGGACACGTCGGGTCATCTCGCGCGCGAAATCCCGATGCCGGGCAAGGGCGTCACGAATGTCGAATTCGCCGACCGTGACCTGAAGACCCTCTACATTACGGTCGCGGACATCGGCGCGCTCTACAAACTGCGCGTGGAGACGCCCGGATTGGCGCTTTTCTGCGCACCGCCGAACCGGGCGAAGAAGTAGGCGCGCATTTCCAGGCGCAGCGCATGAAAGACCTCCGCGCCCATGCGCAGCGCCTCCTATAACCTACTGGCTGGCAAAAGGAGAAAGAGACTCTATGCCCACTCAGATGGAAGACTACCTGTTCGACCTGCGCGGCTATCTGGTGCTGGAAGGGGCCGTTCCCCCGGAGCAGGTACAGCGCATCAACGCCGCCATAGACGCCATTCCGCCGCTTGGCAACGGCGAGTGGTACGGCAACGTGCAGGGACACTCCTATCACAACGAGATAGACGGGCGGAACTATCAGAACATCGTCGAGGGCGGAGAGGCATTCGAGGAACTGATAGACCATCCCGGCTGGATCGAGCATGTCCGGCGCTATGTCGGGAGGAACGAAGGGCTGTTCATAGACGAGTGTTTCGTCACGCTGCGCGGCCCTTCCGAGTTCATCAACATCCATTCGGGCGGACATCTCAACCGGACGCGCTTAAAATACTTCTACAGCGAAGGCCAGTGGCACTGCGGCATGATCAACATCCTGCTGGCCCTGACGGACATTCAGGAGATGGCGGACGGCCCCACCGTCGTCATTCCGGGCAGCCACAAATCTCAGATCGTCCACCCGACCTTCGACAAGGGCTACCAGAATATGCTGGCCGACCCGCCGGAACTGGTCGAGGGAACGGTGCCGGTCTTCCTCAAGGCGGGCGATGCGCTGCTCTTCGTGGATGCGCTCTGTCATGGCGGAGCCTCGCGCACCAAGCCGGGAATCCGGCGCACCCTCGTCTATCGCTACGGGCCGTACTGGGGCAGCACGCGGCTCGGCTACCGCTACTCGGATGAGCTGATCGCCCGATTGACGCCGGAACGCGCCAAAATCCTGCAGCCCATCCCGCCCCGGCGCCCGCCCGGCAAGAACGCATGAGGACGCTATGAACACAGAACCTTTGACACCCGCGCAAGTCGCCCAGTTCCACCAGGACGGCTACCTGATGGTACGGCAGTTGTTCGACGCCGAGGAGATGAACCTGCTGCTGACGACGGCCCGCGCCGACCGCGAGATGATCGGTCACAACTTCCCGGTCAAAGACACGGCGGGCCGGGAGAGCAAACTCTCGCTCTGGAACCATCCCGGCGAGGACATCTACGGGATGATCGCGCGCTGCCATCGCGTCGTGGATGCGATGGAGCAGTTACTCGGCGGCGAGGTCTACCACTATCACTCGAAGATGATGCTCAAGGAGCCGGAGGTCGGCGGCGCGTGGGAGTGGCATCAGGACTACGGCTACTGGTACAACAACGGCTGCCTCTTTCCCGACATGGCAAGCTGCCTGATCGCGGTGGATCGGGCCACGAAGGAGAACGGCTGCCTGCAAGTGCTAAAAGGTTCGCACAAGATGGGCCGGGTCGCGCATGGCCGATTCGGGGAGCAGACCGGGGCCGACCCGGAGCGCGTGGAGCAGGCGAAAAAGCGGCTGGAACTCGTCTACTGCGAGATGGAGCCGGGGGACGCGCTCTTTTTCCACTGCAACACGCTCCACTGCTCCGCGCCCAATACCAGCACGAACCCGCGCTGGTCGCTCATCTGCTGCTACAACACGAAGGCCAACGATCCCTACAAGGAGTCGCACCATCCGCGCTACACGCCGCTAATCAAGGTGGACGATGCGGCGGTCAAGCGGGTCGGGGCGGTGGGCAGTCATGGAAACGCCTCCTACCTCGACCCGGTGGACGACCAGACGACGGGCGCAGGCAAAAAGTGAGGGGAGACCTGTCGCGCTGCTGTGCCTGGGAAGGATCGGCTGCTGCCATCGAGCAGATCACCCATGCGTAGCCAGGAGTGCGGTCAACTGCGCCTGAATTCATGTGACGGCTACCGGAAAAAGCTGCCAGCAGGAATAAGGAACAAACAATAGAATCTCGCGGTGGGGAGACGGTCAGGCACAAAGTCGGCCTCCGCCGACTCCGCATTTGACTCCGCGAAGGCGGACTTCGTGCTTTTGCAGAAGCGAATTTATTCGCCGCTACTTATGTCGGCGTAGGGTTCGGGCCTGCCCTGGATGCCGATGCGGATACGATAGAGCGCGCCGCCGATGTTGGGCGCGTCGAAGTCGTAACCGGGAGGCGCAAAGCCGCTGACCCAGGAGTCGCCTGCCGTCGTGATGTAGAGATCGGTCAGGTCCGGGCCGCCGAACGCGACGCTGGAGACCTGCTGCGCGGGCATGGCGATCCGCCGCTCCACCTTGCCGTCCGGGTCGTAGCGCACGACCTGGCTGCCGTACCACTGCGCGCTCCAGACAAAGCCCTCGGCGTCTACCGTCATGCCGTCCG
Source organism: Chthonomonadaceae bacterium (assembly GCA_035651115.1). GTDB lineage: Bacteria > Armatimonadota > Chthonomonadetes > Chthonomonadales > Chthonomonadaceae > DASRGL01. Next base: position 14,431 of record DASRGL010000017.1, read on the forward strand.
GGATGCCCTCGTTCCGCGGAACCTGCACGAACACGCGCTTGTTGGAGAGCGCGCCCGTCTCCAGCTGGACATCGTAGGCGTAGATGCGCCGCGCCGCGGAGTCGGAGAAGTAGAGCGTGCGGCCGTCCGGGCTGAAGCCCAGCCCGTTCGCCAGTTCGACGCCCTCATCCACGACCCGCACCGAGCCGTCCGTACCGAACAGATAGAGCGTGCCGGGCTTTTCCATCTGGTTCTCGGCGTTCCAGTAGTAGGTTCCCGCATAGACCCGCCCGCGCGCATCGGCGATCAGATCGTTGAAGGCCAGCGCCTCGCCCTCATGCTCCGAGGCGAGTACGCGATAGTCGTCTTGCCCGCGCCAGAGAACCAGCCCCTCGCCCGTCGTGCAGACCAGTTCCCCCGTCCGGTTCAGCGCGATGCCCGCCACATTCAGGCCGCGACTGAGGATCGTCTTCTCCCCGGTCGCCGGAACGAACTGATAGACCAGCCCGCCCTCGATGTCCGTCCAGAGCAGGCGTCCATTGGCGGCGTCCCAGATCGGGCCTTCGCCCGTGCGGTTCCTATCGTCGGCAATGATCTCGATATTCTCGCTCATGTCCCGTCTCCTTTCCCGCCTGCTTCTCTCTCCCGTCGGAAGCGCCGAGCGCTGTATAGGAACCGTCCTACTCTCCGGGAACCTTTGCAGGCAGGTCACGTCTTTCCTACGGATAAGTTCTCTATGTCCACCTTTGGAGGGAGAAACTATGCAAAACACGACAAAATTTTGGCTGAGTACCCTGGCGATGCTCTGCCTGACGCCCGCGATGGCCTGGGCCGATCACCGCATCATTCAGGGACGCACCGGCCTGCCGACCGTGCGCGAAGGCGGCAACGACATCTGGATGGAGCTGGGCGAATGGCGCGGCCTCACCGCGACATCTACTTCCAGTTGCCGCCCGGCTACCCTGAGACGGCGCAGCGTTAGGGGGTTCACCCTCATCCCCGGCCCTTCTCCCTCAAAGGGAGAAGGGAGCCAAACAACCAGGCTTGTATCTTCGTCCCCGGTCTCGGCTAGAGCGCAAAGATGTCGGTATGGCTCTCCCCTCTCCCTTGCAGGGAGAGGGACCGGGGTGAGGGTAGAAGCTACCACCGATGCGCGTTGACGAAATCCCAGTCCAGCGTGACGCCGAGGCCGGGACGATCCGGCACGCGCACGGTTCCATCTTCCGCGATGGGGAACGTCTCGCGCGTCGTCCTCCAGCGCAGTGGCGACTTGCTGGTGGAGTATTCGAGAATCTCCGTGTCCCGATGATGGGCGAGAAAATGGAGGTTGGCGGCGATCTCGATGTTCGTTTTGTAGCCGTGCGTGATGACCCGCTTGCCGCGTTCCGCCGCCGCTGCCGCGATCCTGCGCAGGCCCGTGAAGCCGCCGACCATCGTGATGTCGGGCTGGCAGATGGCGCAGCCTCCCCGCTCCATCATCTCGATAAACTCGTCCACATGCGTCAATCCCAGGTCGCCGACGCCGAGCGGAATCCCCTCTTTCGCCAACCGCGCATGACCTGCCACATCGTCGAGCGGCAGCGGCGCTTCCAGGAACGTGATGCCGACCTCCTTGAAGACCGGCAGGATGCGCAGCCCCTCCTCCACCGTCCTGTATGAGAGCGCGGCGTCTACGATCAGGATCGCGTCCGGCCCGGCCTCCTCGCGGGCGGCGTGGAGCAGGCGCGCGGTCAAAGCGATGTCGTCCATCCACCAGGGGTCGGCGGCGAACTTGAAGGCGCGCAGGTTGGTCTGACGCGCCTCCGCGATCTGGGCGCGCACCTCTTCCGGCGCGCGGGCCATCGGGTAGATCGTACCGTAGGCGAGCAGGCGATCACGCTTCGCGCCGCCGAGCAGTTCGCAGATCGGCTTGCCCTGCGCCTGCCCCGCGATGTCCCAGAGCGCGATGTCCACGCCGCCGATAGCGTGCATCATCAGCCCGCGCCGCCCGATATAGTCCGTGCCGTCGTACATCGCCTGCCACAGCCGTTCGGGGTCGGTCGGGTCTTCGCCAAGCAGCAGTTCGCGCAGGCCGCGCGCGTGATTGTGAGCGGGCGGCGCGTTCACGATGCCCTGAATTGCCGGGGCCAGCGACTCGACCTCGCCGATGCCGGTGATACCCTCGTCCGTGCGGACGACGATCACGCAGTCGTCGTAAGAGCCGTCGAACAGCCCGATATTCGGGTCTTCGATGCGCAGGTGGATCGCTTCGATGTCGGTGATCTTCATGGCCGTCCTCCTCTATGCCGCCGTCAGCGCCTGCAGCAGGGTGTTCCGGTCTTCCGTCGTTTCGATAGCGTTCATGAGCGTCTGATAGCAGGCCAGGGGATCGCGGCGGGGCAGCAAGCCCCGCGCCGTCAGCAGGCGATCCAGCGCCTCGGCGGGCAGCAGACGCTCCTCATCCCGCGAGAGGCACTGCTTCACATCTATCGCCGGATAGAGGCGCAGACGAGCCAATGTCGCTGAGAGGACGATGCGCCACGAGGCTTCCGGGAGCAGATGTTCGAGCAGGCGCAGATGCGGGTGCGCCTCGCCCTCCTCCTCTTCCTCCGCATCGAGCGCCTGATGCCAGGCGGTCCCGATGATCGTGAGCGAACCACCCAGGGAGCCGCCGAGCGGCATTTCGCCGTGAAAGCAGCCGGCCCGCTGTACCCATTCGCGGATACGCTGCCGGGCGTAGGACTGATCGGCCTGCGCCTGCGCGTCCGCCCCCTCCGCTTCCAGCATCGTCCCCCACAGCCCCGTCAGCGAGTCTACCAGCAGCGCCACATCGCGGCCCAACTCCGTCTGGCGCTGCGCCGCTTCCAGCGCCAGGTCACAGATGCGCAACGTCTGTTCCGGCGAGCCTCCATCGAGCGCGGAAGGGCAGACGACGATATCCGCCTGTGGAAAGCGCCGCCGCCAGTCCGTGATCTCCTCGCCCCTGGCCCGCAGCAGCAGGACGATAGGCACGCAGTCCGGCGCATTCGTCACGACGCCGTGCAGCACGGCGCGCAGCGTGCGGGTCAGGCCGCTGGCGTGCGGCCCCTGGATCACGCCCATACTGCCCGCGCCGAGCGGCGCAGCGAAGTCGAGCATTCGCCCGGTCACATCGTTCGAGCCGGTGGCTAAGGGCAGCAGGCGATCCGGCGGCGTGCGTTCGGAGTGGCTGCGGCGCGTGCGCGGAGACGGGCGCTCCTCCGCCTCTTCCAGCGTCAGTCCGTTGATGCGCGTGATTGCTGTC
>DASRGL010000018.1:0-6540 GCA_035651115.1 Chthonomonadaceae bacterium
CCAGGCAGCATGGCATGGAGGTCTGCCCGGACAGTCTCTGGATCAGGAGACCGCTAATCCAGATCGTGTCCCGACAGACCATCGAGCGTCAGGTGGATGTCCGGGCAGTCGTCGGTGGAAGGGCGGATGCGCCGTGCCTGAACGAAGCGGGCATGGCCGTCGGCCAGCACATAGATTCGCGCGCCCTGCCAGCGATCCGGCCCCGGCGTGGTCGGGCTTTGGAGCGTACCCCAGTAGCCGATGCGTCCCGCCGCTTCGTACTGATGGCTGTTGTACCACTCCCCGATCAGCGCCTTCTGTGCGGGCAGAGCGACGGCAGCTTCGGTCTGCGTGACGCATTCGCTGCCCGGCCCCGGACTGTTCAGGGCGACGCGCAGATTGCCCAGATGCATCGCGTTGATCTGCGCCGGGGTGTGATAGAAGCAGGCGGAGTAGCCGTAGGAGGTCGCATCGAAGCCCGTGCCGGAGAGCGTATCGGACGGGCAGAGCATGATGTTCGGCCCGCCGCCCTGCGAATTGAAGTTCGCGCCCTGCTTCTGCCCGGCTCCCAGATAGGGCATGACCGGCCAGCGCCAGCGTTTGCCGACCCAGAGGTAGGGATCGCCGGTATTGGGGTAGCCCTCGTCGTAGTCCTGCGTATAGAGCCGAAACGCCAGCCCGATCTGCCGCTGGTTGGAGAGGCAGGCGGCTTTGCGGCCCTGTTCGCGCGCCCTGGCAAACACCGGAAACAGGATGGCGGCGAGGATGACGATCACGGCGATGACGACGAGCAGTTCGATGAGCGTAAAGGCGGCGCAGGCGGCTTCCCGACGGCGTGGATGACTTTGAGACATCATTCTCCCCTGTGAGATTTCCCGTTCGTAGTGCGTAAATCGAAAAGAGGCTTGCGGCATCTAGTATAGCAGAGTTCGCAGGCGAACGCAATATGCCCGGCGGTTGAAACACGTTTACCAGCCGCGTAAAGTCGTCAAGTTTGTACGTTCGCAGGCGAACGCACTATGCCCGGCGGTTGAAACCGCTGCTGGAAAAGCACGAAACCCGCCTGCGCGGGTTGGTTTTTGAGTCGACGCAGGCCGACTTCGTGCTTATGCAGCCGCGAATTTATTCGCCGGGCGACCACAAAGGAGTTCCTGAATGCTCGGATCGAGAATCGGCCTTCTCACGCTGCTGCTGATGGCGCTGGCTGTCGGCGCAGGCGCGCAGCAGACGCCTCGCTATCCCATCGAGACCTTCACGCTGCCCAACGGCCTGCGGGTCGTGCTGTCGCAGGATCGGAGCGCGCCCGTCATCGGCCTCGCGCTGACCTACGATGTCGGCTCCCGCAACGAAGTGAAGGGGCGCACCGGCTTCGCCCATCTCTTTGAACACATGATGTTCCAGGGATCGGCGCACGTCGGCAAAGGCGAACACCCGAAACTTATCGGCAGCAACGGCGGCCTCGTCAACGGCTTCACGCGCAGCGAAGCGACGACCTATATCGAGACCTTTCCCTCCGAAAAACTGCCGCTCGTTCTCTGGCTGGAAGCCGACCGGATGCGCTCGCTGGCCGTGACCGCCGAGAACCTGAAGAACCAGCAGGAGGTCGTCAAGGAGGAGAAGCGGCTGCGCTACGACAACCAGCCCTACACGAACGCGCGCCAGGGCCATCTACAGAAGCTGGCCTATCAGAACTTCGCGAACCAGCACACCACCATCGGCCTGATGGAAGACCTGGACGCCGCCAGCCTCTCCGACGTGCAGGCGTTCTTCAAGACCTACTACGCGCCCAATAACGCCGTTCTGGTTCTGGTCGGCGATTTCGAGCCGCAGGTCGCGCGCAGGCTGATCACGCAGTCCTTCGGGGATATTCCGCGCCAGCCCACGCCGCCGCGCCCCGACCTGACGGAGCCGCAACAGACCGCCGAGAAGCGAGAATCCCTGACCGATCCGCTGGCGCGCGTCCCGGCGCTGGTGATGGCCTGGCACGGCCCTTCGCTCGGCGACCCGGACACCTACCCGCTCGACCTGCTTGCCGAGATCCTCTTCAGCCGGGAGAGTTCGCGGGCGTACCAGGCACTCGTGAAGGGCAGGCAGATGGCGCTCTCCATCCAGGGCGGACTGGATTCGCAGCGCGGGCCGAGCCTGTTCACCCTGTTTGCTGTCTATCGCCCCAACGTGTCTGCCGCCGAGATGGAGAAAGCGATCCTGGATCAGATCGAAGCGATCCAGCGGACGCCGCCGAGCGCGGAGGAGTTGCAGCGCGTCAAGACTCGCTTCCGCGCCGACCAGTATCGCGGCGGCTTCACGTCCGGCCTGGAGTCGATGCTCGGACGCGCCGTTCGGATCGCCGACGATACCGTGTTTCAGAACGATCCCAACCTGATCAACACGGAGATGGAACGCTATATGGCCGTGACGCCGGAGCAGATACAGGCGGTCGCGCGGAAGGTCTTCACGCCGGAGAATCGCACGGTGATCGAAGTCCGGCCCGGCGGCGCACAGGCCGCGCCCGGCAAAGGAGGACGCCCCGAATGAACAGGCCCCCCATGAGGCGCGGGCTGGTTTTGCCGCTGCTCTACGGGCTTCTGGCCGTGTGCGCTCCGGCCTTCGCGCGGCAGGAGACGGCCCCCGCCGCGCCGCCGCCCGACCTGCCCGCCCGCCCCTACAGCCTGCCCCGGCTGGAAACACGCACGCTGCCAAACGGCCTGAAAATCGTCGTGGCGGAAAGCCACCGGATTCCGATGGTGACGCTGCGCATGGCGGTCCAGGCCGGTTCCGTGCAGGAACCGCAGGAGCTTCCGGGCCTGGCCGCCGCCGTCGCCAGCCAGATGACGGCGGGAACGGCCCGATACACCAGCCTGCAACTGCGCGAGGCCGCCGAGAACCTGGGCGGCGCGGTGAGCGTCAGCGCGGGGGACGATTTCGCCACCGTCTCGGCTTCGGCGCTCTCCGAGAAGGCCGGGGCGCTCCTCGCACTGCTTGCCGACGTGCTGCTGCATCCGACCTTCCCGGAGAGCGAACTGAACATCTATAAGGGACTGACCCTGCAACAACTGGTCGTGCAGCGGCAGAACCCGGCGTTCCTGGCGAATGAGCAGATCGCCAAGAGGCTCTACGGCGCGCACGCCTACGGCGTCGTTGCGCCGACCCCGGCTGCCGTGAACGCGCTGACCCGCGACAAGCTGCTGGCCTTCTACAAGGCCCACTACACGCCGACGGGCGCGGTGCTTATCGTGGTAGGGGACATCCAGCCTGCGGCGGTGTTCCAGGCGGTGGAGAAGGCGCTGGGAGGCTGGAGCGGCAGCGGAGCCGCGCCGTCCGCGCCGCCCGCATTTCCCACGCCCGAAGCCCGGCATCTCTATCTCGTCAACCGGCCCGGCTCGGTGCAGTCGAACATCCTCCTGGGCAATCTCGCCCTCAAACGGGATGACCCGGACTACTACGCTCTGGCGCTTGCCAACGCCATTCTCGGCGGCAGCGGGTTCAACTCCCGCCTGTTCGCCAACGTGCGGGAGAAGCAGGGGTTCGCCTATGATGCTCGGAGCGCGCTGGCCCCGCGCGCGCTGGCCGGGGACATCACGGCCAGCGCGCAGACACGCACGGACGTGACGGCCCCCGCGCTGACGGAGATGCTGAAGGAGGTGGAGCGGATTCGCACGGAGCCAGTCGGCGAGGCGGAACTTCAGGCGGTCAAGAACTTCGTCAATGGGACATTCGTGCTGAGCCTCGACCTGCAATCGGGCCTGGCGGATCGGCTGCTCACGCAGGAAGCCTATCACCTGCCTGCCGACTACCTGACGACCTTTCGCGACAAGATCAACGCGGTCACGGTCGCCGATGTTCAGCGGGTCGCGCAGAAATATCTGCACCCGGACAAGGCCGCGATTGTCGTCGTGGGCGATGCCGCAAAACTGCGCGACAGTCTAAAGGCCATCTGCCCGCTGACGGAAGTGCAGTGAGGCAGGACGTGTCCGAGATTGTCTGAACTGTGATTCGTCGGATTATGGGATAGACTATGATTTTGCTACGGCCTCATCATAGTCCATCCAGTAGTCCTATAAATCATGGTTCAGACACCCGCGCTTCACGTCTCCCAGCTTTGCAGGCCGAGCAGTTTCTGACCCCGTTCGGGCAACGCGGCGGTCATGCCGTGCAGCGGCTCCCAGTGGCGCGGATCGCCGGGGAAGGCGAAGCCCACGCGCGGCAGCCGTTCCCGCCAGGATCGGATGCGTTCTGTGCGCAGGGCAGTGTCGTCTGCTCTGGCAGGATTGTTCCAACCATGCGCAAATCGAACGCATCTAGCGACCGGATGGCTGGTGACGGCGGAATAGGCGGCGTAGTAGGCACGATTGATGCTACTGCGCAGGCGTCCGCGTCCGACCAGTTGTTTTGCCGCAGGCAGGAATTTTACTCCCACCTGCTGCGATAAGCCGGAAACAGCGCCCCGATCCATAGACTTATTCCCCGATCTTCAACACGCTCAAGAAGGCTTCCTGGGGTATTTCGATATTGCCTACCTGCTTCATGCGCTTCTTGCCCTCTTTCTGTTTCTCCAACAGCTTGCGCTTCCTGGTGATGTCCCCGCCGTAGCACTTGGCCGTCACGTTCTTTCTGAAGGGCTTGACCGCCTCCGCCGCAATCACCTTGCCGCCGATGGTGGCCTGGATACGCACCTCGTACTGCTGGCGCGGCACGACCTCTTTGAGCTTCTCGACGAAGAGGCGGGCGCGGCCATAGGCTTTGTCGCGGTGCGTGATGAACGAGAGCGCATCCATCGGCTCGCCGTTGAGCAGGATGTCTATCTTGACCAGCTTCGACTCCTGATACCCCGCCATCTCATAGTCGAAAGAGGCGTAGCCCTTCGTCCGCGACTTGAGCTGGTCGAAGAAGTCCATCAGGATTTCGGAGAGCGGCAGCTTGTAGTGCAGCATGACCCGCTCCGGGGCCGGATACTCCATCTTCTCGAAGCTGCCGCGCCGGTCGCGGCAGAGTTCCATCACCGTGCCGACATAGTTGCTCGGCAGCAGGATAGTCGCCTCCACATACGGCTCTTCCATCCGCTCGATGAAGTTCGGGGCGGGCAGATGCGCCGGGTTATCCACATCCTCAACCTTGCCGTCCGTCTTGTAGACCTTGTAGATGACCGAGGGCGACGTGGCGATGAGCGACAGGTTGAACTCGCGTTCCAATCGCTCCTGCACGATCTCCATGTGCAGCAGGCCCAGGAAGCCGCAGCGAAAGCCGAAGCCGAGCGCGGCAGAGGTCTCCGGCTCGAAGGAGAGCGCGGCGTCGTTGAGTTGCAGCTTCAGCAGCGCCTCGCGCAGGTCGGGATACTCCGCGCCGTCCACCGGATAGAGACCACAGAAGACCATCGGCTTGGCCGTGCGGTAGCCGGGCAGGGGATCGTGGGCCGGATGCGCGGCGTCCGTCATCGTGTCGCCGACGCGCGCATCGCCAATGGTCTTGATGCTGGCGGCCACATAGCCGACCTCGCCCGTGCCGATCTGCTGCCCGACGCGGCGCTGCGGCGCGAACGTGCCGACCTCCGTGACCTCGAACTCCTTGCCGGTCGCCAGGAAGCGGATACGCTGGCCCGGTCGAATCGCCCCGTCCACCACCCGCACGTAGCAGACCACGCCGAGATAGGTGTCGAACTTGCTGTCGAAGATAAGGGCGCGCAGGGGCGCTTTCGGATCGCCGGAGGGCGGAGGAATGCGGTGAACGATAGCCTCGAGTATGGCCTCGATGCCGATGCCCGCCTTCGCGCTGGCAAGGATGGCGTCCGAAGCGTCTATCGCCAGGACGTTCTCGATCTCCTCTTTGACGCGCTCCGGGTCGGCGGCAGGCAGATCAATCTTGTTGATGACCGGCACGAGTTCGAGATCGTTCTGATAGGCCAGGTTGACATTGGCGAGCGTCTGCGCCTCCACGCCCTGCGCCGCATCCACGACCAGCAGCGCGCCCTCGCAGGCAGCCAGCGACCGCGAAACTTCGTAGGTGAAGTCTACGTGTCCCGGCGTGTCTATCAGGTTGAACTGATACTCCTGTCCATCTTGGGCCTGGTAGCGCAGGCGCACAGCGGTCATCTTGATGGTGATGCCGCGCTCGCGTTCCAGATCCATCGTGTCGAGCAGTTGCGCCTGCATGTCCCGCTCGCTGATGGTGTGCGTAGCTTCCAGCAGGCGGTCAGCGAGCGTGGATTTGCCATGATCGACATGAGCGATAATACAAAAATTGCGGATATGATCTTGATTCATCGTGTCGCGTTGCTCCCGGTCTCCATTATAGCATATCAGGCGGTCGGGCGAGAGAATGGGGCCGCCCCTGCCTTGACACCGGTTCGCAACGCCGTCTATAATAGGCCCGGCAATCTGCACAATGTCCGTATTGGAATGATCGTCTGACGCTCGCCATTCCTGTGGCCCGAAAGGAAGTCCGTCCGTTGACGCTCGTCACCTTTTTCTTCTTCGCCCATCAACCCGTCCGGCTGCGGCCCTATGAGCTACGCCGCCAGGGAGAACCCCTCGCGCCCGAACAACTCGCCGACCACTACTTCGACGA
>DASRGL010000019.1:0-2939 GCA_035651115.1 Chthonomonadaceae bacterium
CTCTACTATTCGCGCGCGGCCATCCCGCACATGCAGCGGCAGGGCGCGGGCTTCATCGTCAACATTACCTCCGTAGCGGCCACGATGGGACACGGCAGTTCGATCATCTACGGCGCATCGAAAGCGGCCCTGACGACGATCACGAAGTCGCTGGCCCGCGCCTTCGCGCCGGAGATTCGCGTGAATGCGGTCGCGCCGGGCTACGTGGATACGGGCTTTGGCAGTTGGCCGCCCGGCACGGCGGAGCGGGCGGCGCAGGCGGGACATATCGGGCGCATCGTGACGGTGGAGGATGTCGCGGCGGTCACGCTCTTCCTGGTCACGGACGGCGCGATGCTGACCGGCGAAGAGATCGTTCTGGACGGCGGCCTGCTGGCGCTCGGCCCGCGAAGCTGAGGGGCCGGGTACTGAAAGTACCCGTCTGTGGGGCGGCTGCGCCGCCAAGCGTCCGCGCGGACGCCCCGGTTGAGGAAATCTCTCCCTTCGTATGCAGTCCAGTGCGATACAAAGGGACAAGCCTGCAATACGCAGTCCGTCCGCAGGACGGTTAGCCGCAGGCTTCCCAGACGGGTACTTTCAATGGCCGGCCTTATCGCCCGATCACCACCGTCACCTTCTGCGACGCCCTGATTTTGCCCCGCAGGTCGCGCACTTCCAGGGAAAGCACATGCTTGCCGGGCCGCGCCGTGCCTGAATCCCAGATGCACTCCCAGTAGTCCGGGCTGTCGGCCCGGTAGATCGGATAGCCGTCCAGCTTATAGGTGACGGTCAGGAGGTCGGAGGGCGCGCGCGCCCAGCAGGAGAGCCGGACCTTGCCGCGCAGGACTTCGCCATCCCGTAGCATCATGGGAATGGGAGGCGGCGGGCCGGGAGAGACGGGCGCGGAGAGGAAGTAGGGCAGCGAGATCATGTAGCGATAGGCCGCCAGCACGGTCGGATCGTTGGTCACGCTATAGTCGTTGAACGGGCGGCGCGGCACGAACGCCACATTGTTGCTGTCGAAGTAGTTGATGGCCTTGACGCGCGGATAGAGACGGGGCAGCGCGGCGTAGAGCGTGGCGATCTTGCGGCGGGCGAAGTCGGGGCGGGGCGTTCCCTCGACATCGGCATAGTGCGTCGCCGCGAACTCACAGACCATGATCGGCTTGCGGGCGGCGTAGCGTCTGTAGACATAGGCCAGCAGATCGCAGGGATGCTCGTGTTCCGAGTAGTCGTCTCTCTGGTTGTTGTGGTAGGTCACGCTGTAGAGATTGACGCCCACCCAGTCGGTCGCGTCGTCGCCGGGGTAGTAGTCGGGAATGACGCGGATCGGCGACATATAGGGACACCAGACGAGGGCGACGTTCGGAGCGCGCTGGCGCATGACGCGGTGGACGAGGCGGAACTTCTCGCGATACAGTTTCGGATCGTTATGGTAGTTCGTCCAGTCGCCGTTCATCTCGGAGGCGAAGCGCAGGAAGATCTTCGCACCGGAGCGGGCCATGTCGTCGGCGAGTTTGTGGAGATAGGCGTCGTCCTTGACCCGGTGCAGGCCGTTGTCCGGCTGCAAGGCGATATGCACGAACTTGTTCTGCTGCCCCAGCCAGCGCACCCAGTCCAGCGGCAGCCGCCGCCCGTAGCCCATGTAGAAGAAGTACATGGCGTGCGCCTTGCCGACCGCCGCCTCGAACCCGGCGGGCATCTGATGCACCGTCCCGTTCTGATCGCGAAACGGCTGATGGAGCGTGCCGTCGAAATCTATGTACGCGCCCAGATAGCACCCGACCGACGGCTCGAATTTGGCCCGCGTCGTGCGGCGGGCGACTTCGGCAGGGGTCGGCGTGCGCGTTATGAAGAGGCGGGCTTGCGGCGGGCCGGTGGGAATATCGGTCTCGGCGGCGCGCGCCACAGGGAGCAGCAGAACGGCGAGGAGGCCCGGCAACATCCGGCAAAGTCTGCGGGCGGCTCTCTTCCCGGCGCGTTCCAGGTCAGCAGGCGACACGAGCGGCAAGTTCCTCCTCAGTCCGGGCTGGTCTCGATCTCGATTTCGAGGCGCGCATTGCGGCGGCGCATCAGCCGTTCCAGAGGCGTGACGGGAGGCTCCGCTGCGCGCTGAGGGAAGTGCGTCCGCAGGGCGAGCGCATCGCGGTAAGGATTGTAGTGGCAGAGGGCGCGCAGGCCGAGCAGTTCCGCGACGGCGACCGAGTCGGCTTTGCTCTTCGGGTTGGCTTTGCCGTCCTTGCAGCGGCGTTCGGCGCGGCTATAGCGCGGACACTGCCAGCACGCCATCCGGGGTTGTGTCCCACTCGGTCTTTTCGCAGCCATCTCTCCCCTCGATAGAGCGAGGCCATTCACGCCGTCACGCCGCAGGAAGCCTATGCGGGCGGCGCGACGCTGATTCTACCTCTACAGCACGTTTGCTCGTATTCGCCTTCGCCCTGATAAACTCCTCTCCTACTCAGCGCACAACTTCCTGAGAGTGTCTTCACGTCACATGCAACTTTGGCCTGGGAGAGTCTGTCTGGTGTGGAGGGGGGCGAGCGCAAGCTTCTTCCAAAGAGATGAGGGCTACCGATGCCGTCGTGCGCGGTATTTGCACAGCCGGTTCCTCCTGCGGGAGAACGCTCGGCTCTGGCGCAATACAAAAAACCGCCGTTAGGTTCCGGCCATGCGGCGGCAACAACGACAACATTGCATGTGTATCACTCCGCTCTCAAATACGCCATGCGGTCAGGAAAGTTCCCTGAATTCCGGGGCGGCCTCCGCCGTCAGTCCGCCCGATGCCTGCGGAGCAGGATGTACCAAGCGGTGTCTACCTGCCGAGCAGCAGGCCCAGAATCGCCCCGCCGAGCAGCAGCCAGGCGGAGTTCACGCGATAGCGCAGCAACAGCACGGCGCTCACGGCGGCCAGCAGAAGCGCAAACGGAGAGGTCAGCGAGTCACGGGCCAGTTGCCAGGTC
>DASRGL010000020.1:0-5119 GCA_035651115.1 Chthonomonadaceae bacterium
CGCTTGGGACGGGGCATCCGAAGGCACTGGCAGATCGCGAACTGTCTGCATCATGTCCTGGATGTGGGAATGAACGCCGATGCCTGTCGGATCCGTCGGGATCAGGCTCCGGTGAATATGGCACTGTTGCGCAGTATCGCCCTGAACCTGCTACGCAAAGACACAAGCCGTCAAACCGGGGTCAAGGCCAAGCAGAAATTAGCCGGTTGGGACAATGACTTTCTGCTCCAACTGCTTCTGGCCTAAAGCAGGTTGATAGTCGTTGCTAAATTTAGATGCTCTCGCCCTGGCGGCATGGGCTACTCCTCCTTTTCTCTCCATTATAGCATAGCCGCCGGATCGCTGCGGATCGCGTTAGCGGGGAAAGGCTTCGCGCAGGCCGCCGTCAATGGGCAGCATCGCCCCGGTCGTCCTGGCGCTTCGGTCGGAGGCGAAGAACAGCGCCGCCTGCGCGACATCCTCGGCAAAGACCGCCGTTTTCAGCAGATTGCCCTGCCGGATGCTCTCCTCGAACTGTTCGATGGGGATGCCCTTCGCTCTGGCCCGCTCCGCCTTCAACTCCGGCGTCCACAGGCCCGCCTCGAAGACGGCGTCCGGGTTCAAGAGGTTACATCGGATGCCGTAAGCGCCGTTCTCGACCGCCAGGATGCGCGCCAACTGCGCCTCTGCCGCCTTCGCGCAGGAGTAGGCTCCGAAGTCCGCGCCGGGGGCGGGAACGTTCTTCGTGACGTTGAACACCAGGCTGCCGCCCAACCCCTGCGCCCGCATCATCTTGACCGCCTCGCGCGCCACCAGGAAATGGCCCGTCGCATTGACGGCGAAACTCCGCTCCCAGGTCTCCAGCGACAGATTCTCGATACGGCCCGTCGGCGCGATGCCCGCGTTGGAGACGAGAATATCCAGCCCGCCATACGTGCGCGCGATCTCTGCAAACGCCCGCTTCACCGCCGCCTCGTCGGTCACGTCCATCGCCAGGCCGAGCGCGCACCTGCCGCCGTGCTGCCGATTGAGGGCGTCCGCGACGCTCTGGCACGCCTGCGCATTCAGATCGGCGATGACGACGTGCGCGCCCTCCGCCGCAAACCGCTCCGCAATCGCCTTGCCGATGCCGCTCGCCGCCCCTGTGACCAGCGCGATCCGCCGCGCCAACTCCTTCTCCGGTGGGGCCAGCGTCAGCTTGTAGAGTTCCAGGCCCCAGTATTCGGCGGAGAAAGCGTCGGCCTCGTGCAGCGAACGGTAGGCCGAGACACCCTCCGCGTCGCCGAGAATACGGATGGTGTGCCGGTAGATGTCGGCAGGGACGAGCGCCGTCTTGCTGTCCTTGCCCGCCGTCCACATGCCCAGGCCGGGAACCAGAATGACGCGCGGGATCGGGTCGAGCATCGGCTCGTCAACTCTGTGCCGGTGATAGTAGGCCGTGTAGTCCTCGCGCCACTTCGCCGCCGCTTCGCGAAACCATCGGGCAACATGCTCCGGGTCATCGGGCTGCGTGACCGGCACGAACAGGGGCAGGACTTTGGTGCTGAGGATGTGGTCGGGCGTGGCCGCGCCGATCTGCGAGACGCGCGCCGCCTTTTCCGAGCCGACAAAATCCAGCACAGCGTCCGAATCTTCATAACGCAGAACCATCCGTAACGCGGGCTGCTCCCCTCCCCCTGTTCTTGGGGGGAGGGGCTGGGGGTGGGGGGCCATGCAGATAGCTCCGCGCAGAACCGGCGCGACGGCTGCCGCGACCTCCCGGCGACGCTCTTCCGGCAGCGCCGCGACCTGCACGCCTCCGAACACCCGCTTGCCCTTGCGCTTCGCCGCCAGATAGGTCTCGGCCCGCGTCGTCAGCGCGATATGCGACTCGTAGGCGGCGCGGCAGGTGTCGCCCCACGTGATCAGGCCGTGATTCATCAATACCAGGCCCTCGGCGTCGGGCATCGCCTGCACCGCCGCGCCAACCTCCTTCGACAGCAGAAAGCCGGGCCGACGATAGGGTATCTGAATGACTTTCGCGCCGAGCGCCTCCCGCACGGCCTCCGGCCCGCAGGTGTTGTTGGAAAGGGCGACAATGGCGTCGGCATGGCTGTGCGCAACGGCGGCGGCAGGCAGGAAGGCGTGCAGCAGCGTCTCGATGGAGGGGCGCGGGTCGGTCGGGGACAGCAGCGCATGGGCGAGATAGGCGACCATCTCTTCATCGCTCATCTCGTCACGGGCCTGCAGAGGCAGCACATCCTCCATCCGCACGCCGCTGAAGTGTTTGCGCTCTATCGTCTTCAGGTCGGAGCCGCTGCCCTTGATGCGCAGCACATAGGTCTCCCGGCCCCGGAAATCGGTCTCCCACACCTTGAGCGACGTGTTGCCGCCGCCCCAGACGACCAGATCGGTCTCCGCGCCGATCCAGCGCGACATCGCGATAAGCTGTTCTAGCGGGGAGAGCGCCCCCGCCTCCGCTTCGTTCCACCGGCTCTGCATGACGACTTCCTCGCTTCCGTTCCAGATGGCCCTATTATCGGCCCGTTCCCCTGCTTTTCTGGAAGCATAAAGCGTGCCAGACTAAGCGGCGGGCTGTCTCCATGGGCAGCGAGCGGCCCTGCCTCTGCTCGGTAATCCGGGAACAAAAACGGCGGCGCGGCGGTCTGCCCCCATTATGCCCAGCAGGAATGGGTTCCCTAGCGTATCCTCTCACCCTGTGGCAAGACAAAATATGGAGCAAGACCGTGTACTGCGTGCAACGATTTTTCGCCAGAGTGAACGCGACTATTCTCGCGCTGATCGAAGCCTTGATGGATGAGCCTGCGGAGATACGCCCGCTCATAGACCTGGATAGCCCCCTCTCGGAAAGCCAGCAGAGGGCGGTGGAGTCGAGCCTGTCTCAGGCGCTCTGTCAGATGGGAATTATCAAACCTTCGGCAGAATAGACTTGGCGACCTTGCAGGCCACCGTGTAGGCCGGATCGAAGACGTTGCCGATCTCATATTCGACGCACTGGCCGAGCAGCGTATGCGCGCCGACCTGATCGAGACCGTAATCGCTCTGGAGCCAGCGCGCCATCTCGGTCGTCGCGTGCTGGAGCGCCTGATCGAGCGGGCGGGCGTTCCCGATAGCGATGATGTGCGTCTCGTTTTCCGCGCGCGGCCAGTGGATACGCCGGTTCTTGTGCAGATGCACCGTGAACTGCACGTCGAACGAGACCTCGATGCCGGTTCCCACGATCTCACCGTCGCCCTGCACCGCGTGTCCATCCCCGACGAACAGCAGCGCGCCCTCGACGAAGACCGGGAAATAGACGGTCGCGCCCTGCAGGAAGCCCTTATAGTCCATATTCCCGCCGTGCGGCCCGGAAGTCGCGCAGGAGATGGCCTCCCCGCCCGCAGGCGCGACGCCGAAGCAGCCCAGCATCGGGCGCAGCGGCAGCGTGAAGGGCATCAGGTTCGTCTGCGGCTTCGTGAAGGTCGCCGTGCCGCCTTGCAGGTCGAGTTCCCATACGCCCATCTCCGTCTGCTTCGGAAACTCCAGAACATACCAGGGGTCTACCACGTTCGGCGCGAGGCGCGTGCTGGTGTAGCCGTCCCGGCGGTTGGGCCAGAGCCGGTCGAAATGCACGGCAAGCGTATCGCCGGGCTGCGCGCCTTCAATGTAAAACGGCCCGGTCTGCGGATTGGGCCGGGGGCCGACCGCCCTGCCTGCAGCGTCGTTGCCGAAGGCGTCCAGCGTCGTTGTGACGACCGTATCGCCGTCCGCAATTTGCAGCACGGGTTCGTATGTCCCGATGGCGGCATAGTAGCGTTCCGGGGTGAAGTGATGCGTTGCCATACGTTCTCCTAATCTACAAGCGCGTGGAGCGCGTCCTTGCACGCCTGGATCGTGCGCTCCAGACTGCTGCGGTCAAAGGGCGACTGCCAGACCGGATAGAGATCGAGATCATACATCTCGGCGGGCGGCAGGTAGCCCGTGTGTCCGTTGACGACGTTCATCACGACAACGGCGTGCTGCGGAAACTCCTGCCGCAGTTCGGTCTGCAAGCGCGAATAGGCTTCGTTCGGGTTGCCGACCAGGAGCGCATCGCCAACACGCCAGACCCAGACGGGCATCTTTGTCGTCGTCCCCTCCCCGACCGAACGCCGCACGCGCCGCTTGCGTGCCAGCCGCTCGGCCAGCGCCCGATCTTCACAAGCCTGCAACTGCGCCTCGATCTCGGCCACGCTCGGCAGGTCTTTGAGCGGCAGTTCGACCTCGATCCGCCTGGCTCCCAGCGTCGTCGCTGGCGCGGCAGGCACGCGCTTCCAGATCGCTAGCGGCGCGCCCGATTCGACCACGCCCGCATACTCCAGCCCGGTGCGCGGCGGCAGCATTCCCTCTAGCGTCGAGAGCGCGGCGTATCCCAGTTCCCTGCCATGCGCGTCGGGGAGAGAGGTGTCCGCCGTATACTGCTCGATGGGCGCGAGTTCGCCGCACGCGCCGAGCAGGAACAGACAGGGCGCGCTGCCGGTCTGCGCCTCCACGACCTCCCGCATCGCCCCGATATAGTCCGGCGAGATCAGCCGATTCTGCCAGGCCAGCGTGGTCGGGTGGCAGGCATAGTTGACCAGCGTGGCGAGAATCGCGCCGTCCTCCCGCGTCACCCGGCCCACCAGCAGCGTCTCGTCGGCAGGCTGTCCCGGACTGTAGCCGCAGACCAGGCGCGGCCTCTCCGGGTCGGACAGATCGCGGTTCTGCGCCAGGCGGCAGGTTCCCTGGCCCCAGGTCAGCACGGCAGGCTGCCGTGCCGCAAGCGCCTGCTGCGCCGCTGTGACTATCGCCTCGCGCACCGTTTGCAGATAGGGCGCGATGAGATGGCCGCCGGGCTTGTCGGCGTCTTCCCGGCAGATGGCGGGCGCGGAGTGCGTGTGCGAGAGGTTGACCATGACGCGCGCCGGATCGAGATCGAGCGCCTTCAGGACGCCCTCCCGCACGTACCACTCGTCTTCGAGCGTGCGCCACCAGCCCAGGTCGGCGGCGACCAGCACCAGAGGCTTTTCGTCCGGCTCGCACTGCAAGGTCAGCGCTGTGACGGTGAGCGGGCGGTGGATGCCCTCGGCGACATCGTGCGTGGCCGCGCCCCAGTTGCGCGCGTAGATGCCGACGGGCGGCG
>DASRGL010000021.1:0-3040 GCA_035651115.1 Chthonomonadaceae bacterium
TTGGGAAGCCTTTACCGGCACGCCGACCGCGCAACTGCTCGGCGACGGCTGGCTCCAGGACATCCATCCGCACGATCGGGAACGGGTGGCGCAGACCTGGGCGGCGGCGTGCAAGGCCGGGGGCAGCTATGAGGCGGAGTACCGGCTGCGCGGCAAAGACGGAACCTACCGCTACTTCCTGGCGCGCGGCACGGGTGTCTACGACAGCAAAGGACGACTGATCCAGATCGTCGGAACGACCACCGACATCACCGACCAGGTGCGGGAGCGCAACCGCAACCGCCTGCTGCGCCAGGTCGGAGACAGCCTGCGCTCCTCCGACGGGCCGAACGAAGTGATGCGCGCCTGCATCGAGATTCTGGGCCGCTTCCTCCAGGCCGCGCGCGTCTTCTATGCCATCCTTTCCCCGGAGGGGAACGAACTGACCGTTTTGAACGAATACAGGCGCGATGCGGCGTCTCGCCCGGTGGCCGGCGTCTATCCGTTGCCGGAAGGCAACGCGCCTTTACAGGTGGTGATGGCCGGGCAGCACATCCGCGTAACGGATGTGCTGACAGACCCGCTCACACGCGCCAGGGCCGACCAGTATCGCGCGCATCAGGTGCGCAGCCTGCTGGCCGTGCCGATCATCGAGGGGGCGCGCTGCCTCTCGATGCTGATCGTTACGGACGATACCCCGCGCGAGTGGACGGACGAAGAACTGGAGCTGGTGGAAGCGGTCGTGGAACGCACGCGCCTGGCAGTGGAGAATGCGCGGCTCCATCAGGCCGAGCGGCAGAAGACGCAGCGGCTCATGGAGGCGTTTGCCGAGACGCATCACCGCGTCAAAAACAACTTGCAGGTGATTGCGGCGCTCCTCGATATGCGGGTGATGGACGATGGCGACGATGCCCCGCCGGTCACGCGGGACGACCTGCGGCGGATGGTCGGGCAGGTGCGCGCTATCGCCGCCGTCCATGATTTCCTCTCGCATCACCAGTCCGCCATGACGGTCTCCGCGCGCGAACTGATCAAGCGGCTGGTTCCGATGGCGATGCAGACGGCCGGAGTGAAGGCGACCTGGCAGGCCGACGAGGTGGTGGTGAGCGTTCAGCAGGGGACGGCGCTGGCGCTCATTCTGCAGGAACTGCTGTCGAATGCGGGCAAGCATGGCGCGCGGACGGCGCGCGTCCTGCTACAATGCGGCGGCGCGGGCTGCCTGCTGGAAGTCGCCGACGACGGCCCCGGATTCCCGCCGGACTTCGATGTGGAGCGCGAGGCCCATCAGGGGCTTGCGCTGATCGTCGCGCTGGCGGAACGCGACCTCCAGGGAAATATCCTGTTCGAGACAGGCGAGTCCGGCGGGGGCTGTGTCCGTATCCGGTTCCGTGTTTTGGACGAGTAGGTTAGGGCGTCAGCACGCTTTTGGCGACGGCCAGCGAGTCCATCGTTTTGAAAGCGTTTTCCCAATCGGCCAGCGGAAAGACGCGGCGCATGGGAGACAGGTTCAACTGCCCGTTGCCCATCAGCCCGATGACGCGCTCCCAGGTCTTGTAGGTGTGCGAGAACGAGCCTTGCAGCGTGACGGCCTTCTGCACCAGCGGATCGAGCGAGAAGCCGAGGGGCGCTTTGCCCCAGCCGACTTTGGTGATCTGCCCTGCCGGGCGCACCATCTCCAGGCAAGGCTTGAGCGCCTCCGAGATGCCGACGCAGTCCACGACGAGGTTCGCCCCGAAACCGTCGCCGAGCGCCTTCACTTTCTCGACGACATCCTCTCTATCGGCCATCAGGGTAATGTCCGCGCCCAACTGCCTGCCGACCTCCAGCCGGTCGGTATCCCGCGATGTGCCGATGAGGACGAGTTTGCCCGGCCCGCACAGCTTGCACATCTGCACGACCATCAGGCCGATGGTTCCCGGCCCCATGACGACGACCGTATCGCCGGGCGTGATGTGCGAGAGTTCCATGACTGCGTTGCAGGCCACGCAGCCCGGTTCCGTCATCGCGGCGTCTTCAAACGGCACGTTGTCGGGAATGTGATGCAGGCAGCGCGCCGGAACGCGCACGTAGTCCGCCATCGCTCCATCCAGGCCGTAGCCGAAACCGAGCCGCTTCGGGCAGAGATTGTAGTGGCCGCTCCGGCAGTAGACACACTGGCCGCAGATGGAGGCCGCCGTCTCGCTCACCACGCGGTCGCCCTCCTGGAAGCCCTGCACCTTCCGGCCCGCTCTGGCAATGACCCCCGCGAACTCATGGCCGAGCGTCACCGGATAGTTGACCGGCCAGGAGTGGGAGGCGTGCCACTGGTGCAGGTCGCTGCCGCACACGCCGACGCCGCGCACGGCCAGCAGCACATCCTCTTCGCCGATCTCCGGCTCCGGCTTCTCCTGCAACTCGACCGCAAACGGCTTCTTCTCCAGATTGACCAGCGCACGCATGGGAACTCTCTCCTTTGAATTGACCTAACCCCCGTCCCCCTTCCCTAAAACGCTCGCAGGCTCGCTGGGAAGGGGGAGAGTGCAAATTGACGACGTTCCCTTTCTCTTCCAATAGGACACGAGTTGGAAGAGAGAGACAAGCCTGCTGTTTTGGCTCCCCCTTCCCAGTGAGGACAGGCTTTATCGTCCGAACGTTTTAGGGAAGGGGGACGAGGGGAGGTCTACGTTGTCTGCCGCAAGAGCAGCGAAAGCTGAACGCAGATCGTCACGGTGAAAATGGCGGCGACGATCCAGCGAAAGCCGCCCGAAGTCAGGGCCAGCACGATAACCAGCCCGGCGATCTTCATCAGGATGCTGATCAGCATGATGCGGCGGCGGGCGCGGTTGATGATCTGCGCTCTGGAAGGCGGGCTATCCAACGGCGGCAACTCCTTTCGTACTCTCCGGGGACGCGCCGCCGCGCACCACGCCGCGCCAGTAGCGATCCGGCTGCAGATAGCGTTCCGCCGCTGCGCGTACCGTGTCCGCCTCCGTCGCCTCGATGCGCGCCAGATAACGCTGCGGTTCATCTAAGGGCAGACCGTAGATGCCGACCGCTGCCAACTCGCCCGCCTGCGCGCCGT
>DASRGL010000022.1:0-16732 GCA_035651115.1 Chthonomonadaceae bacterium
GAACCGGCTATCGCAAGATCGAAATCGGTCGTCATGGATCATATCCATCGCATGAATCGCGGAACGTCTGAACGGTGAGAGACCGTCCGAACTATGATTCGTCGGATTCTCAGATGGACTAGGATTAAGTGCGGCCCCATCACAGTCCATCCTTTAATCCCATAAATCACAGTTCAGACAGCGCAGGTTCAACTGCCACTCTCACATGCCCCGCATCGCACCGGCGGAGGAATCTGCTGCGTGCGATTCATCTGCCGCAGACGTTCGATGCGCGCCGGAGCGCACGCGCAGTCCGAGAGCCGCGCGATGTCCCACAGGTCAGCAAAGACGCGGCCCTGTCGCAGCCGGAGGCCGTATTCCACCGCCGTTTCCAGCGCCGATAGAGAAGGCGGCGCGAACAGCCCCCCGGCAGCCAGCGCTTCCATCGCGCCGTTGCCGGTGCGCGTCGGAATGACGCAGCAGACGGCAGCGCCCGCCGCGAACGCCGTTTCGAGCGACCGCCTGGCCCACTCCAACCCCTCCTCCGCGCTCAGGAAGGGAACGGAGAGCAGCAGGAAGACCCGCAGCGCAATACCGTTCCGTGCCAGAAAGTCGGCGGCGCGGCGGAACGAGTCCACTGTCATCCGCTTGTTCAGCCTGTCCAGCGCCTCCGGGTGAACCGTCTCCAGCCCGATAGCGACTTCCAGTTGCCCCGGAATCAGGTCACGAAACCGCAGGCAGCGTGCGCCGAGCAGCATCGGATGGCACTCCACGATGACTCGCTCAAAAGGCCGCGTCAGGTCGGCGATAGCCGGATAGTCTTCTGGCGGGATCGCCTGGGGGTCGAAGAAACTGCCCGCGTTGTAGAGCTTGACCTGCCGCGCGGGAGGCAGCAGCGCCAGCGCGTGTGCGATCTGCCGGGGAATCGCGCCCACCGGAACCCGCGTGTCCAGCGTGTTCTGCCAGAGGTCGCACATCAGGCAGCGATAGGGACACTCGCGGTTGGTCAGGAACACGGTGGCGGTCGGTTCCAGCCGGCCGGACGCGCCGCACTCCTCTTCCCGGAGAAAGGCATACGGCAGGAACGGGTCCAGCCGGTTCTTCGCTCCCCGGCGCTCCAGCACCCAGCGATTGCGCGCGGCGGGAGAGGCCGGATACGCGACAGACTGCGCCGCTCCCACACCAGAGGCTGAGGTTTCCGGCCCGCTCATCAGGCGTTTTGCGCCGCCGGAACCGCGTTGCCGGACAGCCGGTCGGTCGCTTCCCAGGCTGCGCGCAGTCTGTCCTCCCACTGCCGCAGGAACACCTGCCGGCACCACGCCTTGCTGACCCGCCAGGAGCGATACGACTCGCCCGCGCCGTCCTGAAAACGCCGTTTGGGATAGACCGGCATCTCGATTCCCGTCACCGCCTTGATACCCTCTCGCACCACGTCCTGCTTGAGCGTGTAGAGCCGCTCGGCGCTGCCGCCCAGCACCCGCTCAAACGGGATGGCGAGGGCCGCCGCGATGACAGAGCGGACGGTGTAGGGCGAGAAGGAGTCGAAGCCGTAGCGACGGCCCGGCGCGTAGGTGCGGACATAAGCGCGGGAAAGTCCGCCGGAGTAGGTCGGGCTGTGCTTCATATTCTCCACGCCCCATCCCTCCTGATAGAGCATCGGATTGCGCAGCACGCTCGACAGCGTCAGGTCGGAGTCTTCCAGCGGGTAGGACTTCAGATTCTCATCCCCGCCATCGCCGTCCAGCAGATACTTCAAACTCGGATAGCGTTCCCGAATGCCTTGCAGCAGGCAGAGCGCCACCGCCGCGCACTCCACGTCGAGCGGGTGATAGTCCTCGATGACCCGGATCGCCTCTTCCAGGTTCAGGCGGTCGGCAGGCACGCGCACCGCTTCCCACTGCGCTTCCAGGCCCAGTTCCCGCACGACCGATTCGGCCTGCGCCGCATCTTTGCCGCCGCCCATGTCCAGCGTAAAGGCGCGCAGCCGGTTCGGATCGCCGCCCATCTCCTGCAAAGCGTGCCGCGCCAGAATCAGCACGGAGGTGCTGTCAATGCCGCCGGAAAACGCCAGCGCGATCGGCGCGTGCGCGGGCAGGGCCGCCAGCCATGCCTTCAGCGCCTCGTAAGCAGCAGTGACATACGCCGCGCCCGCCTCGGCAATATCCTCTGTTCCCTGGCCGAGGGTCGGCGTAAAAAAGCGCCGATAGCGCGGCGCGGGGTCGGGACAGCCGATCTGATCTATCTCGACCAGGTAGTGGGCCGGAACCATGCGGGTGTAGGTCGGGTCGAACTGCCAGCCGATCTTCTGCTCCTGGCACCACGCATAGAGGCTGTCAATGCGATCCGACACGATCAGGAACGGGCCGTGAAACATCTTGGCGACAAAGTAGCGCAGAGGAAAGGCAAGGGTGCGCGCCAATCGCACCGTCTGCCCGGCGCGGCCCACCGCCGCAAAATGGCCGTCGCTGGCGGCGAGGCTCTGCAAATCGGCCTCTTGAACGGCCGCTTCGATCTCCGTCGGACTGGCTCCGGTCAGGCCGGAATGCTGTAGACCGATCAGGTCTGCCAGACGCTCTATCCCTGTTAACATCGCACCCTCCAGAAAATCTGCCGTCATTCGGCGAGCATTCGTAATCACACCTGGAGAGTTATTCGGTGCGCGGGCGTGAGTTTCCTACATGCTCCGCTTGCTTCGTTTCTGCATTCGGCGGTTGAAACCGCTGCTGGAAAAGCCTTTTGTCTGAACTATGATTGGTCGGATTATGGGATGGACTATGATTATGTCCGGCTCAATCATGGTCATCATTTAATCCGACTAATCATAGTTCAGACAAGAGGAAAAGGGGCCAGGGAGGGGGCCTAAAACCGCCGCCGGAAGTCGAGATTGACCGCGCTCTCGTCCTTCAGGTCGTTGCCGTCGTGCGTGCGGAACTCTGCCGAGAACGTGATGAAGTGATCCGGGTTGAACTGATGGTCGAAGAGCAGGCGGAAATGGTCGCAACGCTCGTAGCGATCCGCGAAGCCGTTGGTGTCCTTGCTGTAGTCGAGTTCCAGCTTGCTCGTACTGCTCAGCTTGCCCTCGAAGCCGAAACCCAGGCCGCGCGTCAGTATCTTCGTCGCGTCGTTATTGTTCATCCGATAGAAGAACAGGAAGGAGAGCGGACGCCGGAACGCATGTTTGAACGTGATGTCGGCGGTCGTTACCGGCGTGACGTTGCCGCTGCTGTCCTCCGGCATCGTGCCATAGGAGTACAGGAACGTCGTGTTCTTCGACAAACGCCAGTCCGCCGTAAACCGGCGCGTCAGCACCTCTTTGCCGTCCAGCAGCGTGCGCGCCTTGTAGAGAAAGCCGGCGTGGAACCACTTGTTCGGGTTCGGGTCGGTGGTGAACTGGTAGACACGGGTGATCGTGCTGGTTCCGTCCGGCTTCGTGAAACCGCCGTAGTCCAGCAGGAACTCGTTCTTCCAGAGCTTCCAGGCCGCGCGCCCGGTCATCGTCTCGTTTTGCAGCTTGCGTTGATCGTTGAGCGAGGCGTAGCGCGCCGTGATCGTCAGTTCCTGGAACGGCCCGAACGTGATCGGCTTGGCGTTGCTGATGGAGATGTCCGCCTCGTCTTTCGTGTTGACCGCCTCCTGATGCACCTCATGGAACTTGGCCGCCAGCGTCACGTTCTTGATCGGCTCGCCTTGCAGCCCGACCGACACCGTGTTGACGTTCTTGCTATCCGTCGTGTCCTTCTGCGCGACCCCGGCGACGACCGCAAACTGCTTCGAGGTCTGCCACTGGAAGTCGAAGGCGTCGGTGGACTCCGAAGGGTCGTCTCCGCGATCTATATCCAGCCGGGAGTAGTTCAGGCCCAATGTTTTCGTCGGCTTGAAGTGCAGGTTCAGGTTGGTGGTGTTCTCGTACTTGTCGTTCAGGAGGGCGATCCGCTTGCTCTCGATATTGAACGAGTTCGGCTTGCTCTGATCCGACTGGAAGCGCATATAGTCGGTCTTCGCGGCGCTGGTCGCCGCGCCGTCCGCATAGGTGGCCGTATCGTCCTGATAGAGGTTGAACAGGAAGCCTTTGCCGAAGTTCTGGTTGAATGTCAGCAGGCTGTGCGCCGTGCCGTTCTGCTTGCCGTCCGCCGAGGTCAGGTCGCCATCGCGCACGAAGGAGAGCGCCATCCGCTGGTTCGGCACGAAGGCCAGGTTCTGCTTGTAAACGTCCCGGCCCAGACTGTCTGTCGGGTTGGAGGCGCTGTAGAAGTAGTTCTCCAGCCGCAGCCCCTTGATGCGGTCGAAATTGAAGGTATAGTCCGTGCGCTGGAATCCACGCTCCTGCTCGATGCTCTTTTTGTCCGCGTCCGGCAGGGCCAGGTCGGAGGCGCGCGTAAAGTTCTTGTCCGTACTGGCCGTGTTGAAACCGAGCCGGAAGCCCTGCCCATCCAGCAGGAAACTCTGACGGCTCAACCCATACGAGGCGGCGGTCGCGGCGGCCTGCGGGTCGCTTCCGTCCTTCTGCGCCGCCGCAAGCGCCGAGGCGACGGCGTCCGGGGTATTGCGGATCGCCAGGCTGTTGAAGGTCAGCCGGGTCGCCTTGTTGAGCGCGAAATCGAGGCCCATCTGCTGCCGCTGCAAGCCATGCTCGTTGCCGAACTGGGCGCGCTCCACGTCGGAGAGGTCGGTCAGGCGCGCGAACTGCTCGGAGATGGACTGGCTGGCGAACAGGAACTTGAACCGCGCGCCGGCAAAGTCCAGCGTGGAGCGTCGGATCGCGCCGAGCGTCGTCTGCCGCTGCGCATTCTCAGGATCGGCCTGGAGATTGGCGATGGAGAACTGATTGAAGGCCAGCGTGCCGTTCCTGCCCTCCTTGCCCAGGCGAATGCGCCCGCGCAGCCCGGTGCGCGCCAGCCCCGTCTCCTTGACCGCCTGATCGCGCTCCTTCTGCGTCACCTGATCCAGCGTGGCGTCCGGGTCGAACTGGCGGCGGATGTCGAGGGCCAGGTTGTTCTTCTCCACGTCGGCCAGATCGCCGATGCGCTGGAAGCCCGCATCGGTCTTCCGGCTGAGGTAGGCCAGTTCCAGGCTGCCCGCGCGGAAGGTCAGGCTGTCGCGGCGGAACCCGGCGCGGCCCTCTTCCTTCTGATCCAGCACGCCGATCTGCGAGAACGCCAGGCCGCCTGTCTTCCCGAAGCCGAGATCGAGCCGGAGAGCATTGCGGGCCAGTCCCGCCTCCTGCGCCACCTGCGCCCGGTCTTTGTCCGTCACCTGCTCCGGCTTCGCCGCCGGATCGTACTGCCGGTAGAGGTCGAGCGCCAGGCTGGTCTTATCGGCGGCGGAGAGGTCGTTCAGCCGCTTGAAATCCTTATCCGCGCTGCGATTCAGCATAGCAAAGCCGAAGCTGCCGCTCTTCAGGCTCCAGAGCGAACGTTCCAGGCTGCCGCTCGTATCGCCGAAACGCTGCTCCTGAAAGTTCAGCCCGCCCCGCGATACGCCCGGCTTGCGCATCCCGAAGTCGAGGCCGAGTCCGAAGCTGGAGAAGGTCATCCCCTTCTCGCGCTCCCACTGCGCCCTGTCCGCCTCGCGCAGTCCCTTGAAATGGATAAACTGGTCGCTGATGCTGCGCGAGGCGTAGTTCAGGGTCAGGCTGCTGGACGTGAAGCCGAGCGACTGCTGCGAGATGGAGCCTTTCTCGTCCGAAATCTGGTTCCAGTCGAGTTGCAGACCCTGCGGCGTCGCGCTTTTGGCGTTGGGGCTGTAGCCGAATCCGAAGCCGAGCCGTCGGACGCCCTTCTCGCCTTCCAGCAGCTTCAACTGGTCGAGGAACGCCGTGTCTTTGGCGGCATTGAGGCGGAGCGCCTGGAAGCCCGCGAAGTTCTTGCCGATGTCCTGATAGTTGGCGCGGAAGTTGAAGCCGCCGGTCTGCGCCGCGAGGTTCTGCACAATGAGATGGTCGGCCCCCTGCTCGTTCGGGGCGGGGGGCGGCGGCGCGTCCAGGGAGGCGCGCGTGGTCGTCACCAGGTTCGTGCTTCTCTGCACGTTGGAGAAGTACATCAGGCCGCTGTAGGACGAGAGGCCGCCCGCGCCGAACTTGCTGTTGAAGGAGAGGCCGTAGGTCGAGGTATCGAAGCCGTTGCCGTTGCCGGGCGTCATGCCGTAGAAGAAGCCGAGGTTCGTGGCCGGGCCGAACTTGAGTTGGAAGCCGGGCAGTCCTCCCGCCTGGCGCTGGCCGTCCTGCCCCTCCACGTAGCGGTAGTAGACATCGAGGCTCTCGAAGGTGCGGACCGGCTCGGCGAGCATCAGCGTGCCGTTGTTGGGATCGAGCCAGTAGTCGGTTCCGGCGCGCAGGCGTCGCGCGCCGAGGCGGATACTGACGGTATCGGGCAGCACGCCGCCGTGCGACAGGACATAGCCCGCCCGCGTGCCGTTGCCGCGCAGGACTTCCGAGAAGGAGGTTCCCGGCACGCCGCCGGGAACGGAGGCCGCCGTCGCCACGCCGAGAATGCCCCGGCTCATCAGTTTGGAGTCGAAGGTTCCGCCGTCCAGCGTGGTCTCGGTCAGGCGCGGCGTTGTCGGGAGCGCGGGAGCGGACTGCGCCCATACGCCTGGCAGAGGCAGCATCCAGAGGGCCAGGGCCAGCAGAGACGCGGCGGCGGTCGCGCGCAGCCTCGCCACACGGCTCGCGCGTTTCCGGGCGCGCACGATGCGCCTGCTTCCGATTGTCTGCCTTGCCGCCATTTTCGTCTTACCCCGCATCCCCTCCCCGGACGCCCTGCGCCCGGTAAGGTTATCGGGTTCTTCCATAATCTGCTTGACGGATCACCGCAAAAGTTGCTGCGCGGCAACCGGTTTTGCCTTCACTCCCCTCTCCCGCAGCGTGGGAGAGGGGTCGGGGGTGAGGGTCTCCCCAAACAAAACCGGACGGGCGGCACGTACAGCCTGCCCGCCCGGAGACTGAGGGCGAATCAGAACCTGCTGGAGATGAGCGAGACCGTCGGCTGGCGGCGCTGAATGCTCTCCAGCGTATCCCGGTCATAACCGAGCGTGGCGGCGGCGCGCTGCCGCTTCAAATCCCCATTGCTGACAATCAGGCGCGGGTCCGGCGGAAGCTGCGCCGTGCGCAGTATCCGTCCGAAACGCCGTGACAGTCCGGCGCTCGCGACCTTCGGCGTGTCGTTGCTGGTCGCCGGGTTCGTCGCTGCGGGGAGCGTTTTGTCCACAGCCGGGGGAGCCGCCTCCACCACGACGTTATCATTCAATGGGGCTGCCGCATCGTCGCGAGTCGTCGGCCACGTCTGCTTCTGATTGGACGCATCCATGTTGGGACGCGGCGAATAGCGCGTAAACGCCACCAGCGGATCGTTCTGCGCGTCTATCTTCGGATAGTGCAGCGGCTTCAAGCGACGCACCGGCAAAGGCTTGTTAAGGTTCAAAGCCAGCCTGGGTTCGTTGCTGCGCGGTCGGTTCGTCCGGCTGTGAAGCGCGGCCAGTTCCACCGTCGCCTGCATTGTCTTCCGCTCTCGATTGCGGCGCGGCTCTTCCCGATGCCGGACGATTTGAGTCGCAGGAACCGCCTTCGGCTGCGACGGCCTGGCGCGCTTCCCAGACGGTTTGGGATTCTGCGCGACCTGCGGCGGCGATGCTGTCCCTGGCTTCACGGTCAGAGGAGGAGGCGCGTTATCGGAATGCGGGCGCGGCCAGAAGAGAAGCCCCAGCACCGCCGCCGCTGCCAGCCCGCCGACCGCAAGGCCGGTTCCCCAGTTCGGCGCGAGAGCGCGCCGCAGGCTGTCCCATCCCGCCGCAACGCGACCTGCGAACGTCTGGCGCTGCGTGGTGGCCGCAAAGATGGACTCGCGCAGCGACGCGGGCGGCTCGACCTCGACATAGGCCCGCGCCGCCTCCGAAGTCCGTTTCAGGAACTCGAAATCGCGGGCGTAGGCCGGATCGGAGCGCAGTCTCGCCTCGACCAGCGCCGCCTCTTCCGCCGTCGCCTCGCCGTCCCTATAGGCGCTGAGCAAGTCCCACAGCGCGTCGTCCTCCGTGCTTTCCGTATCGCGAGCAAGCCACTCCGGGTCAAAGTCGCGGTGACGGGCGGAAAACTGGTTGTCACCCGAGCCGTATCCGGTGGGCATAGACCCCTCCTCCAACAACAGAACCGGCTTCCTGCGCTGCAAACCGGTCAAAGAAAACGTCATCTGCCCTGTACGACGCTGCGTTCTTGCCAATGTTGCATCTTTTTCCGCATAGGAAGGCGATTTTATCTCGACAGGTGGCAATCGGCGCGTTCTCGATCTCCCTCCCGCATCTCACCGGGCAGGTATCGCTCACCTCTTCGCAGAATGTTGCCGCATCGAAATCCCGCTGAGAGGAGACCCTTCCGCTTGCTCAAGTCCGCTCTGCTCCACCCTGAGATCACGCGCGCTCTGGCCGCCGCCGGTCACGGCTCCCAGGTGCTTATCGCCGACGGCAACTATCCCGCTTCGACAGGCGCGGCCCCGAACGCTTCCCGCGTCTATCTCAACCTGATGCCCGGCCTCATCAACGCGACGGACGCGCTGCGCGCGGTCGCCTCCGCCATTCCCATTGAAGCGGCGCATGTGATGCAGCCCGCCGACGGCTCCGAGCCGCCCATCTTTCAGGAGTTTCGCCAGCTTTTGCCCTCCGGCATGGCCCTGCAGCCTCTGGAACGGTTCGCCTTCTACGCCGCCGCCTCGCAGCCGAGCGTCTGCCTGGTCATTGCGACCGGCGAGCAGCGCATCTACGCCAATATCCTGCTAACCATCGGCGTCGTTCCGCCGCTTTAAGCCCTCCTCCCTATCCCTCCCCCCAAGAACAGGGGGAGGGATAGGGAGGAGGGCCAGGCAGCAGGAGAAGCGGCGGCACGACACGAAATAAATCCCATCCGCCGCCAGCGTCGTTTGACACCAGAACGGATGAATCTACGTATAACAAGTAGGCTTAGCCGTTCAAGGAGAAATCGCAATGCCGGAATTTCTGAGTTTCCTGTGGCCGATCTTGATCGGAGGGGGATTTTGGTGGTTTGCGGGGAAATGCCGGGGGAGGAATGCGCGCAACGCCTTCCGCTTCCTGGCCTGGGGCGCGTGGCTCTGGCTGCTCGTCTTCATCGAACTGCCGATCCCGCTCTACTTCCTGCTGAAGTTCGCGCCGTCGGTACTCTGCTTCTGGTTGGCGGCGCAGAGCATCCTCAAAGAGATGCGCGCCCAACAGCGCAGCGACTATACCGACGCCGCTTCTTAAAGCGTCTCCGCCGCCAGGCGCAATACGACCGGGGAAGGGATCATGACGGCCGCTGCCTACGACGAGATCGCCGCGTGGTACGATGACTGGGTCGGGCCGGTAGAAGACGATCCCTTCTTTGCCCAGGTCGAAACCTTTCTGGGAGAGGTCGCCGGGCAGCGCCTCTGTGACCTGGGCTGCGGCCAGGGCAGGGTGGCGCGGTATCTGGCCGACCGGGGAGCCTCTGTCACCGGCATAGATCTCTCTGCGAAACTGCTTGAGATCGCCCGCCGCCATGAGGAGACCGACCCGCGCGGAATCACCTATCTGCACGCCGACGCCCGGAGCCTCGATAACGTTGCCGATAGCGCGTTCGATGGCGTCATCTGTCATCTGGCGCTGATGGATATTCCCGATCTCCCGCCGACGCTGCGCACGGTCGCGCGCATTCTGCGGCCCGGCGGCCGGTTCGTCTTCTCTATCCTCCACCCCTGCTATAACACGCCGCTCTCCGGCGAGATAGAGACGCCGGAGGGCATCCAGCGTACCGTCGCGCGCTACTTTGCGGAAGGCTACTGGCGGTCGGACAGCCGCACCGGGCCTCCCGGTAAAGTGGGAGCCTATCATCGCACGCTGAGCGCCTACGTCAACACGCTGACCGATGCGGGTCTGATACTGGAGCGCCTGAGCGAAGTGCAGGCCACCGGCGATTTCGCCGCCCGCAGGCCGGTCTGGGCGGAAGCGCCTGCCGTTCTGGTCGCGCGGTGCAGACGGGAAGCTCAGTAACCGCGCGCCGGGTCGTAGAGGTTGTGGAGGGGTTCGCCGTTCAGATAGCGTTTGAGGTTGGCGGCGAACTGTGGGGCGATACGCTCGAAATAACGGGGCGTCGCGCCGGAGACATGCGGCGTGATGAGGACGTTCTCCATCTGCCAGAGCGGGCTATCCGGGGGCAACGGTTCCGTCTCGAAGACATCCAGGCCCGCGCCCGCCAGCTTTCCGGCCTGCAGCGCCGCGATCAAGGCCGCCTCGTCCACGCTCTTGCCCCGCGCGATATTGTAGAGATAGGCCGTCGGCTTCATGCAGGCCAGCATTCGGGCATTAATCAGATGGTGCGTCTCCGGCGTGTAGGGAACGGCGATGCAGACATGGTCGGATTCGGCCAGCAGGCGCGGCAGTTCCTCCGGCGGATAGAGGGCGTCCGGCACGATGGCCGCATCGTAGCGCGAACGCACGTCCCGCTTCGTCGCCACCACCCGCATCTCGAACGCTTTGGCTCGCGCCGCCAGCGCCTCCCCGATACGCCCCAGCCCCACGATGCCGAGCGTCTGACCGGCCAGTTCGCCCGGCCCTTCCGGACTCCATGCCTCCGGTCTTCCCCACACTCCCTCTTTCTGCGCGCGCAGATAGGCGTGCATCCGCCGCGAAAACATCAGCATGAAGGCCAGCACGTGTTCCGCGATGTTGGGGCCGTGTACGCCGCTGGCGCTGGTCAGCAGCAGCCCGCGCGCCTGCGTCTCCGGCGTCGCCTTGCGCTCCATCCCCGCGCTCCAGAAGCTGATCCAGCGCAGTTTCGGCGCGGCGGCGAGCAGTTCCGGCGAGAGGTTGCTGCACGTCACGACTTCGGCCTCTGCTATCGCCTCCCACGCCGCCTCGCCCTGCGCAAACCGCAGTTCGACTCGTTCCCGCAGCCAGGGATCGCCTTCCAGAGCGGCCCGAAACGGCGCGGCGTCCTTGTCCTCCGGTGACAGCAGCGCCAGCACGACGATCTTACTCACGCACTCCCTCCCGACGCCTATCCAAAATCTTCGGCGGTGTTTTTCTATTTGCTCAACCGTTCCAAAAGCGATTCCCGACACTCCGAAAAGCTGAGTTCCCGCAGCATCGCCTTCGCCTCATCCACCTCATCCGCCGCCGTCAGAATCCCGCTCACGCCCAAGCCGACCAGCATCCGCAGCGCGCCCTCCGGCGTGTTTTCCAGCCCCTCCGCCGCCTCGCCGCGCAGATCGAACGCGCCCCACGCCACAAACGAGGGCAGCAGGTTCGCCGAAGCCGCCGCGACGAGCGGCTCCAGATGCCGCAGCAGGTCCATGTTCAGCACATCGTACTCCAGGCCGAACACGATCCGCGTCGCGCCGCGCGCCGCCAGCGCATCAATGGCCGTCGTCGCCTGCTGCGCCTCTTCGTAGGTATAGCCGGAACCGATATAGGCTCCCAGCAGCGGCACGGCGAAATCCACCTCTTCGGCGAAGCATTCCGCCTCCGCCGCCTTCAGCTCCTCCGCCAGTTCCGTCAGGCCCAGCCCTTCCAGATCGCTCCGAGGCGGCACGATCAGCGTGATGTCCGCCAGGGCCGTCTCTTCCAGAACGGCGCGCGGAGACAGCGCATAGTCGTCTGCGATCAGGAGCGGCTTGCCTACCGCCCGCTCCGCCAGCGCCAGCAGGCTGCGCCGCTGCGTCTCGTCGTCGGCATCCAGGGAAAGCAGGGGACTCTGCCGCGCAACAAAAAGGGCGTCGGCCCCCTCCTGCAGCGCGCGGTCTATCTCCTGCTCGGACTGCACGCGCGCCACGATCTGGATCGTATGGCCGTCCAGGGTCTCGGCAGGCAGGTGAGGCGTATCGAGGTAGAAACGGTGTTTGGGGGCGATGTGGTCGTGTTCGGCCTGATAGTGCGCGATGGAGACCGGATCGGGGTCGGCCAGGACGATGCCGCGCACGGCATCCACGAGCATCAGCATCTCATCCTGCACGGCATCCATCAGGCCCGGCACGTTCACGACCGAGGGGAACGGCGGAACGGGCGCGTCGGAGTCGGCGTAACCTGCCGCCAGCCCGACGACTGTAGCCCACTTGAGCGCGCCCGCCAGCGCCAGCCCGGTGCGATAGTCGTCCGCCACGACGATGACTTCCGGCGTTTCGGTCAGGCGGCGCAGCGCGATCTGCTCCGCGATAGAGGGCGGAGGTTCCGGCATCGTCGGGATGCCGCCGCGCACCCGCACGACCGCTGCTGTTCCCAGCGCCATGCCTGCGCCCAGGCCCGTGCCACGCAGTCGCGCCATTCCGCCTCCTCCGATCACAGCTCTTGCGGTTAGTGTGCCTGAGACAACCTCCCCTGGCCCCTCCTTCGTAAGGAGGGGGAGCCGTCTGGTGGCTCTCTCCTTCGTAAGGAGGGGGAGCCATATTGGACTCCCTCCCCTCTGCAAGGGAAGGGCGAACGCCTTTTGGCTCCCTCCCCTTGCGAAGGGGAGGGGCAGGGAGGGGTTCGCTGCTCTCAGTGATCCAGACCCTGCTCGCCTTCCATCTCGCCGATCTTCAGGTCAATGTCCGCGCGCTCTTCGATCTTGGCGATCTTGCCGTCGCGAATCCAGACGATCCGGTCGGAGACGTCCACCATCTTCAGGTCGTGCGTCGCGGAGATGATGGTCACGCCCTGCTCCTTGTTGAGGCGGCGCAGCAGTTCGATGATCTCCGTGCCGGTCTTCAGGTCGAGGTTGCCGGTTGGCTCGTCGGCCAGGATGATGGAGGGATTGTTGGCGAGGGCGCGGGCGATGGCGACGCGCTGCTGCTGCCCGCCGGAGAGTTCCGTCGGGCGGTGGTGCAGGCGATGGCCGAGGCCGACGATGTTGAGCAGTTCGATGCCCCGCTCGATGCCGTCGTCCGTCGGCATTCCCGCGAAGACCGTCGGCAGCGTCACGTTCTCCAGCGCGGTCATGACCGGGATCAGGTTGAAGGTCTGGAAGATGTAGCCGATGGTATGACAGCGCAGATAGGCCAGTTCCGAGGCGTCCAACTGCGCCATGTCCACGTCATTGATGAACACCGAGCCGGAGGTCGGTTTGTCCAGTCCCCCGATGGCGTTGAAGAGTGTGGATTTGCCGGAGCCGGACGGCCCCATGATAGAGATATATTCGCCGCGCTTGATGTCCAGGTCTACCCCATTGAGGGCGCGCAATGTCTGGTCGCCCATCGTGAACTCTTTGACCAGCCCCTTCGTGCGAACGACGTATTCGTTGGAAGCCATTGTTATCTCGACCGACCTTTCTACAATTTAGAATGGCCCCCCTCCCTGATCCTCCCCCCAAGAACAGGGGGAGGGAACTGATCCCACCCCAGTCCTCCCCTTCACAAGGGGAGGGTGCATTTCAGTTCTCCCCCTCCTTACGAAGGAGGGGGACGGAGGGAGGTCGCTCCCCTCCCCCTGTTCTTGGGGGGAGGGGCCGGGGGTAGGGGCGATACGCTTAAATTTCCGAGCGCAGCGCGACCGCCGGGTGCATCTTGGCGGCGCGGAATGCGGGCGGGATCGCCGCGACGAGCGTGATGATGGTTCCGATAGCCATGGACTGGATCATCTGGGAGAGCGTACCGGCCCAGAATGCGCCGCCGAAGGCTTTCATGCCATCTCCGAAGAGATGGATGATCGCGATGATGAACCAGCCGAGGAACCAGCCCGCGAACGAGGCCAGAACGCCCATCAGAGTCGCCTCGATGAAGAAGAGCTTGACGACGAAGCTATCCAGCGCGCCCAGGCACTTCATGGTGCCGATCTCCTTGAACCGTTCCGTGACCGACATCAGCATCGAGTTCATGATCCCGACAAAGCAGACCAGGAGCGCCATGATCGCGAGCCACTGCTGCCGGTGCGCGGCGGCGATGGCCTCCGCGTCCGTGCCGGTCGTCGGGAAGAGACCCGCCGTGCGGACAGAGCTATAGAACGCGATGCCCAGCACGATGCCTGCCGCCGTGATCATAGAGCGCGCCAGACGTATCTTGATGCTCTTGATACTGATCTGCCACGCTTTGCTGAAGGGAAGCTGTATCTGCTTCTGTACCTTCATGACGGCGTGTTGGGCCGGTTGAAGTTGTTCTGCGCTCATAAGAGTATAGTGTTCTCCCTCAGGATTTCTTACCGACTTTTTTATAGAATCCGATGAAGTTGCGCTCGTGGAGCATCTGCAAAAACATGGTCACGGAGACCTCCGCCTCGCGGCGGCTCATCTTGTACTGCTTGCCCGTCTTCTGAACGATGGATTCGATGGTGTGCGCGCCGTCGCAGAGTTCCCAGACGAACCCGCCGACCTCATCCAGTTCGACGTGCCGCTCGGTCGGGGCGCGCAGCCACTTCGCCATCTGCCGCGTGATGCGCCCGGCCTTCGGGTTCTGCGGCACGGTGAGCAGCGTCTCGCCGGTCTCGCGCTTCTCCCAGGTGAGCAGCGCGTTGCGACCGGGGCGCAGCGTCAGCGCGGCCTGCCGGTCTACCTGGGGGGGACGGATCTTCAGGAACGGCAGATACTTGCCGACGCCATAGTAGAGCCGCAGCTTTAGTGGCAGACGCATCGCGACACCACCTCCGACCACAGCCCTTCCGTGCGCGCGCTATGCAGCGTCTGCACCGCATAGATTTTGTTCGACTCCGGGCATTGCCAGACTCCGCCCTCGTAGCGCGTCGGGAAGCGGCGCGGCGAACCGCGCCAGTCGCGCAGGGCGCGCACCCGCCCCATCATCGGCACACGCCCGGCGTAGCGCGCGACTGGATGCCCCTGTTCCGTCGTGCGCTCCTCCCGCCGGAACCGCTTCAGCCCGAAAAGCGCATTGTTGGCGAACCACTCGTCTACGCTGAACTTCTTCAGGGCCATGTTCGCCAGGCCCCAGCGATCCACGACGATCTTCTCGCCGCCGCGCAGAAAGGCTAGATGCAGATAGCCGGAGAGCAGTTTTTGCGTCTCCAGCCGAAAATCCTCCGGGATGCTTATCTGCAGATCGTACAAGGCCCAGAGATCGTAGCCGTCTTCGCTGTGGTCGTGCAGCGACGCAAACAGTTGGGAGGCGATCCCGGCCATCGCGCTCTGGTCTTTGGCCGCGCCGACCACCTGCGCGATCACGACCCGGTTGCAGACCGCGCAGTGCCAGATCTTGCCCTGCCCGCGCCCCGCGCCGTGCCAGGAAAAGTTGATGGCGGTGCGTTCGCCGTGTTCGCCCTCGGTCTTCTCCGGCTTGACGCTGCTCTCGAAGGACGCTCTGGCCTTCTTCGACTGCCTTGCCGTGTCCTTCAGTATCTTTTCCAGGTTGGCTCTTAAATCGGGCTTGGGCAGCTCTTTTTGCGGTTCCGGGCGGCGCAGCAGCTTACGCACTTTCGGCGCGAGGACACTGTACAGGCTCGGCATGTTCCGGTTCTGCGCGGCGGCGTTCAGCCAGCGTATCTGGACGGTCATCGTCCCCGCGCCCGGCGAGTCCACCTTGAGATAGCCGTTCTCCCGATCCAGGGAGAACCCGGTCACGCTCCATTCCGGCGGCAGCACGCAGCGGATGCCCTGCCATCCGACGACGGTGCGCGCAGGCAGCGCCGGAGATACGGTTGTTTCCGGCGTCCCTCTCTCTTCTTGCGTTTTGACGTGCGTTGGCATAAATCTTTCTTGACCCACCCCCCGGCCCCCTCCCTAAAGGGAAGGGGAGCATGAATGCACTCTCCCTCCCCCTGTTCTTGGGGGGAGGGCCGGGGAGGGGGGCCTCTGTTACGGCGCGACGGCCTCCACGCGGCCATCGCAGTAGAGAATATTGTTGCGCCCGCCGTGCCGCCCCGGATGGGGCAGGCTGGTCACGGCGTCGTGCGCGTTCTTGGCGAGATTCGTCGAGTCGTAGACCAGCGGGGTCTTGGCGGCGTCGGGCATCTCGTCGAGCGGCTTCCCGTTCAGTTGACGCCCGGCGACCGCCGTATTATAAGCGTAACCATATTTGTCGTCGTGCCGGTTCGAGACGGCAGGGCAGTGCAGCCACTCGTTCTGCCGCACCTTCGAGGTCAGGTCTTCGTTGTCGAGCCAGTTGGCGGCGGGCGGCAGCGCGCCCCAGTCCTGCGTATACATCGAGAAGGCGATGTAGAGACTCTTCAGGTTGTTGGGACAGTCTTTGTTTTTTTCCGGCTCGTACTTGGCGGCCTTCTCATCCAGCCCCAGCTGCCGGACGACCCGGATGACCTCGCCGTTCCGGGCGAATGCGCTGTGCAGAGTCACGATTACCAATACGGCGACCAGCGCGATAGCAACGCCCGCCGCAGAGGTATTTTGCCTGCGGACGATGCCGCACGCATACCCGCCGACCAGCGCCATGCCCACCGCCCGCGCCACCAGGTTCGCCTGATCGGTCACGAGCGGCCCGATCTTCGCCGCCGCGCCGCGCGTCGCCGCCACCAGCGCGATGTTGAGCAGCACGGCAGCGAGGACGGTTCCCACGCCTGTCCAGACTCTCCGGGGGACGGTCACGCGCCCGCCGAGCGTGTAACCTGCCAGAAACGCGCCCACCGCCAGCAGCGCCGACACAAAGACGATGGTGCGCAGGATCGACTCGATGTGCAAGACCGCCCCGCCCCCCTAGAACGGCAAGTAGTTGACCGACTTGGCGATCAGCGCCAGCGCGATCGAGGCCATCGCCACCAGGCCCGTGCCGCACGAAAAGCCCGCCAGCAGGACGGGCGTGTACATCCGCCAGTTATCCAGGCCGAACCGCTTCACGAAGTACTTCCGGCCCAGCCAGGCTCCGAAGAA
>DASRGL010000023.1:0-10480 GCA_035651115.1 Chthonomonadaceae bacterium
AACGGCAGCGACTTCCCCAACCTCTGGCCGACGCCCTATCCTGGCACGGGCGCGGTGCATCAGGGGCCGGGCGTGCAGGCGCAGCTTCGCCTGCCGGTCTGGCCGCAGCCTGAAAACCTTCCCTTTGAACTCCCGCCGTCACCCCATCCAACATCGAACACCGGCTCCGGCAGCGACCCGGCTCCCTGGCGCGTCCTGCACGATGTCCTGGAAGACCGCTACCACTTCCAGTTCGGGAGCGGCGAGTTCGTCGTCTCCAACCTCGATCCCGCCGTCGCCTACACGCGCTACACCAGCGTCTCGGACGCGAGTTGGGAGGGCTTCAAGTGCCGCAGCGAGGCCGCCTGCTCTCTCCATAGCGATGCGAAGGCGTTCCATATCACGCTGAGCCTGAACGTCTATGTGAACGATGCGCTCCATTTCCAGCGCCAGTGGCGGCAATCTACCAAGCGGGAATTGATGTAGGTTTCACCCTCACCCCCGGCCCCTCTCCCTTTACCGCGCGGACGATAAAGCCTGTCCGCACTAGGGAGAGGGGAGACAATAGCGCAAGCCTTTCCACTCTACACAGATTGGGAGAGAGCGCACGGATGGATGTTTGGCTCCCTTCTCCCTGGGAGGGAGAAGGGTCGGGGATGAGGGTGGAAGCGTGCAATCAGTATCGTCTCTATGCTAACGCAAACCGAGAAAACCCTGTTTCTGCTGGCCGCGCTGGTCTCGTTCGCGTTCGCGGTGCGCGGCTTCGGGCGCATCCGGCGCATTATCCGGCGCGGCGGGAGCCGGCTGGCGACCGAGAACCTGGGGCCGCGCCTGGCAGAGATGCTGCGCGACACCCTGACACTGCGCCGCGTCTTTCGTTCCCGCCCGCAGGCCAGCCGTTTTCATGCTCTGGTCGCCTGGGCGTTCCTGTTCTACCTGCTCATCAATGTCGGCGATACGCTGCACGGCTTCCTGCCGAACTTTACGTTCCTGGGGACGGGTGTTGTCGGCGGTATCTATCGGCTGCTCGGCGACGTGCTGAGCGTGGGCGCGCTGGTCGGCATCGGCGGACTGCTCGCCCGCCGCTTCGTCCGCAAGCCCTCCGAACTGGAGATCAGCCGGAAGGCGCTCGTGCATCCGAAAGCGCGGTTCGGTATCCGGCGCGACTCGGCCCTCGTCGGCACGTTCATTCTGCTCCACGTCGGCGCGCGGTTCCTCGGCGAGAGTTTCGATGTGGCAGGGAGGGGACTGGACGGATGGCGGCCTTTTGCCAGTGGCGTCGGCTGGCTCTGGTCGGGCTGGGGCGCGCAGTCGCTCACCGTCGGGCAGCACATCTGCTGGTGGCTGGCGCTGGGGCTGATTCTGGCGTTCGTTCCCTATTTCCCCTACACCAAGCACATCCACATCTTCTTCGCGCCGCTCAACTACCTGCTCAAGCCGAAGCGTCGCGGATTGGGACAGATGGAGCCGCTGGCGCTGGAAGCGGACACACACGGCGCGGCCCGCCTGGAAGACCTCTCGCAATCGCAACTGCTGGATGCCTTCGCCTGCGTCCACTGCAACCGCTGCCAGGAAGTCTGCCCGGCGAATATGGCCGGAACCGCGCTCTCCCCGGCGGCGCTGGAGATCAACAAGCGGTATCAGATCAACGGCGAGATGATCCCGCTCGCCTCCGGCCAGCCCTCCCGGAAGCTGCTGACCGACTTTGCCCTCACCGAGGAAGCGGCCTGGGCCTGCACCTCCTGCGGAGCCTGTGTGGACATCTGCCCGGTCGGGAACGAGCCGATGCAGGATATTCTCGCGGTGCGCCGCCATCTGACGCTCAACGAGGGCCGCATCCCGGACAGAGGCGCGGCAACGCTGCGCAATGTCGCCGTCGTCGGCAACCCATGGGGAGCCGCGCCTTCCCAGCGCACCGCCTGGGCCGAGGGGCTGAACGTGCGGACGCTGCGCGAAGCGGGCCGCGCTGAAGTTCTCTACTGGGTCGGCTGCTCCGCCGCCTACGACAGCCGCAACCAGAGCATCGCCCGCGCCGTCGTGCAGTTGCTACAGAAAGCCGGGGTGGATTTCGCCATTCTCGGCGACGAGGAGGGTTGCACCGGCGATCCGGCCCGCCGCCTGGGAGACGAGGCCCTGTTCCAGAAGATGGCCCGCCGCAATCTCCTGACGCTCTCCCGCTACTCCTTCGACCGTATCGTGACGCACTGTTCCCACTGCTTCCACGTCCTCAAGAACGAGTACCCCTCGCTCCTCGACCTGGATGAAACGGAGAAAGTCTCTGACCCTCCCCCCTCTCCCGCAGCGTGGGAGAGGGGGGGCGGGGGGGTGAGGGCCTGGAACGTGCAGCATCATACCCAACTTCTGAACGAACTCATCAAAACAGGCCGCCTGAAACCCGAAAAAGTGGTCAGCGAGGTCGTCACGTTCCATGACTCCTGCTATATTGGCCGCTACAACGGCATCTACGACGCTCCGCGCGAACTCCTGACGGCGCTGCCCGGACGGGAACTCAGAGAGATGCCGCGCAACCGGGATAAGGGACTCTGCTGTGGAGGCGGCGGAGGCTGCTCCTGGGTGGATATGCCCGCCGAGAAGCGCGTCACCGACATCCGGCTCGAAGAGGCTCTCTCTCTGCAACCCGGCGTAGTCGCCTCCGCCTGCCCGTTCTGCCTGACCATGTTCGAGGGCAGCGCGCTCAAGCGCACCGCGAACGTGCAGCTTAAAGACGTGGCTGAACTGCTGAATGAAGCGACTTGAAGAAACAGACGGGCATTGAAATACCCGTCTGGTAAGCCTGCGGCTAACCGTCCTGCGGACGGAAAAACGAATTGCGTCCGGCAGGACGCTTGGCGGCGCAGCCGCCCCACAGCCGGGTACTTTCAGTACCCGGCATAGAGGCATCCAATGACAGCGGTACTATGTTATGCCGAACATCAGAACGGTCGCCTGACCGACGCCGCGCTCGAAATCCTCGGCGCGGGCCGCGCGCTGGCCGATAGAGCCAGGAGCCAGTTAGCAGCGGCGCTGTTCGGAACCGAGACGCGCCCCCTTATCGAAACGCTCGGCGAACACGGGGCCGACCGCGTACTGCTCTGCGAGGAGGCCCGCCTGGATGGATACGCGCCGGAAGCTGCCGTACACGCGCTGGCCGACATAGCCCGGCAGGAGACGCCGCGCGCCGTCCTCTTCGCCGACACGTCGCACAGCGCCGATTTAGCCGTCCGCCTGGCGGCACGCCTGCGCGCGGCTTTCGCTCCGCGCTGCACCTCGCTGGCCTTCGACCCCGAAGGCCGGTTGAAAGTCACGCGCACCGCCTACGCCGACAAACTCCAGGCCACCGTTCTCTGCGAACAGCCCGCGCCCATCGTCACCTTACAGCCGGGAACCGGCGAGATCAAACCGGCACGACGCACGCCGCGGGTCGAGGAGCGACCCTTGACGCTGCCCCAGGAAGCCGCGCGCCTCAAACTCCTGCAAACGCTCAAAGCCGATCCGCGCACCGTGCCGCTTGCACAGGCCGAGTTCATCGTCTCCGGCGGCAACGGCGTTCGGGATTTCGCCCTGCTCTGGGAACTGGCGGATAGACTCGGCGCGTCCGTCGGCGGCAGCCGCGTCGTCTGCGACGATGGACGCCTGCCGCGCGAACGGCAGATCGGCGAGTCCGGCACGACCGTGCGCCCGCGCTGCTACCTGGCGTTCGGCATCTCCGGCGCGAGCCAGCATCTGCGCGGAATGCAGGACTCCAAGCTCATCATCGCCATCAACACCGACCGCCATGCGCCCCTGATGAAGCTGGCGAACATGGCCGTCATCGCCGACGCGGAGGCCGTCCTGCGCGCCCTGCTCGATCAGTTGGACTGAGTTCTATGCATATCGTCGTCTGCGTGAAAGACGTTTTCCATCCGCACGATCTGCGGCTTCCGGCGAACGGGCAGAAGTCGCCGGACGGCCTGCGAATGCCCAACCGGGCGGACGAGTGCGCGGTCGAACTGGCCGTGCGCCTGCGCGATCAGGAAGGCGGGCGCGTGACGCTTCTCTCCATTGCGCCGCCGGAAGCGGAGGAGACGCTGGAGAGTCTGGTCGGGCTGGGGGCGGATGCGCTCGTGCGCGTGTGGGAGGCCCGCCTTGCGGAGGCGGATGTCGCGGCGGTCGCGTCCGTTCTCGCGGCGGTCATGCGCAGGCAGCAGGCAGGTTTGGCGCTCTGCGGAGATCGAGCCGTCGGCGGCGCGGGAACCGGGCTGACCGGCCCGCTGCTGGCGGAGATTCTGGGCTGGCCCTTTGTGGGCGGCGCGGTCGCTCTGGAAGCGGGCAAGAAGGAAGGCATGGTCGTCACTCGCCTGATCGAGCGCGGCGACCGGCAGGTTCTCTATACGCCGCTGCCCGCAGTCGTGGCCGTCTCGCCGGAAGCCCTCACGCCGGGCTATCCGGCGCTGGCGAAGATACGGCGGGCGAAGCGGGAGGTCTGCGGCCTGGAAGGAATCGCTTCCGAAGCCGAAGCCCTGTCTGCGCCGCTTCCGATGACCGTCATAGACTGGGCCATCGCGAAGCCGCGTCCCAGGAAGCTGTTCGCGCCGCCCAGCACCGCCTCCGCCGCCGACCGCCTGAAGATGGTGATGGGCGGCGGCATGGCGAAAAAAGCGCAGGACAGCAGCGTGGAGGCCCCGCCGGAGAAGGCTGCCGAACAGATACTGCAATTTCTGCGGCAGGAGAAACTGATTTAGGGTATCATGCGGAAAAGCGTTTTGAAAGTGGAGTGTGGAGGCCCGGTTTGAGCAAGAAAGAAGGCATCATTCCCGGCGCGCAGGCGGTCGGCAAGGCGTTTCGCGTGCTGCGGTGCGTGGCCGAGGCTCCGGAAGGACTCTCGGCAGCAGCCGTGGCGCAGGCTGTCACGATGCCGCGCACGACCGTTTTGCGGCTGCTGAGCGCGCTGGAAGTCGAGCGGCTGGTCTGGACAGACCCCGCGACCGGCAGCTACCGGATCGGCCCCGGCATTCTGGAACTGGCGGGCAGCTATCTGGCCGCGCAGGATGTCCGCCGCATCGCGCTGCCGTTTCTGTGGGAGTTGGCCGAGCAGAGCGAAGAGACCATCAACCTGGCGGTCACGGACTGCGCCGACTCCATCTGCATCGAGCAGATCGAAAGCCCCAAGGCCGTGCGCGCCGTCAGCTGGATCGGGCAGCGTTTTTCGGTTCACACGGTAGCGACCGGCAAGGCGTGGCTGGCCTACCAGTCGGAGCGGGTGATCGCCGAGACGCTGGCACGCCTGCGCGATGCGGATGGACGCCTGCCCGCGCGAACGGAGCGCACCATTACCGACATAGCGGCGCTGCATGAAGATTTAGCCCGCACGCGCCAGCGCGGTTATGCGATTGCGGACGGGGAACTCGAACCGGCGCTGATCGCGGTCGCCGCGCCCATCTACGACCATAGCGGCGAAGTCATCGCGACGCTGGCCGCCTCCGGGCCGTCGTTTCGCCTGACGCCGGAGCGCCTGCCCGGACTGGGCGCGCTGACGGCGGAAGTCGCCGGGCGGCTGTCGGCGGCGCTGGGATACTCGCCGCCGACCAGGGGCAGGGCGTTCGGGCGGTAGTTTCAGGAGGAGGGCGTTATGGCGCAGGCGCTGCAAAGTGTTTCTCAGGCGGAGTTTGGCGGCTGGATCGGCGCAGCGCGCGAAGACATCACGCCGCCCGTCGGCATCTACTCCCGCAACTGGGGGGCCGCGTCGCACGATACCGATCTCGGTGTGCATCGCCCCCTGACCGCCACCGCGCTGACCTTGCAGACCGCGCCGGAGGCCGCGCCCTGCGTTCTCGTCGCCCTTGACCTCTGCTGGTGGCGCGCGCCGGAAGACGAGGGGAAGATACGCAACGGGCTGATTGCAGCCCTGTCGCTCGACCCGGCCCGCGTCCTGATCAACCTGTCGCATACGCACGCCGCGCCTCTGCCCTGTCTGGCCGATTCCGACAAACCCGGCGGGCATCTCATGGCTCCCTGGCTGGAGACGCTGCAAGCCGCCGTCATCACGGCGGCGCGGCGGGCGCTGGCAGACCGCCGACTCGCCACCCTGAGCTGGCGGTACGGGCGCTGCGACCTGGCGCAAGACCGCGACCTGTACGATCCCGCCGCCGACCGCTGCGTTGTCGGCTACAACCCGGCGCTCGTCGCGGACGACACGCTGCTGGTGGGCCGGGTCACGACCGAAGACGGCGCGATTCTCGCCACGCTGGTCAACTACGCCTGCCACGCCACCACGCTCGGCTGGGAGAACCGGCAGACCTCGCCGGACTTCATCGGGGCCATGCGCGAAGTCGTGGAGGCGCAGACCGGCGGCGCGCCCTGCCTGTTCCTGCAAGGGGCTTCCGGGGAACTGGCTCTGCTGGAGCAGTACCGCCCGGATACGGCGGGGGCCGACCGCAACGGCAGGCGGCTCGGCTTTGCGGCGCTGGAAGGGATGCTGCCGCCTCAGACCCGGCTGGACTATACAGGCGGGTCGAATCGGGCGCGCCGCTGGCGATCTGGCAGCGCGTTCCCCAGGCCGCCTCGCGCACGCTGGAAGCCCTTCAGACGGTCGCCGATGTCCCATTGCGCCCCTTTCCGACAAGCGCGGAGATCGAGGCCAGGCTGGCGGCGTGCGCGGATCGCTGTGCAGAGTCTCCTCGCTGCCGGCCCGTGATGGCCCTCACCCCCTTCCCCTCTCCCACGCTGCGGGAGAGGGGAGCATCATACTCCCTCCCTTCGCAAGCGGAGGGGTGGGGTTCAGCCAGGCAGTGGCATTTCGCCAGAGGAAGGAGAGGAAACATGCTGACCAGAGAGCAGATCGCCTTCTATGAAGAGAACG
Source organism: Chthonomonadaceae bacterium (assembly GCA_035651115.1). GTDB lineage: Bacteria > Armatimonadota > Chthonomonadetes > Chthonomonadales > Chthonomonadaceae > DASRGL01. Next base: position 6,818 of record DASRGL010000023.1, read on the forward strand.
GGTTCCTCGTCGTCGAGGACATCATCCCGCAGGCCGACATCGCCCGCGCGCGGGAAGTCGTCGAGGAGTTTGTCGAACGCTCCCGCGCCGTCTCTCACCACGACGCCGTTTACGATCTGGAACCGGGCCACAGCGCCGAACAGCCGCGCGTGCGCCGCCTGAAAGACCCCTGTTCGCTCGATCCCATCTTCCAGAAAATCGGCTTCTCCGACGCTGTCCTCGACTGCGTCGCCGCTCTGATCGGGCCGGGCATCCGCTACCAGGCCAGCAAGCTCAACCTGAAGTCGGCGGCCTTCGGCTCCCCGGTGGAGTGGCATCAGGATTTCGCCTTCTATCCCCACACGAACGACGACCTGCTCGCCGTCGGCTACGCTCTGGACGACTGCACGCTGGAGAACGGCTGTATGCTGATGATTCCCGGCTCGCATCGCTGGAAGGTACTCGACCATCATCAGGACGGCGTGTTCGTCGGGGCGGTAGACGTGGAAAAGCAGGGCGTGGACACCGGCAAGGCCGTGCCGGTTCCGGTGCGCGCGGGCGGCATCTCGCTCCACCACTGCCGGATGCTGCACGGCTCCGCGCCGAACACCTCGCGGCAGCCGCGCCGCCTCTTCCTGATCCAGTTCACCGCGCTCGACGCCTGGCCGATGACCGAACGGGTGGACGACATCGGCGTTTTCGACGCGAAGATTCTCCGGGGCGAGCCGACACGCGCGTTCCGGGTCAAGGAGATGGACATTCGCGTTCCGTTCCCCACGCCGGAATACCAGGGAACCATCTACGAGTTGCAGGAGTTGTTCCGCCCGAAGTCGTTCACCGGGCGCTGAGCGGCCTGGGGCTGCGTTGACAGGGGAGGCGCGCGCGTGCCATACTAACGCCGAGGCGCGTAGGAAACGGCAACGCCTGAACACCTGACATCTGAACACCGGACTTTATGAAACGTTCTCCCCTGATCATCCTGGGCATCACGCTCTTCCTGGATATGCTCGGCTTCGGCATGATCCTGCCGCTGCTGCCTGTCTACATCGAGCATTATGGCGGCAAAGCCGTCGTCGGCGGTCTGCTGATGGCGAGCTTCTCCATGATGCAGTTCATTTTCGCGCCGATCTGGGGCCGTCTCTCCGACCGGCGCGGCCGCCGCCCGCTGATCCTGTTGAGCCTGTGCGGTTCCGGCGTCTCCTACTTCTTCTTCGGCGCGGCTCCCAACCTGTGGGTCTTGTTCGGCGCGCGCGTCGCCTCCGGCATCCTGACCGCCGCCAGCATTCCGACCTCGCAAGCCTACATCGCCGACATCACCCCGCCGGAGAAGCGCGCGGGCGGCATGGCGGTCATGGGCGCGGCCTTCGGATTGGGTTTCGCCTTCGGCCCGGTCGTCGGCGGACAGCTCAGCAAGTTCTCGCTGTTCGGCCTCTCGCCTCTGGCGACTCCCGCCTTCTTTGCAGCGGCGCTGGCGTTCTGCAACTTCGTCTGGGCCTTCTTCATGCTCCCGGAGAGCCATCACGAACGCTCCCAGGCCGAGCCGGGCAAGAGCGCGCTCGATGTCTTCCCGGATATTGCGCGCGCCATGCGGCATCCCGCCGTCAGCGCGCAGTTGACGGTCTTCGCCTTTGCCACGTTCGCGTTCGCGGCGGTCGAGTCGACGTTCTCCTGGCTGGTCATCCTGCGCTTCCAGGAACTGCTGACGCAGATGGCCGCGCACACCTGGCAGTCCTTCCTGCATCTGCCGCTGACCGGGCTTCCGGCAGAGATACGCAAGGCGCTGCCTGCGGGCGTGGACTGGGCCGCCTTCTCGCAGCAGCCGTTCGCCGCGCTGCCGCCGAACCTGCAAAAGCTGCTGACGGAGAAGGCGGCGACCTCCGTGACCAGTCATCTCTTTGCCATCGTGGGAATTACGATCCTGTTCACGCAGGGCGCGGTGATGGGCGGCATGGCGCGGCGCATCGGAGAGAACCGGCTCGTCTGGCTCGGCACGTTTCTGCTGACCGCCTCCCTGATCGGCCTCGCGCTGACGCACAGCCTGTTCGTCCTCGAGATCCTGAGCGCCCTGATCGCCATCGGAAGCGGCGTCCTGAACCCTTCGCTCAACGCGCTGATCACCCATTCTGCCGGGCCGCAGGATCGTGGCATGTTGAGCGGCGCGCAACAGGGCCTCGGCAGCCTGGCGCGCATCATCGCTCCGCCCATCAACAACTCGCTGGTCATGGCGCATACCGCTATTCCGTTCTTCTCTTCGGCAGTCCTCATGGGAATCGCTTTCCTGCTGAGCCTGCGCCTGCGCCCGCTCCCGCACTCCCCGGCCTCCGAAACGGCGTCTCCCTCTTCCCTGCCTGCGGAGGAAAACCCGGCCCCGACGGGCAAGTAGTCCTTGCCCATCCCTGCGTCCTATGGTATACTATAGGTAGACAAAAGGGGATTTATTTTCCTGCCTGCACCATGAAGGAGCGCGTTTGCTATGGCCGATACGACTGCCGCCCCGCCCAAAAAGCTGGTCCTTGTGGACGCCTACAGCCTGCTGTTCCGCGCCTTCTTCGCCGGGCGCTATCTCTCCACGACCGATAACCGGCCCACCGGCGCGCTGTTCGGCTTCACCAATATGCTCTTCTCCATCCTCAACTCCGGCAAGCCGGACGCCATCGTCGTCTGCTGGGACGCGCCGCAGAAGACGCTCCGCAGCCAGGAGTTCGAAGCGTACAAAGCCCACCGCCCGGAGGTGGACTCCCAACTGATCGCGCAGATGCCGGGCGCGCGCGAGATCGTCTCCGCCTTCGGCATCCCGTCGGCGGAGGTCGGCGGCTACGAGGCGGACGATCTCATCGGCACGCTGGCCTGCAAGGGCGTCCGGGAAGGATATTCGGTCGTCATCCTGACCGGCGACTCCGATCAACTCCAGCTTGTGGGCGATGGCGTGACCGTGCAGATGACGCAGCGCGGCGTCAGCGAACTGAAAGAGTACGATGCGGCGGCGGTGCGCGAGCGGTACGGAGTCGGGCCGGAGCAGATCGCGGACTGGAAAGCCCTGGTCGGCGATACTTCGGACAATATTCCCGGCGTGCCGGGCATCGGCGAGAAGACAGCGACCGCGCTCCTGCAGCAGTGGGGAACGCTGGAGAACCTGCTGGCCCATGTGGACGAGGTCCAGCCGCCCAAAGCCCGCGCCGCGCTGGAAGCCAACCTGGAGCAGGCGCGCTCTTCCAAAAAGCTGGCGACCATCGTCTGCGATGTCCCTGCTTCATTCGAGATACGTCCTTATAAGCCGACGGAAGAAGACTGGGCGCGGCTGCGGGAAAAGTTCCTCGACCTGGAGTTCAAATCGCTGCTGCCGCGCATCCCGCGCCTGCAAGACGGCATGGCTCCACTGGCGGTCAAGGAGAGCCTGGCTCCCGAACAGACGTTCGTATCGGCGACGGTCTGGATCGGTTCGCCGGAGGAACTGGAAGACGCCATCCAGTCCGCGCGCCGCAGCGGAACCGTCGCGATCCGCCTGGACACCGACGCCTCCGCCCCGATGCGCGCCAACCTGCGGGGCATTGCGTTTGCGCCCGCCCCGGAAGTCGGCTACTATGTGGCCCTCGGCACGGCAGCCGCTGAGGAAGAAGGCAGACTGGGCGGTCTGTTCGACGCGGCCCTCACCCCCGACCCCTCTCCCACGCTGCGGGAGAGGGG
>DASRGL010000024.1:0-2147 GCA_035651115.1 Chthonomonadaceae bacterium
TCGAAGGGCTGTTCGATTACGACCCGCAGCCCGCCAATGCCGCCCTCGGCGCACGCCTGAAGTCGCTGCCGTTTTTCCGCTTCGTCCCCGTCCTCAACCCGACTCTGCCGAACTGGGAGCGCGCGCTGATGCTCTGCCAGCAGCAGTTCGCGGCGGTCGCCGTGCGCCTCCATCCCAACTATCACGGCTACGACAGCCAGCACGCGGGCGCGCGCGCGTTGATGCAGGCCGCCAATACGCGCCGCCTGCCGGTCATCGTGCAGTTGCGGATGCAGGACGTGCGGGCGATGCATCCTCTGGCCCAGGTTCCCGATACGGACTGGAAAGAGGCGCTGGCGCTGGCGCTATTCGCCCCGGAGACGCCGGTCATCGTGTCGGCCTGTAGCTGGACGGAGATCAATGCGCTGCGCCCGCGCCTGGAAGACGCGCCCAACCTCTATCTGACCCTCACCCATGCCGAGTATGTGGACGGCGTGCGGCGGTTCGTGGAGAAGTGGGGGACGCATCATCTGCTGTTCGGCACGCACGCGCCCCTGTTCACGCCGACCGCCGCCCGCATGAAAGTGGAGGCGGCCTGCCTGAACGAGGCCGACCTTCATGCGCTCGTTCGCGGCAACGCCGAACAGATATGGAAAGAGGGGACATGAGCGACACCACGCCCAAAATCCGCCTTGCGGCCTGGCAGAGCCGGTGCGCTGACGGCGATGTGACGGCGAACCTGGCAACGGCTTCCAGAGCGATTGCCGAGGCCGGGCAGCAGCGCGCCGACTTTCTCTGCCTGCCGGAGTCGTTTCTCAGCGGCTATGGCCGCCGGGAGCAGGTGGAGCAGGGCGCGCTATCGCTGGACGATCCGCGCCTGGCGCAGCTTGCCGCCGAAGCCGCCGCGCAGAACCTTGTGCTGCTGACCGGGCTGGCCGAACGCCTCTCCACCGGCGACCTCGGCAACACAGTGGCGATCTTCTCCGAAGGGCAGCGCATCGGCCACTATCGCAAGACGATGCTGACCGGCGGCGACGCGCGCGACATGGGCTTCTGCCGCGACTACGATCTGCCCGTCTTCCAGGCGAAAGGCATCACTTTCGGCTGCATCGTCTGCCACGACTCCTCGTTCGTCGAGCCTGCTGCCACGCTCGCCTACCGGGGCGCGCAGGTCATCTTCAGCCCGCACTACAACTATATCCCCCTCTCTGGAATGGACGACCATCGGATCAAGGTGCGCAACAACCATATCGGGCTGGCGGCGCTGCTCGGCGTCTTCGTCGTGCGCGCCAATGTGGTCGTTGCGAACGAGAAACACGGCGACGCGCTCGGCTACGGCGACAGCGCCATCTTCGACCCGAACGGAGTCGCCCTCGCAGAAGCGGGCCTGTTCCGGGAACGGCTGATCGTGGCGGAGATAGACCCGCAGCAGGCGATCCGTTCCGGCACGGCGCGGCGAGACGAACTGCCGGAGCGCGTGCGCTATCAACTGGCGGACGAACTGCGCGGCTATACACGCCAAAACCCGGCCCATGCGCCAACGGGGGAAGATCGGGGAGGGCAGCGATGAGCGGGCTGCTGCTGGGAACGGGGACAGCGATCCTGACGCCGCCGCTCGGCACGCCCCTGGCCGGATACGGCGCGGATCGCCCTGCCTCCGAAGTCCTCGACGACCTGGAACTGCGCGCCTTCTGGTTTCAGGAGACGGCAGAGGCGGAGGCGCGGGCCGTCTGTCTGGTCACGGCGGACATCCTCGGCTTCACCGAGTCGCTGACGACCGCCATCCGCGCGGAACTGACAGAGCGGTTCGACCTCGCTCCGGACGCCGTGCTGCTGGCGGCCAGCCATACGCACTCCGGCCCGCAGACCTGCGAGAACATGAGCAAGGCGGGCGGCCCGCCCGTCCCGGATGTTCTCCGCACGCTGCGGCAGCGTCTCGTCACGGCGGTTGGAGAGGCGCGGGGTACGCTGCGCCCGGTCACGCTGCATGTCGGGCATGGGCATCTGGAAGGCTACGCGATCAACCGGCGCGTGCTGGTGAACGGCCAGGCGGTCATGGCTCCGAACCCGGAGGGCGCGCGAGATGATGAAGTCCTGGCGCTCTCCTGCCGGGATGCGGAGGGGCGTATCGCCGCCGTTCTCTTCCACTACACCTGCCACCCGACCAC
>DASRGL010000025.1:0-2812 GCA_035651115.1 Chthonomonadaceae bacterium
CGGCAGCTTCTACCCTCACCCCCGACCCCTCTCCCTGCAAGGGAGAGGGGAGAGTGGAACGCAGGACTGTACCGTTCAATTCAAGCCGGTAGAGAGCGCACTCGTGACTGTTTGTCTCCCCCTCCCCAGCGAGGAACGAGCGACCGGGGTCGCAAGGGCCGTCCCGAATCGTTTCGGAACCAGACGGCCCGTGCAGTGGGGACGGGGGGTGGGTCAATGCTACGGCGCTTCCCCGACGGTCACGACGCCGTTGCCAAGCTGGTCGCCGCGCTGGATCTCCAGCTTGGCGCGCTGGCCGATCTCCAGTTTCTTCTCCGCCTCCTTGAGATCGTCGTCGGTGCGGACCGGCTTCCCGTTGATGCTGGTGATGATGTCGCCGGGACGGATACCGGCGGCATAGGCGGGGCCGTCGGGCGAGAGATTGGCGACCACCGCGCCCTCTTTCTCCGGCAGACCGTAGAACCGCGCCAGCGCCGGGGAGTTCGTCACCGTAAAGACGCCGAGCCAGGGGCGCTTGACTTTGCCGTACCGCTTCAGTTCGTTGGCGACGCGCACGGCGGTATCCATCGGAATGGCAAAGCCGATGCCCTGGCCCCGGTTCAGCACGATGGTGTTGATGCCGACCACCTCGCCGCGCAGATTGACCAGCGCGCCGCCGGAGTTGCCGGGATTGATGGCGCAGTCCGTCTGGATCAGGCGTTCATAGACCCGGTCTTCCGTGGAGATAGGCCGATCCAGCGCGCTGATGACGCCGTGCGTGACGGTGAATCGAAAGCCGAAGGGGTTGCCGATAGCGACGACCATCTGGCCGGGAACGAGGCCGCGCACCGTGCCGAGTTTGGCGACAGGCAGGTTCTTGCCCTCGATATGCACGAGGGCGACATCGGTGGTGTGGTCGGAGCCGATGACCGTGCCGACAAACTGCCGCCCGTCTTGCAGCGTGACGCTGATGCGCTTGTTCGCCTCGCCCGCCGCGCCGACGACATGCTCGTTGGTAAGGATGTCGCCCTGGCTGTTGATGATGACGCCGGAACCCTCCGAGGAGGCGACTCCGTAGCGGGGCGAAGGCCAGTCGTCATCGAAGATACTCGTGGGGACGCGCACGCGCTTCTTTGTATCTATGTTGACGACGGCAGGGCTGGCGATCTGGGCCGCGCGGGCATAAGCCTCCGCCTCGGAAAGCGGCTGCGGCGGCCCGACGGTCACGCCGAGGCCCGACCCCGGGGCCGCCTCGCTGACCGGCTCGCGCCAACTGACTTTGATATGCAGATAGGGCAGGATCAGACCGCCCAGGACAAACGCCGCAAGGAGCGTCAGGAACGTTCGCGTCCAGGTGCGGCGCGGAGCCTTCGGATAGGGTGACTGGCTGTTCATGGATTCCCTCTTAACATCGAGCGCAGACAAAAACGAACCGATTTCCCGGCTACTTTTTTGACGTATCGGGCTGACAAACGTTTCTACGAATGGGGGCGGCTGTCGGTTTTTATTTGGCGCTATTTTGCGGGTCGGGCGCATGGAGGCCGCAGCGCGCGAACGGATAGGGAATGCCCAGGAAGAACAGGCCCAGGCGCAGCGCATCGAGATAGTTGGACGCCAGCGCGGGCGCGTTGGGGCCGGGATGCACGTCGGACGCGCCGCCCGGCGGCCAGGCGACGAGGAGCGGCCAGAGGGTCAGCGCGGCGACGGCCAGCCAGCCGTAGATAGCGAGCGGGCGGCGCGTGCGCGTCACCATCGCCAGGGCCGCGCCGAGCGCCGCGCCATCCAGCAGGGAGAAGCCGCCGACCAGCGCGGCTCGCCCGACACAGTGCAGCGGGAAGGACAAGGCCCAGAGCAGCAGCGCCAGGCTCAGGCAGACGATTCCCAGGCGACGCGCCGAACGGTCGGGCGGCATAAGCGTTCGCGCCTTAGCGCCGGCCCGCTTCCAGCCACTGCGCGACCTGCTGCGTATGGTAGCCGTCATGTCCCAGCGCCAGCACCATCTGCGCCGCAAGGGTCATCGGGCCGATGGTCTCCCGCACGGCCCTACGTTCCCAATCCGCTTCTTCCAGAGAACGCAGCAAAGCGACCAGCGTGACGCGCCCTTTGCGGAACCGGGCCAGGCTTTCGTGTGGATCGCTGTGCGCGTAGCCATGCTCGACGGCCAACCGGCCCTCGTCAATATCCGGCAGGGTCGGCTGATTCTCGTTGCGCGTGCGTGTCGCGCGCTCCAGGAAGATCGGCTCCCAGTCTGCCAGATGCGCCACGATCTCGCGTAGCGTGAACCGGGCCGGATCGGGCCGGAAGTCCCAGAGCGGATCGCCGGACGGAATGGCTTTGAGGAGACCGTCCAGCACGTCGGGCGTTCCTGCCAGTCCGGTAAGCAGATAGTCGCGTACCTTTGGTGGAAGCGTCATGGCATTCTCCTTTTATGTAGATCGCGGCGGAAGGTGGAACTCGGTATCGCCGTAGAGGGTCTGAATATAGTTGATCTGTCCGAAATGATAGTTGAGGTTCCCGGCGGCGATCTCCAACAGCAGCGCGCCGGGCATCGGCCCCATCGCGGTTGTATAGATACGTGTCAGCGCCTCCTCGTCCAGTCCGCGCACGGCCTCCGCCAACTCCTTCGCGCTCTCCCGAATCTGCTCCTGCGCCTCTTTCCCGTCGGCAAAGGGCCGCTCGAACACCGGCGGGCCGGGCGTCTCGCCGCGCAGCAGGGCTGCCATGCGGCGGTTGACGTCAATGCACTCTGCGGCTTGATCCAGCGCCGAGCGCGTTTTGGACTGCGGGTCTGCGGAGGGATGCCAGTCCAGCCGATCTTCCTGCGTCATTGCCA
>DASRGL010000026.1:0-30237 GCA_035651115.1 Chthonomonadaceae bacterium
CACGACCGCGATCCTGCACGAGAAGACGACCAGGCCGGAGATGCTGGAGGCGCGGCTTCTCAACAAAGCGGCTGCGCGACCGGATAACAACCAGCCGGGCGATTATCAAGAGGCAGGGCGAACTTTTTCCGTATCTATGTGAAATCTGTTTTAAGGCAGGCGGCACGCAAACAGCAGGCCCTCTTCTCGACTGGCGAAGAGGGCCTGCTAGTTTGCCCCTTGTTCGGGCCAGAGACGGCGCGCAACGGGCTAGGGCAGCCGGACGCGCAGGTTGGTATTGAAGGGAACGCTGCCCATCGAACCGGCCAGACTCAGGATCCGGTACTCTCCTGCTGTGCCTCCTGTCACCGAGGCGCGGCCCAGGCGAGGAGTGGGCAGGCGCGGCGGAAGGAAGCCCGCCGCGCCGACCGGGGCCGGGAAGCGGAACTCGACCGTGCCGGACAGACTGCTGCCGCCAGGGATCGTGCCGACGAGGACGGGCAGCGGAGTCGTCGTCTGCGTCTGCGCCGAGGTCGTCGTCACCCCCAGCGAGGCTCTGCCAAACGCCACCTGCGGCGCTTCGACGCTGCCCAGATTGCTGATCCGCAACGAGACGATGATCTCATTGGTCTGCGGGTCGCGGCGCAGCGTCGGCACGATGCTCAGGAACGGGCGCGAACTCTTGACGCCGATGGTGAATGTCAGGCTGTTGGAGAGGCCGCCGCCTGGTTCGGGATTGCTGACCTGGATACTGTTGTTGACCGTCGCCGTCGTGCCGGTCACTTTCAGGTCATCGCTCGTCAGCAGCATCTCGATGGTCGTGTCGGAGATGAAGCGGGTCTCGCGCGGGCTGCCGTTCCAGAGCGCCACCGAACCGGGAACGAAGCCGGAGCCGTAGACTTGCAGGGCAAATCCCGGTGTGTTCGGCGACGCGGCGTTCTGGTTTAGGGCAGTCAGGACGGGATGCGGACTGTTGATAGTAATCGGCTTGAGTGGGCTGGAGCCGCCTCCCGGCCCGCCCGTGTCCACTGAGACGCTGGCGTATCCTGCGTTCGCGATATATCCGGCGGGGACTTTCGCGACCAGTTGATTGGCGCTGACGTACTGGGTCGGCAGAGGCATCTTCGTCCCATTGGCGGGCTGCCACTGCACGACCGAACCGGCATACTTGAGCGTGCCGTTGGCGTCCTGCACGGCGGGGACGAAACCGTTCCCGTTGACCGTCAGCAGGAAGTACTGCGGCTGCGGGTTGTTCGGATCGTTCGGATTGGGCAGCAGGATCGGATTGCCGCTGCCATCGGTCGGCGCCGCGCCGGTCATGACGAGGTTCGGCGACACCGCGCTGATGTCCGGCACAGGCGCGCTGACGTTGAAGGCGACCGCATTCGAGGGGAACTGCTGGCTGCTCTGGCCGATGTTGACCAGAGTCAGCGTATGCTGTCCCTGCTGCGACAGCAGGCTGGCCGGGATCGTCGCGTTGACATGGGAAGCGTCAATGAACCTGGTGTCCAGGTTGGTCGCGGTCGGCAGGCCGTAGTCCCAGACGACAACGCAGCCCAGGCTCGCCTTATAGGTGCTGAGGGACAGGGACGTGCTGCCGGTTCCCATCAGGACATCGGTGAGGCTGGAAGAGACGATGAGCGGATTGGTCGAGGCGGCGGGCATCAGGATGAAGGGCCGCCCGGTCACCACGTTGAAGGGAACGGCTCCGTTGCCGGACTGGGTTCCTATCTGGAACGGCGAGATGGGGAAATCCTTCGAGTAGATGTTGCCCGCCGCAATCGTCAGCGGGAAGGGCGGGTCGGTCAGGACGGGGCCGGTGTCCAGGCTGATGCTGTCCGTTCCCCAGTCCGCGTTGAAGTAGATCTGGAACGGATTGAAGTAGAGTCCGGCAGGCACGGTCAGCGTGGCCGTCGGCTGGAAGGTGTTGAAGATATGGACTTCTGGCGTAATGACCAGTGGCAGGCCGTTGGCAGGCATGGTGATGCCGGTGATGCTGGTCTGCGCATTGTAGCCGGACGGGGTGAGCGTGTACGGGCCTTTATCTCCGTAGCTGTTGCCGTTCGTGTCTTTCAGGTGCAGCGTCAGTTGAAACGTCGGGTCGAACTGAAAGCTGACCTGGGAGCCAAGCCCGACCTGGCCGTAGAGGTCGGCGAAGTGCCAACCGACGGAGTATTTGCCTCCCGCCCCCAGATTGAAGCTGAGATCGTTGTTGAGCAGACCGGCGAACGCGCCCATTCCTGCCAGCGACAGCAGCGCACTGGTGAAGTCGGCGGTGATGGTGAACAGGGGGCTGCTGGCGGCGCTCTTGATGCGGAACGGATGCTGATAGTCGCCGCCGACACCGCCGTTGGTGCTGAGGTCGGGAATAGTGACGTTGAAGGAGAGGAAATCGAGCGGGTTGACGCCCTTGCCTGCGCCGCTGGTCGAGCCTTTGGAGGCGCCGGTCGCCTTCTGGTAGGTCAGCTTGCCGCCCTCGTAGACAGCTTGGGCGTTGCCATAGGTACTCTGTCCGCCGCTGATGAAGGGGAAGAAGCCGCTTTCCAGGATGGCTTTCAGGCTGAAGAACTCGGTATCCACGTTGGCCTTGAAGTTGTTGGTGGAGACGTTGGTCTGGCTGAAGCTGCTGCCGTAGCCGCCGATGATGTCGTCCCCGAAGAGCCGGACGTTCAGGCCCGCCTTGACCTGGAAATCCAGGATGAGCGTGGCAGTGAAGTCGGCAGTAGGGGAGGTGGTCGTAATGCCGCCCGCACCGGTCGGCGAGAGCGTGACGGGAATGGCAGGCAGAGTTGCGCCGGAGTCGACCGTGTAGTGCTGCGGCAGGGTCATCTGGAAGAGGGTCGGATAGGTGATGTCCGCCGTGCCGCCGTTGGCATAGGCGTCGAGACGGATACCGAAGCGCGCGGGGCCGCTGCCGTTATGCCCGGTGATGGAGCCATAGAGCCGCCCGCCGAAGCCGCCGGTGGAGTCGTAGCCGGAGTCGCCGGAATCGTAGCTTTTGGCGTCCAGCGTGGCGATGAGCGGATACGTCCAGGAGGGATAGGTTGTGTTCCAGACGTTCTGTTGCTTTGTGAGGAACGTCATCGGCTCCTGGTAGTAGTTCGGGCCGCTGGGAACAGGCGGCGAGGTCTGGTAGTTGAGCAGCCAGGCTATCACCTGTGTCGGGTTGCTGATCTGGTTGCCCTGTTCGGGATTGGGCGGATCGAAGGTGGCGCTGTGGAAGCCCATATAGGCGGAGTTGCCCACGATGCCGCCGAGATCAATCGTCGCGGTCAGCAGTGGCGAAATCGCGCCGTTGATGAAGACATCGAGGCGCTGGCTCAGCGGCTGGTAGCGGATGCGGATGCTGCCGTTGAAGTTGCCGAGCGTGAACGCCGTCTGGCCGATGCGGTTGCCCGCCTGGTAGACCTTCCCGGCAAAGGGGCCGCTGGTGTAGGGCTGGTCTACATAGAGCAGATTGTTGGGGCCATCGAAGACGACGGCCACGCTGTTCTTGAAGTCGTTGTAGCCCAGGTCGCCCAGGTTCGTGGTGATGGTGCGGCCTTCCGACAGGCTGCGCAGCACGAAGGCGAACCCGTTCTGAGAAGTCCCCTGCATCACAAACGTCGTATCGAAGCCCTGGCTGATGTCAATGGGCGTGTTCCAGTAGGCGGAGCCGAAAAACCGGGTCGAAGACTGGGTATCGGTCGTTACCCTCAGTTTCTCGCCGACCAACTGGGCGTCGTTGCCGTAGACTGGTTCGTAAAGGGCGACGCCGGACAGCACGATCTGGCTATGGTAGTTGTTGAACCCGTTCTGTGGAATGTTGAAGGCGTTCTGCTGGGCGGACGCGGGCGTAAGCCAGACCAGCGCCAGCGCCGCGACCGCCAGCCAACGGGCTGTACATCGCAGTTGCATGGTGATTGCCCTTCCCTCTGGATGGAAATCGGAATGTATCGAATGTGTAGCAGCGCGCAACGGGGAGGCTCAACGCCCTCTGCGGCGCATCCGCAGCAGGGACAGACCGCAGGCGGCCAGACCGCTGCCCAACGCCAGCGCGCCCGGTTCCGGCACTCCCGAAGGCGTCACCAGATTGATGGTGAACTCCGCCGAAGCCAGCGCATCAAAGGCGTCCGGCGCCGCGCCGCCCTGAATCAGAAAGCCGCCGCCATACTGCCCGGCGGGAGCCGTGTCAGGGATGGAGACGGTAAAGATCGGCACGGTCAGCGTGCCGCCGTTGGCGGCGAGCGTGGGCGGGTCGAGCGGGTTGCCATCCATGTCCGTCGGCGTGACGAAGGCATTCTGGAACGCACTGTCATCGAGGGAGAGCGGCGGATCGAGGGAGAAGAAGTCGCCGTTGAGATAGAGAGGGAAATCGAACGTGTTGGTCAGGGTTGCAGAATAGCTCCTGGTGTAGGAAGCGCCTGCGCTGAGCGTGAGGTTCAGCGGCGAGAGATCGAACAGCAGATCGGCCCGTGCTGTCCGGGGAGCGCAGAATACGGCCAGCAGCAGGGCGGGCATCAGCGCCTTCAGGGGTGACATGCACTGTGAGTTCATCTGGTCTCCTCTACAATGGGCTTTATGGTTCCACCGGGCGGGCAGCTCCTCTCTTCCAGGCTGTCAAGCGGCCCGGTCTGGCACGATACCTGCGCCGTGTCGCCGCCGTTCCTCAACGGGGGGCCGCGCGAGGTTTCGGGCAGAGAGGCGTGGGCAAAGCCAGACTCACAGCGCAAAGCGCGGTTGGCGAAACCGGCGGAGCGGGTGAGGACACAGTGCGATAATGCGACATGTTGCGACAGCATGGACGGTGTGCCTGCCTGATTATAGCGAAGAGAAAGCGGACTGTCAACTGACTTTGGTCATTCTTTGCAAGATTTTTGGTGTTTTCGAGAAGGCGAGGGGCAGAGGAGACGGAGCGGAGAGACCGAAGGAGGCGGACGGCAGCCGGGCGCTCAGTTAGGATGCCAGGGGCTTTCGCCGGTCAGACGCATGGCGACCAGGATCGTGACGACGCCGAGGACGAGCATGAGGATGACGAAGATCAGGTAGGCGCGTTTCTCCTCGCTCTGCTGCCGGGAGGTCTGAGTCCAGCCGCAGTTGGGACACTGGCCGCTGTCAGGGGTCAGCGGGTGTCCGCAGAGAGGGCAGTTCTCAGTCTGCTGGCTCATGTTTTCCCTCCTTTGCTGTGTAGAACAGCGAAATCGAGCCAGTCTGCGTTCCTGACGTTTTCCATTTCTCCCCACGAGCCTGGCGAGGCTTTCATATCAGGTCTTCCGAGGAGGGCTTATGCAGCGTGACGCGCACCGAGTCCTCCACGAACGTCGTGATGGCCTCTTCATCGCGCAGGACGGCGATCTGCGTCTCCAGTTCAGCGATCTTGGCGTCCAGGCGGGCGCGCTCGTTCTCGTCCTGCGTGCGGTCGCGGTCACGGCGGAAGGCGTCCCGGCGCTGTTCCAGAGCAGAGCGCATCAGGCGCAGTTCGCGGGCGCGGGGGTTCTCCCCCAGAAACTCGTCAATGACCTGCTCCTCATCCACAAACTCTTCGTCTTCCTCATATCCATAGGAACGCATGAGCCGTCTCCTCCGTTCCGTTGTCGCGGGCTGTCTTCACTCTTTATAATACGCGCGGGGGAGACAAAAAGCGCCCTCATCCTGCGGGCGAGGGCCGTACCTGTTCCGGGCATCGTTGCGCTTCCGAACGGGAACTAGCCTGGACTGCCTGCCGGGAAGTAGGTTCCGGGAAGGATCGTGTCTGCGGTCACCTCCGGCGACGCTTCCCGAATGATCCGGCGCAGTTCGTCTGTGTGCGCTTGCGTCAGTGCGGTTGCTGTCTCTCCTAAGCTCGTTCTGGAGATAGCCGTTCCCTCCTGGGAGTCCTGCGTCAACACGGCCTCCAGGTCGCCGACCGCGCTGGCAGGGAAGCCGCAGAAAGCAAACATCTGCGCCAGCGCCTCGCGCGGGGCGCGGTTCAACTCCTCGTAGCGAGTCACGAACATCGGAATCCCCTGTCGCTGCATCTCCAGGCACTTTTCCATGACGGAGAGCCACATCAATGCCGCCGTTTCGAGAGGGGAGGCGGTATCCAGAGCATCTACGCGGGGATGAGTATGGCCGAAGAGGAAACGCAGCGGAGCAAGAGAGGCCCGTGTCGTCGGTTCGGTGACTCCGATCATGCGCAGAAAGGAGCGCGCCCAGGGTTCGGCATTGCGGTAGAGGAACACGACTCTGGCTGTGGGGAAGAGCGCATAGAACAGAGGCCCCAACTCTGTCACCATACTCCGAAACTTGAGCGCCCAGGCCGTCGCGCCCTTGATCTGACCCGGCACGCACTGCAAGAGCGTGCAGCTTCGCAGCAGCGCGGCCTGCTCCTCACCGTCCAGGCCGTTCGCTCCCCAGATTCCCAGCATCTGCGTAAAGACATCCGGCTCCGAGATACTCTCCACGCCCTCGACCGCGTTGAAGGCGCGGCTTACCAGCGTGGAACCGCACCGCCCGACCGAGTAGATCAGGATGAGGCGGGAGGGATCCAACGCGACTTCGGCGGCCAGGCGATGCAGCGTCTCGTAGGGAACCCGGACAAGGCGCGTCGCCGCCTCGTATTGCGCCTGAAACAGGAAGGGCGCGCGGGAGAGGTCGCACTCCGGCGGCGTTTCTACAAAGAGAGCCTGACGCTTCTCGAAGTCGAGGCAGTAGAGGGAGAGGTTTGGTTCCAGAAGCACAATGCGAGGATCTATCGCGCCCTCGTCTCGCACCTTGAAATCGGAGGGCTTGACGCCGCTGCCCCAGTGTGGCCGGAGTTTCTCTTCGATGCGTAGTGTTCTGGCTTCCATCGGTCGCCTCCTGAGTCCTGCCCCAGATTTCCTATCGCCGCCCCTTACCGCCGTGTCGAGAGTTCGTGTGGCCGCCAACAGAGGCGCGGGCTTTGTGATGGTTCCCTCCCCCAAAGCTGAGGGAGGGACACGGGGAGGGCCATCCGTCAATCGCAGACGATGTTATGCCGATGGCAGAGGCCGGAGAGGAGGTTCCAGACGGCGTCGAGGGCGCGTTCGGCGGCGTCAAGGGCGGCGTCCGCTTCGGCATCGGTGGCGATATGGCGGGAGAGCAGGGCGCGCTCCTCGGCACGGTGGACTTCGTCCGCTTCGACGTGGACGGCGAAGTAGGCAAGCGTGTCGGGGTTCTCCACGCCATAACGCTGCCGCAGGCCGACGATCTTCGACTGCGCGACTTCCGGTATCTGGCTCTCGTAGGCGTAGAGGGCGGCAATACCCTCCGTGAAGGAGCCGCTGCCGCACACGGAGCGGAACGTCTCGACGAGGGCGGCGGTCTCCGGGCGTGCGGGCGTGTTCAGCACCGTCTCCCGCGACACGCCCATTCCTGCGGCGAACTGCAGCCAGAGTTCGGGATGGTTGGGCGCACCGGCCTCTTCGTCCATCAGGTTTTGCAGCAGGACGCGGCGGGCTGCCGGGTCGGGCGTGCGGCTGTGGACGGCGGAGAGATAGGTCGGGAACGCGGCGACATGATGATAGTACTGCGCGGCGTAGTCTTGCAGGGCTTCGCGGCTCAGGGTTCCCTGTGTCCAGGCGCGATAGAACGGGTGATCGAGTACATGCTTGCGGGCGATTTGCGCTTCCAGTCTGTCGAGAAGCGGCGCGGTCAGGGTCATCAGTACGGCTTCCTCCTCCGGAAAGTGGTAGGCTCTATTGCGACAGGCGGGCCGGGATCTCCTCCGCCGTTTTCGCTTCAGGCAGGAATGACGGGCGGGCAGAGAGAACCGTTCCGGCGGAGAGGAGGCGTCGTGGAGAAGCCGGGGCGAAAGGGAAAAGAGCGAATAGGCCAGATCGTAGCATGGACCGTGCTGCTGGCGGCAGGCTGGGGGACACCGGCGCGCGGGCAGTCTGCTGTCGAAAACCCGGCCTTAACGGGGGCGCGCGGGCCGATGCCGGTGCGCAACGGCAGACCGTACAACCTGCTCTTCCTACAGTTCACGCCGGAACTGCCGGATACGCTGCCTGCGGGCGGGACGCGCTTCGGCCTGCATCTGGACGTGTTCAACAATCTGCTGGCTCCGCTGCCGCAGGGCGGCGCGACGGTGCAGGAAGACAACGAGACGCAGCGACTCCTGTTCTCCTGGCGGCAGGGTCTCGGTCGGAGGACGGAACTCGGCGTCTTCGTGCCGGCGCTGTGGCGGAACGGCGGCTTTCTCGATCCGTTCTTGAGCGCCTGGCACAGCTTCTTCGGGCTGTCCGGCAACGCGCAGGACGATCCGGCAGGGCGGGGGGCGCAGCCGAAATATCGGAGTATCCTGCGGCTGGTGGATGCGAACGGCGTCACGCAGGTCAACGAGGGGAACGCTTTCGGGCCTGGCGACGTATCGGTGACGCTCAAGCGGGAACTGCTGCCGACGACGCCCCGTTCTGCGTTGACGCTGCGCTTGGGACTTAAGCTGCCGACCGGCAATCCGAACCGGTTATTGGGCAGCGGAAACGTGGACGCGGGCCTTTCGCTGGACGGGCGCTACAACGTGGGGCGCGATATTCTCTTTTTCGCCAACGTCGGCGGGTTGCTCCTGGGCCATGCGAACCGCGTGCCGAACGCGCAAAGCGCCATGTTCCAGGGGCTTATCGGCGTGGAGTATCATCCCAACCGCCGCGATAGCTTCGTGTTTCAGATAGACGGCAACAGCCTGGCCGTGCGTACCGGCAACGGCTTTGCCGACCGCGCGCAGGTGACGGCGACGTTCGGCTACCGGCGCGTCCTCGACAGCCGTCACGTCCTATTTGCCTCCTTCTCGGAAAACGGCGACTTTCACGACTATTCGCTGCCGCTCCTCAGCAGCATCGGCCCGGACTTCACGATCTCCCTCGGCCTGGAATGGCGGCCATAGCCTGCGCCGTCCCTCCGACTACGGATACTCGATGATGTCGCCTCTCTGGAACTCTCTCCATTCTGTGTCTTCTTCGTAATGCGCCTCTAAACGCTTCGCCTGCTCCGCCAGAATACGGCGGCGTTCCGCCAGTGGAAGACGAAGAAAAGCACGGCGCTCTTCCAGAGTAAGTGGCTGCTCCGCATTGGCGGTTTCGGCGGGATGTTGTGTATCTTGCTCGTGGTGAACGCTCAAGTAGAAGACTCCTCGTCCCTTGCAAGCCCCCGCGTGTGCTAACAAAACCGCTTCCAGGCAGACTGCCTGGAAGCGGGCTTTTCAGGGTAACTGGTGGGCGTGTGGCGTCGGTCTGCACGCCTAGAAACTGGAGGCAGCGCCTGTGCAGATCGCCCGCGCGGTCATATCACGCGGACACACAAACGCCGCCTCCAAGAAAGGAGGGCCGCAGAACATGGAGACTTTAGCACATGTTCTGGCCGTTGTGTTTTACGCTGCGGGCGCAGCGTATTACGTGACGGCGCTGATCCTACTCGTGCGGAAGCCGAAACAGCGCGAGTAAGGTAGGCCCGTTCCGCTCGGAGAGGGGAAACTCTTCGGGCGGAACCCTCCTTGATTATAGCACAGATGACATCATTCTGCAACACGACGCTGCACGGGCGACACGCCGCCGCGATACGGTTTTTCGCAGGGGCGGCGGCGGGCGAGAAGGGTCACGGCCTGGCGAGGGCGGCGAAGTCGCGCAGGAAGAACCAGTAGCTGCTGCCGCCCATGATCTGCTCGAATTTCGGGTGGGGCGGCTTGCCCTTGACCTCGACATAGTTCCCCGCGTCGAAATCGAACCGGGAGTTCGACAGGAACTTCGGGGAGACGCGGAACCAGTAGCGCACGCTGCCGTCCTCCGCCCGCTTCTCCTCGACAGGAACCGTGCCGACGAAGGTATCGGCACTGGCAATCGAAAGACGCGCCGCGAGAAACGGCGACAGCTTCTTGCCCGCTTTCGGCGTGACGGTCACTTCAAACCCCGTGAGTTTCTCCACCTCTTTCGTCTTGATCGTGAACGTGAGGTTGTCGAACGCCAGGTGCTTCGGCGTCAACTGGACTTCCGACCAGAGGGCGTAGGCTTGCGGCAGCAGCGCGGTCAGCAGGGCCGCCGCCAGCAGCGCCTGCAGAGACGTTCGTCGCATCTTTTTTCCCTTTCTAAAGTCCGCAGGTTGGATGCAGATTAGGCGTGGGCCTGAGCGAAGAGGTTACATACAGCGAGCCGACAAAGTGGGGCCGATTCCTTGTCCGGTGGCTAAGAGGGGCGCGTAAGGAACGACTGCGTGCGTTCGATGAGAATATCGCGAAGCCGCTTTCTCTCTTCTGCGATTGCGAAATGCGCCATGCGATGATGATGCGCGCAGACTACCGACAGGTTCCAGATCGCTTCCTCGCCGCCTTCATATAGAGGATCAATGTGATGTACCTCGATATAGCGTTGTCCGTTCGGCTTGAGGAAGGTGTTGTTGCAGCGGGGAATGAGACAGTAGTCACCATAGGTCAGGCGGGCCATGCGTACCCATCCCCGGTCGCGGGCATGGACTTCTATCAGATACTCCCGCTCCCGCGCATCGTCCGGCAGCGCCTGGGCTATGCGCGGTTCCTCCACCTCATCACGCAGGAGATCAATACCGCGCAGGGTGTATGTGCCGTGATTATTCACAAACGTAAGCAGGCCGTCTTTGCGTAGGAATTGCAGTTGCTGGCGTACCTTATCGAAGGGATGGCGGTTGGCAGGGGCGAATCGGGCGAAATCTTCGGCGTGCCGGGCGTAGAAGTCGCGCAGGGTGAAAGTGCGCGCGCCGAGATTATGGCAGTATTCGAGGACGAGGTTGTAGGTGAACTCTTTCCAGGTCATGTAGAGGCTTCCGTTGGCCGCTCGGTACGACTCGACGGAGAGCATTTCGCGACTGTTGCGAGATTATCCTTCCTCTTCACGATACGTTTCAGGGAAGAGCGAGCGGCGCAGCACCCATTCCAACATTCCATCCGCAGCTAGACGCACGTTGATAAGATGATGGATGTTGTCGAACGCCATTCGGAGGGGAGCGCGCATTTGCCGCCAACCTAATCCGTCCGTAATCCAGATAAAGCCGATGTTGGCGCTATCCAGGACGGGCTGGCGGGCGGTATATTCTCTGGCGACTTCCGCAGGTTTAGAACCCGAGCCTCCGTAGTGGTTGACCTCTACAACAACAAAACGACGCGGTTTCTGCTCTGTCCAGAACGCCCAATCCCAGATAAACCCCGCAAACTGCCCCGGCATGGGGCAACCTATCTGCCTTAAATATTCATACGAGGCTTGATATTTGCTTAACATTCCTGGCAGCGCGGTCTCAGCTTTGATGACGAACGGGTTAATGGCGCGAATGCCGCAGTCGCCGCCCCGGTTTTTTCTGCCGTTTGTGCCGATACCAACTTCAACGCCCGTCACGTAGTCAGGAACCGAACCGATGTGATCAAGCAGTTCTATCAGCCCGGAGGTCAGCAGGAATTGCGCGTAGCGTTCTACCTCCGCGTCGAGATTTTGAGTATTCGGCTTTGTGAACTCGTAGGTTGTAACCCGCGCCTCCGCAGGGTCTTCCATAATCAGAACGCTGCCCCGATTGCCTATCAAAATCGGCAGAGCGGGAATGACCTGTGGATAATCTCGCAGCAGTTCTCTTGCCGCCTTTTCTTTGTCCGCCGCCTTGCAGAGCGAACTCAGTAGCAGCAGTTCTCTGTGATAGCGTCCGGCGTTGGCATAGACCGTACTCCAATCTACGTAGTAGTCGCGGTCGTAGTAGGTTTGGAGCGTGCCGACGAACTTTTCAAAGGCGGCATCAGGAGTGTTAATGCCATAGCGGGAGCGGTAGAAATCGCAACAGGCCATCTTCTACCCCCCCCCCGTTTAGTTGATTTATGTCTACATCTATTGCAAGCGAAGGCTGTATATCCTCCTGCTTGAACTCATCCAGAAGCCGCCGAACGGTAATATCCAGGAAATCCGGCTCGACTTCAAAGCCGACGAAGCGGCGATGGTGACGCGCACAGATGACGCCCGTTGTGCCGGAACCGCAGAACGGGTCAAGAACGAGGTCACTGGGGTTGGAAGCCGCAAGTACGATACGCTCTAGCAACGCTTCCGGCTTCTGCGTCGGATGCTTGCCATAGCGTTTCTCGCTACGCGCGGGCGGCTTAATCTGCCAGAGCGACTGCATCTGCTTGCCGCCGTTCTGCTGCTTCATCAGAGCGTAGTGGAACGTGTGCCTGCTCTTGCGGTTTTTCGCCGCCCACAGCACCGTTTCCGTCGCGTGCGTGAAGTAGCGGCAGGCGAGATTGGGAGGCGGATTGACCTTGTACCAGGCGATGTCGTTGAGGATTTTATAGCCGAGAGTTTGCAGCGCATAACCGACGGAGTAGATGTTGTGGCTTGTGCCGCTCACCCAGAGCGTGCCGTTGGGCTTGAGCAGGCGTTGGCACTCCCGCAGCCAGGCCCGGTTGAACTCGTGATCGGCCTCAAAGCCCTCCGACCTGTCCCACTTGCCCTTGTTCACGCTGACCATCCGTCCCGACTGGCACGTGATACCATCGTTGCTGAGGAAGTAGGGCGGGTCGGCGAAGATGAGATCGAACATCTCGGAGCGGGCGCGGCGCAGCAGTTCCAGCGCGTCGCCCTGATAGAGCCGGAACCCCCGGCAGGCGTCGGAGAAGAACGGCGTGGGAGGCGTGGCATATCCCGTCCGGCCCTCCGCAACCGTCTCTATGCGGGCAGGCGCAGGCGTCTCCTCAGCAGCGATTTCCTCGAAAATATCGGGTATGTCCATCGGGCGGCGTGGCGGCTCCCTCTCATGTCGGCAAGCAGGCTTCCGGCAAAGTGATCTGGATCGTACACGATCCGCCCAAAAAGATCAAGACCTGACGGCATAAATTTGTCGGCTTTTTCGCGAACGGACAACACCGCCGTTTTCTGCGGAACTCGCTGTCCGCATACCACGTCCTTTCCACAGAAACAGCGGTTCGTCCCGCCGGTTTTTTTGACAGGACAACGCAGAATGCACAGCAGAACACTCGCTCTGGCGCTCGCCGCCCTTTTTCTGGGCCTTCCCGTCTGCGGCCAACCGCCCGCCAAAATCCAGCCCGTCGTCGGGCAGGCCCGAACCTACACCGTGCGGCGCGGCGACACGCTGACTAAGATCGCCCGCCGCGAGAACGTCAACCGCTTCACGCTGGCACGGCTTAATCACCTGACCCGTTCACGCCCCCGCCCCGGCAGAGCGCTGACCCTCCCGACGCTGCATATCCTCCCGCGCAACCCGAAAGACGGGATCGTGCTGAACCTGCCCGAACGCCGCGTCTACGTGTTCAAAGCGGGCCGTCTCGTCGGACACTACCCCGTCGCTATCGGCAAACCGGACTGGCCGACGGCAATCGGCACGTTCCGCCTGGTCGAGAAGCAGACGAACCCGCGCTGGACACCTCCCAATAGCATCGTGCAGCGTGAGGGTATCAAAGACGATCCGGTTCCGCCCGGCCCGGAAAACCCGCTTGGAGACCGGTGGATGGGGTGGAGTAAGCCCGGCTTCGGCTTCCACAGCACGAACGCGCCCCGTTCCATCGGCGGGGCCGTCTCGCACGGCTGCGTGCGCCTCTATCCCGACGCCGCGCACAAGATGTTCGATCAAGTCGAGAAGGGCATGACCATCTACTCCGTCTACGAGCCGATCAGCCTCGGAGAGCGCGACGGGCAGTTCTATCTCGCGGTCTTCCCGAACATCTATCACAAAGGGCTTGTCTCGCTGGCGCGCATCACGAAGCAGTTGGCGCGAACCGGCCTGCTTCCGCTCGTAGACCCTGACAAAATCCGGGCTATCGAAAAAGCGCAGACCGGCTATCCGCATCGCATCGCCGGGGAGAACGTCGTCGTCGTCGTCAACGGGCAGCGCGTGCCTCTTCCCCTTGCGCCCGTGCTGCGCGCCGATCACTGGATCGTTCCTGTCGGCGCGATGGTGGAGGCGTTGGGCGGCAAAGCGACACCCGGCGAAAAAGACACGCTGACGATCACCGCCTCCGCCCGTACCCTCACGCTCACTGCCGGGCAGAAGACTGCGCAGCAGGACGCCGAACCGATTTCCCTGACCAGCGAACCGACCGTCGTAGAAGGCAACTGGATGGCCCCCCTCGCCCCGCTTCTCTCCCTCTTCTCCGCCCGCCTCACGCAGACCGGCCACACCCTGCACATAAAAACAGAGGCAGGAAACGCCGCGCCCTCCGGCTAATCTGCGGCTAAACTTCCCACTCAGGAACATGCCGCATGTCCGACGCTATCGAACTTGTCCGCCAGTTGATTGCGCTGCCCGGCCCGCCCGGTCAGGAGAGCGCCGTGCGCGACGGGCTTATCGCCCGCCTGCACGCCCTGGACTACACGCCGACAACCGACCCGAAAGGCAACCTGCTCGTTCACCTGCCCGGCACGAAGTCCGGCCCTTCCGTTCTCGTCACGGCGCATTTAGACGAGATCGCCCTGATGATCACGCAGATAGAAAGCGACGGCAGGATACGGGTCGCCGCCTACGGCGGTTCGCATCCCTGGAAATGGGGCGAAGGCCCGATGGATATTCTCACCCGCTGCGGCTCCGTTCCCGCCATTCTCTCCTTCGGCAGTATGCACACCGAACACCCGGACGCCGTCGCCGTTCACGCCCGCACCAACCCGCTCAAGTGGCCCGACGCCTATCTCTTCACCGGGCAGAGCGCGGAGGAACTGGAAGCGGCGGGAGTGCGCCCCGGCCTGCGCGTCGTGCTGGCAGCCTCCCGCCGCGTCGTCACCGAGTTCGGCCCGTTCGTCGCCTCCTACTTCCTCGATGACCGCGCCGACCTTGCCGTCTGGCTGCTGGCATTGGAGAAACTCAAGCAGAGCGGCGCGGACGGCCTCGGCAGCGTCACCTTCGCCGCCACCGCCTCCGAAGAGACCGGCGCGGAGGGCGCGCAGTACGTTCTCCGCACGCAGCCCGCCGACATCTGCGTCGCCTTAGAGATCGGCCCGAAGACGCCCGACGCCGACTTTCCCATTGACGCCCAACCGACGCTGTGGGTACGCGACGGCTACGCCGCGATGGAGTCCGTAGACGGCGACCTGCTGGCCGACTGCTGCGCCGAACTCGGTCAGAACCCGCACTGGCAGTACCTCACGCGCGGCGGCAGCGACGCCTCCTGCGCGGCAGCCAAAGGCTTCACCGCCCGCCCGGTCACGCTTGGCCTGCCCGTCGAGAATTCGCACGGCTACGAGATTATGCACCGCGACGCGCCCGCCGAACTCGTTCGCCTCCTCCTCACCTACCTTGAGAGGGTGTTCAGGTGTTAGGTGTTTGGGCGTTAGATGCCTGAACACCGAACACCTGAACACCCTCCATTGAACATTTTCGCCCCGCCCGCGTCTACACAAGAAAGGAGCAGTGACCTATCCGCCAACAATAAGAGCGGGAAATCGGAGCGACCTATGCTTTTTGCGGAGACGGCTGCCATGCACGCCGACATTGCGCTGGTGCGACGCGCTCAGGCGAACGACCGCGCCGCCTTCAACGAGATCGTGCTGCGCTACAAGAGTAAGGTCTACAACTACATTCATCGCATGGTTCCCTCCGCGCTGGACGCCGAAGACCTGACGCAGGAGACGTTCGTGCGCGCCTATATGAGTATCCACTCGTTTCAGAGCCGCGCCAGTCTCAACACCTGGCTGTTCCGTATCGCGACGAACCTGTGCATTGACTACAGCCGTAAGAACAGGCGCATCGGCGACCTGATGACTGCGTGGACGCCGGAGACGGGCGCGGATGAGGAAGAGCTAGAGCGCGAGATACCCGATGTGGCTTTCGATCCGCAGCGTCTCCTGCTCAACAAGGAACTCGGCGCGCGGCTGGACGAAGCCCTGCGCGCCCTGCCGGAGAAACTGCGCACCGTCGTGCTGCTGCACGACATCGAAGGGCTGCCCTACGACGAGATCGCCGCGATTGTCGGCTGTCCGCTCGGCACGATCAAGTCCCGGCTGTTCAACGCGCGGCTGGCCCTGCAAAAGAGATTGACGCCCTATCTAGGCGGTCTGGCGTGAAGAGGCCAACGGAGGGGCGCGGCAAGTCGCGCCTCTAAACCCCTGCCTTGAGAAGAGAGAACGATGTACCACACCGATACCAACGACAATCGCGAGTGCGCGCAGATGCGGCTCCTGCTCTCCGACTATCTGGACGACACGCTTTCGGCGCGTCAGGTCTGGAATGTGGAGAAGCATCTGGCGGCGTGCGCCGAATGCGCCGCGCTCTGCCGCCGGATGCAGGCGACCGTGCGGCTGTTGCAGGCCGCGCCGCGCTTCGATACGTCCGACAACTTCATGGCGAAGCTGCACGCCCGCCTGGACAGCGTGGAACCGGAAAGGCCGCTCTCCCGCTCCCGCCTGACGGCCCTGCGCGACGGTTGGGCCGCGCTGGTCGAGACCCTGCGCCAGCGCCCCGCTCCGGCGTTGAGCCTCGGCTTCGCGCTCACGGCGCTGGTCGCGCTGCTGCTGCTGCCGCACGGCGGGGCCGTCAAGCCGTCCGACCTGCCCCTGCCGCCGTCGCGTCCGACGTCTGCGCCCGTTCCTATCGCGGCGGAGTCGCTGCGCCGCAGTGTCGCGCTGGCGGCAGCCAACCCGTTGGATGACCCGGCAGCCGCCAATCTGGAAGCCCATGCCGCCCTCGAAGACGCCGCCGCCGTCAACACGGACGCCGCCCCGAACTGAGATGAAACGGAGAAAGTTCTCGGAAAATGAGGGCGGGCGCGTTCGCCCGCCCTTCGCTATAGAAGCAGGCCGTCTTCTGCTGTGGCGATTGGCTCTGCTCGCCCTGTGCCTGACGCTGCCCTCCTTCGCCTTCGGACAGGCTCGCTTCCATCGCGCCCTGCGCCCGCAGCCGCCGGACAGCCGCGCCGAAAACGAGCCGCAAGACCCGGCAGCCGTCGCGCTGATCAAGCTGATGCTCTCGCAGCAGGCCGCGTATGCCGGGGAGCAGGTGACGGAACGCGGCGGACGGCTCTCCCGGCAGGAGGTGCGCGGGCTGAAGGGCCGTCTCCGCATGGATTTCATCGAGCCGCCCGACCTGGCAGGCGACGTGATGCTCATCACGCACAGCCAGTACCGCTACTATCACAAGAACACGAACGTCCTCGACATCGCGCTCTGGCCGACGCATCTCAACATGGGCGGGCAGGAGAAGCGCATCGCCGACGCCATCCGCCAGAAGCGCATCGCCGTGCAGAAGGTCGGGGAGGAGATCGTCGCGGGACGCAATGCCGCCATTGTGCAGTTGCAGGGCGGCGGGCGGTTCGGCGCAGGGCGGCGGTTCCAGAGCAAGTTCTGGATAGATAAGGAGACGGGCGTCAAGCTGGGCATGGAGTTGTCCGGGCCGCGCGGCCTCGTCTCGCGCTCCTATTTCACCCGCATCACCATCGGCCCGGCAGCCAGAGTCAGCCCGAAGGACTTCTCGCCCGCGTTTTTGCAGGGCGCGCAGACCAACCCGCTCTTCCCGCCGCAGGCCAAGCAGTTGCGCACGGTGGCCGAAGCCCGTCCTCTGCTGCCCTTCACGCCGCTGGAACCGGCGGTGCTGCCGCCCGGCTTCCGCCTCGCCGCCGTGTGGGTCTTTCCCGGCCCGCCGCAGTCCCGGCCCGAAGCCTCCTCCGTGCTGCTGCGCTACTCCGAAGGCGTGACCAGCTTCGTCCTCTATGAGCGACCGGCCCGCGCCAACGGCAGAGCCTTCGGCAATCGCGGCGAGGGCCGCAGCATCCAACGCTGGCAGGCCGACTCTCCGTCTGGCCCGCTGGACATCACCTACATCGGCCACCTGGCTCCCGAACAGGCCCGCGCCGTCCGCGACTCCCTGCGCTGACCGGCCTCCGCCTGCTCTGCGCGCCGCCCCGCCTTCTCGCGCCCTTCGACTCTGTGGAACATCCCTATCTCTCTCAACGTCTGTGGAACAGCGCACGGACACCTGTTTTCCCGCCGCAGACGCCCGCGCCGTGCCGCCGGATTTCACGACGAATCAGGAGAGGGAAACCCATGCTTAGACAAGAGAGAGTTACTCCGCGTGCGCTGCGCCCGA
This sequence comes from Chthonomonadaceae bacterium, assembly GCA_035651115.1. Classification (GTDB taxonomy): domain Bacteria; phylum Armatimonadota; class Chthonomonadetes; order Chthonomonadales; family Chthonomonadaceae; genus DASRGL01. The sequence continues at coordinate 17,983 of DASRGL010000026.1, forward strand.
CGGCGCTGCTGGTCGGGGAAGAAGAGCAGCCCAACGCCGAGACCGAGCGGCTGCTGGAACGAGTGGACGAACTGCTACAGCAGCAGGCGGAAGACAACGCCGAGGATTCCGCATGGGGCGTTCCTGACCTGAGCGGAATTGATCTGGGCCGGGAACTCGACGACTACGATCACGAGCGCCCGGAGAGCGCGCCGCCGGACGCGGGCGCACAGGAGATGGAGGCAGGAACCATCACCGAAGTCGGCGCGCGGACGGAGAGTCCTTTTGGCGGCACGGCGGCCCATCCGCAAGAGGAACGCTATGGCGGCGCACGCCCCGCCAGCATGGGGCCTTACGGCGGCCCGGTCGCGCAGCGCGGTCATCGCGCGAACCGCAAGGCCCCTCTCGGCGATGAGACCGAGGAGGCCGACCGCCTCTTCGCCAATCGCCGGGGCGCCCGCGCGGTTCCCGGCGACGACTCGGAAGATGTCGGGGAGACGTAGAGGGGACTCGGCCCCGGCCCTCACCTCAATAAGGATGAAGGCGGAAGGAGGAAGGATGAATTTGGCTCTGATTCATCCTTCCTCCTTTTTCTGCCGGGAGAAGAGGGCCGAGGGGAGGTGGTTCAAACAAGCAGGAAGACGAATGGGATAGAGAGAAACAGATCGGGAGAAAGGAGACGGCTATGCCTATTTTGACTCCGGAAGATCATGCTTTCTTTCAAGAAAACGGCTATCTGCTCGTCCGCAATGTCGTGCCGAAAGAGAACTGCGACGCCGTCATTGATATGATCTGGGACTTCCTGGGCCTGGATCGCGATAATCCGGAGGACTGGTATCGCGACCCACTGCCCAAAGGCGGCATGATCGAGATCTACCAGCATCAGGCGATGTGGAACAATCGCCAGCATCCGAAGCTCTATCAGGTGTTCGCCGAGTTGATCGGTACGGCAAAACTCTGGGTGACGATGGATCGCGTCAACATGAAACCGCCGCGCCATCCGGCCCACCCGGAATACGACCACAAAGGCTTTATCCACTGGGATGTAGATACTTCCGATCTGAGCCAGATCAAGCGGTTCTGGGTGCAGGGCGTCCTCTATCTGGCCGATACCGACGCCGACATGGGCGGTTTTCAGTGCATCCCCGGCTTTCATCGCTGCCTGGCGGAGTGGATCAAGACGCAGCCCGCCGACCGCAATCCGCGCGTGCCGGACCTGAACAGCCTGCCGCCGGGCATGAAACTGACCCCCATTCCCGGCAAGGCGGGCGATCTGGTCATCTGGGATCGGCTGCTGGCGCACGGCAACGGCCATAACGTCTCGAACAAGCCGCGCTTCGCCCAGTATATCGCCATGTCCCCGGCGCGGGAAGAGGACGAGGAGGCGCGACAGGAGCGCATCGCCTGCTGGCGGGAACGCCGCCCGCCCCAAGCGCCCTATTTCTATGGCGACCCGCGCGAGCCGGAGTTCTGCTCTGTCGCCGAACTGACGCCGTTGGGCCGCAAACTCCTCGGACTGGATCGCTGGGAATAAGTCGCCTCTTTTCCGGCTTTCCGGACGGCAAAAGCGCGCAGGCAATTTCCCTCCGAAAATTATCGGCCCGTACCCTTGACAATCCCGCAAGGTTGCTTTATATTGACATTGTTGGGCCGTTGCGCCCGGTCTTCGGGTCGGGCGAGGAAGGGGCCAGCAAGGGAAGTCGCTGCCGCGCGCGTCCGGTCTCAGGGGAGAACCGATTTACCCCGGCACAGGCGCGCAGGAGGAGGATGGCCGATGGTCATGATGAGCCGTGAGTCGTCCCTGGATTTGCAGGCGCGCGATGAGGACCTGGTGCGGATGGCCCGTACCGGCAGCGTGCGCGCTACGGAGCAACTGCTTTCCAAATACCGGCCCCTGGTGGAAAGCAAAGCGCGCTCCTATTTTCTGCTGGGCGCAGACCACGATGATGTGGTGCAGGAGGGCATGATCGGGCTGTACAAGGCCATCCGCGACTTTCGCGATGATCGCTTCGCCCGGTTCCGCGCCTTTGCCGACCTGTGCGTGACCCGGCAGATCATCACGGCAGTCAAGACCGCGACCCGGCAGAAGCATGTCCCGCTGAACGCCTACGTCTCGCTCTATCATGCGCCTACCGCCGAAGCCGACGACAGCGAGGGGATGCTGCTCGACTGCCTGCCGGACATGCGCGCCGATGACCCGCAATATTCGCTCTTCCATCAGCACGAAACGTCCGGGCGGCTGGACGCGGTGCGGCACACTCTCTCCGATCTGGAGATGCGCGTGCTAGACTGCTACCTCCAGGGCAAGTCTTACCGCGAGATGTCCCTGGAACTGTGCTGCCCGCCGAAAACGGTGGACAACGCGCTCCAGCGGGTCAAGCGCAAGATCGGCGAGTTTCTGCCCCGAATGAAAGCATGAGCGAGCCGTCCCCGCCGGGTCCTCCTTCCCGCTTCCTGCGCCCGCAGGACTTGCGCCGTTTCCACAGCTTCCAGTTCGCGGCGAAGCTGGTCGTCGAGAGCTTCTACGCCGGTCGGCATCGCTCGCCCTACCACGACGCCTCCGCCGAGTTCTCCGACTATCGCCCCTATGTCCCCGGCGACGAACTGCGCGCGCTCGACTGGCGCGCTTACGCCCGCACCGACCGCGACTACATCAAGCTGTTCCGCAAAGAGACGGACATGCGCTGCCACGTGCTGCTCGATACGAGCCGCTCGATGGCCTTCCGCGGAGAGCCGGAGGCGGAGCCAGAAGCCGCCGTATCGCCTCGTCGGGCCTGGTGGCAGCGTCTTCTGGACGGCCCGGAAGCCGGAAACGGGCGCAGGGATGTCGCCGATGCGCCGCTCTCGAAATTCGAGTACGGAGCCTACCTGACAGCGGCGCTCTGCTACCTGATGATACAGCAGGGGGATAAAGCGAGCCTGGCGCTGGGCGCGGAGGAGTTGCAGGCGTTCGTGCCGCCCGGCGGCACGATGACGCATCTCCACAACCTGCTCTATACTCTGGAACAGACGCAGCCGGACGGCCCGACCCGGCTCTCCCACGCGCTGCGCTCGCTGTTCGCGCTGGCCCGGCGCAAAGGGCTGCTGGTCGTTGTCTCCGACTTCCTGGAAGGGCCGGATGTGCTGTTCGGCGCGCTCTCGATGTACACGCATCGCGGCTGGCAGGTCTTGCTGCTGCACGTCCTGACCGAAATCGAGATGCAGTTGCCCGACGAGAAAGGCACGCTCCGCTTCCTGGATGCTGAAGGGCCGGGCCAGGCCGACGCCGATCCTGCCGCTCTCCGCCTTGCTTACCAGTCCGAACTGCACGCTTTCCTCGATACCGTAGAGACCCACGCCAAAGCCCGCCGCATCCACTATCTGCGCATGACCACCGCCACCCCCTACGACCGCGCCCTCGAACGCTACCTCACCACGCGCTCCAAATTCTGAGCGGCAACAGGCACGGGCCGTTTCCTTCACAACCTGGAAAAATGCCGAAGGCCGCGCCTGGTTCTCAGGGGCGGCCTTCGGCCGGTTGGTTCGGGTCGCTTGTTGTGTCGAGTGTCATCGAGTCCTTACTCACGTACAGTCTGGTCGTTCTGGGGGCGCGCAGAGAGCGGTGCGAGCAGGATGCGCAGGCCCGTGCGCTCCTGTGTGGAAGGATCGAAAAGCTGGACGTTCACGCCTTCCAACTGCCGCGAACTGTCCAGGGCCGTCGTCGGCGCAAAAGAGTGCGAAGGGTCTGGCAATACCGATGGACCTCGCAGATCATGCGCTGAACGGACGGACTGCAAACGCTCCAGAGGATAGGCAGCGCGCTGCACGCCACCATCCATGCAATTGGGGGCTTTCGTTCCATTGCCGCGTCCCTACAATCCGCCGCCAGGGCGCATACTCAGCAGCACACCGAGCAGTATGCTTCCGCCTACTATGAGTACACCGATCAGGATGACTATCGCCTCTACCGGATCGAAGCCTTTCTTGTCCTCCATTGCATCACCTCCTCGTCGAGACCGAATGAAAAGCGAGGAAATCGCAGAAAGGTGACAAAAGCAAGGCCCGACGCGCAGAGTGAAGTTGCGGCCAGGAAACGTTTTTGTGGGTAGTTGCCCCTATTGCTGATATGGACATCAGTATAGGGCAAGATTCCGTTTCTGTCAATATCTTTTCTGAGGGCAGGGTTTCGGCTCTGCGTTCTAGGATAGTAAATAGGGGCAGGGGCCACAAACGTTTCCGGGAACCTTCAGACGTAAACGCTCGACTGACGGACGAACGCTCATGGGAACCGTGCGCTACGATCTGCATCTGCATACCGAATTCTCGCCGGACTGCGACACGCCTCTGGACGCTATCGAGGCGCACTGCCTGCGGCGCGGCCTGACGGGTATCGCCGTGACCGATCACGATAGCATCGAGGGAGCATTGCGCCTGCGTGACCGCGCGCGGAAGCTGGATGTCCTGGTCGGCGAGGAGGTGACCGCGCGCGAGGGCGATGTCATCGGCCTGTTTCTGGAGGAGCGTATCCCGCCGCGACTCTCCGCTGCCGAGACGATGGAGGCGATACACGCGCAGGGCGGACTCGTCTATCTGCCGCATCCGTTCGACAAGCGCCGGGCGCGGCGCACCGGCGGCGGCTCGCTGCTTGCCATCCTGGATCAGGTAGATATTGTGGAGGCTTTCAACGGCAAAGTGGGGCAGGATCGGTATAACGCGCTGGCGGAGGAGTTTGCGCGCAGGCACGGCAAGCTGTGCGGCGGCGGCAGCGATGCGCACGCGCTGAACGCCATCGGCACGGTCTACACGGAGTTCGATCTGCCGGAGGGCGAGCCTCTGACGCCCGCCGCACTGCTGGCGTGTCTGGCGGAGGCGCAGATCGTCGGGAAGCGGCGCAGTCCCGTCGGTGCCTGGCTGGTGCGCGGTCGGCGACCGTTGAGCCTGGCGTGGCGGCGGCTCCTCAAGGCGCGCAGCGAGCGGGAGCGGAGGAGACCGTGAGCCGCTGCCTGATCCTTGCCAATCCGAAAGCGGGCCGCCTGCGCGCCGCGCTGGCACGACTCTCAAGAATAGCAGGCAAGCCGACGGACGCCCTATCTGCCCCGGACAGCCTGCGTTTCCTGCACGAGGCCGCCGAACGCGCCGGACTGAACGCCTCTGTCCGCATCATTCCGCCGCGCGATAGGCTGCCCGATCTGGTGGCCGCCGCCCGATGGGAAGGGTACGATACGATTGTCGCGGTCGGTGGAGACAGCACCATCAGCGCGGTCGCGCAGGGGCTGGTCGGCACATCGCTGCGGCTGGGCGTGCTGCCGATGGGGACGGATAACAACATCGCCTGCGCGCTGGGGCTGCCGTTCGACCTGGACGCGGCGCTGCGCGTGATCGCGGAGGGCGAGGAACGCTGCATCGAGGTCGGGCGCATCGGCGGGGAGTACTTTCTGGAAGGGGCAGGAGTCGGGCTGTTCGCGGATGCGATCTGCGCCTTCGGCCCTGCCGAACCGCGCAAACACGAGATATTCCGCGTTCTGAAGGTGATGTGTCCGCTCTGCCTGACGCCGCGCGCGCGCCGCCTGCTGCTGACTCTGGATGGAGTCGCGCAGGAAGAGGAGGCGCTGATGGTGACGGCGGCCAACATTCCCTTCCTCGGCCCGAATTTTGAACTGGCTCCGGGAGCCGTCCTCGACGACGGCCTGCTGGACGTGGTGATCGTTGGCGCGCTGACCTGGTGGGAACTCCTGCGGTTCGGAACGGCCCTGCTGCGCGGCAGGCATCTGGACTTGCCGAAGGTGCGCCGCGTCCATGCCAGAACGGTCGAGATACGGCGGCGGTTTCGCGCGCATCATCCTCTGCCCGTTCATGCCGACGACCATATCGCAGGCTACACGCCCACCCGCCTGGAGATCGTTCCCGCCGCCCTCCGCGTTCTCGTTCCGCGCGCTGCGCCGCCCTCTATGTCCGGCTCGGCGGTGGAAGAGCGGGGCGCAGCCTCCCCGGAAACGGCGGGTGTCAGGAGCGGGGCGTATGGACGTACTTGATGATCTCGCACTCCTGGATGGTGATCATTCCCTCCGTCACCATCTCCTCGAGCAGAGGCAGGAACCGCTCGATGCGCTCCGCGATGTCTACGATCTCGATCTTCACCGGCAGGTCTTCCGAGAGGCGGAGGATGTTGGCGGTGTGGATGCGGCTGTTCGCGCCGAAGCCCTCGATGCCCCGCGTCACGGTCGCTCCGGCCAGCCCCTCTCTTTTCGCGCGCTGGACGATGGCGTTGTAGAGCGGCTGCCCGTGCCACTGGTCGGTCTCGCCGATGTAGATGCGAATCAGTTTGGCTGGCCCCTGTATCTTCATCGTATCGCCTCCCTCTCTCAGGCGTGCAGCAGACGCGCCACCACGATGCCGAGCCAGACCGCCGCCAACCCGCCCACGACGCTGCCGACCAGGTTCCGCAGCGCCAGCCCGATACTGCCGTCCATCAGCAGTTGGATGCTCTCGAACTCGAAGGTCGAGAAGGTGGTATAGGCCCCCAGGAAGCCGATGGCGAGGAGCAGCCGCCAGTTGTCGTTCCAGGTGAAGTGGCGGAACAGCGCCATGAACAGGCCCAGGAGGAACGACCCGCTGACGTTGATGACAAAGGTTCCCCAGGGGAAGGCCGTCCAGTCGGCGGTGCGCTGCTGCACCCATCCTCCGAGCAGGAAGCGGGCATTGGCTCCCAGTATCCCGCCGAGGCTGATCATCAGGTATTTCATCGCCGCCTGGAGGCTCCTTCTGTCCTCATCCCCCCGGCCCCCTTCTCCCACGCTGCGGGAGAAGGGGGCCGGGCTTCTACTTCGGCCCGGTGATCATCGGAAAGGTGTCCGTGCGGAACGGCGAGGCGGGCAGCCCTTCCTGGTTCCACAGGTTGACGACCGGGTAGTCGGCCCACCCATAGCGCACGGCGACGGGATGGGGAACCTGCGGGCTATGCACGACGACGGTATCGCCCCGTATCTCCGCCTCCGCATTGACGAACTTCCTATCTTCCCCAGCGATGGTAAAGCCCGTCAAGTTCCCGCCGCGCGCGACCAGCCCCCCACCCACGTTCTTGAAGCGGAGGATCGCGCGGTTGCCCTCGATTTGCAGGGAGTCGAAGGTCGGGCCGGAAGAGACGAGCGATTCGTGATAGGCCAGGGCGCGGGCGGCCAGGGCCAGCCGCGCGCCGACCGGCTCTTTCTTGCGCGGATGGATGTCGTTTTCTTCGCCGACATCGGTGATGACCGCCATGGCAGTACGCGGCACGGTCAGCGTGGTGAGCCGCTGCGCCTCCCGCAGTTCGGCCCAGGCGCTCTCCGTCGGCTCGTTCTTTATCTGCATGAAGGGCGCAAGCTGGACGAACAGGAACGGAAAATCGCCCTGTTTCCAGTCCTGCCGCCAGTTGCGGATCATCGCCGGGAAGAGAGCCTGATACTCGTAGGCGCGGCCCGCGTTCGACTCGCCCTGATACCAGATCGCGCCGCGAATCGCATAGGGAATCAGGGGCGCGATCATCGCGTTGTAGAGACCGGACGGACGGTTCTGGTTCTCCGGGTTGTAGGGCGGTTCGGGCGCTTTCGGCGGCTCTTTGCCCTCCTGCTTGGCCTGCTCGACCGCCGCCTTGTGCTGCTCTAATTTCTCCTGGTACGCTCTGGCCGCGAGCGCATAGTCCGCCTTCGCCTTGTCGTAGTTCTCCAGGATGGCGCGCAGCATGGGGCTGTTTTCCAGGGTAGCATGGCTCGTCCAGGCTTCCGCAGGCGTGCCGCCCCAGGCGGTTTTTATCAGTCCGACCGGCACGTTCAAAGCTCTGCGCAGGTCGCGTCCGAAGAAGTAGGCGACGGCGGAAAACCCGGCCACCGTCTGCGGCGTACACTCCTGCCACTGCCCGCTCACTTCGGTCTGCGGCGTGTCGGCGATGGTGTGCCGCACGGCGAACAGGCGCAGCATCGGGTCGTTGGCGGCGGCCACGGCCTGCTCGGCCTGGTAGGTCAGGCTCATCGGCCACTCCATGTTCGACTGCCCGCTGCAGACCCAGACCTCGCCGACCAGCAGATTCTTGATCTCGACCGTATTCTCGCCGGTGACGGTCATGGTGAACGGCCCACCGGCCTGAAGCGGCTTCAGCCGCACCAGCCAGCGCCCGTCTTTGGCCGTCGTGGAGACCTTCTGATCCTGGAACGCGACCGTGACTTTTTCGCCATCGCCGGCGGTTCCCCAGACCGGCACGCGCATCCCGCGCTGTAACACGGCCCCATCCGAAAACAGCGGGTTCGGCTTCACCTCTGCCCGCGCTGCTGCCGATAGGCCGACCAGCGCCACCGCCAGCCATCCTGAGATCTGTTTTAGCGTTCTCTTCATGCGTTCGCTCCTCGATCCGGGCATTGAAATACCCGTCTGGAAGGCGGCTACGCCGCCAAGCGTCCTGCGGACGCCCTGTTCAGGAAAGTCGTCCCCTTCGTATGCAGGCCAGTGCGATACGAAGGAACAAGCCTGCAATACGTACTCCGTCCGCAGGACGGTCAGCCGAAGGCTTACCAGACGGGTATTTCAATGCCCGGCAAGTTCGGTCTTCACTCGATACAGGTCTGCCTCGCAGGAAACGTAGAGCGCGCCGTCCTTGCCGAGCGCGAGATTGGTCACGTTCGCCGGGAGTTCGCCCAATGTCGTCGTTTTGCCGGTGGCAAGGTCGAGCGAAAAGACGGACTTCCCGCTGCCGAACAGCAGGCGGCCCTTGCCTGTCCCGACGATAGTATAGCTCGTCACCTTCGGCAAGTCGGCGGGCAGGTCGGAGACGAACGCGGATCGCGCCGTGTCGAAGAGATGCAGGCGGCCCTCCACGACCATCGCCACGCGCCGCGTCTGCGCGTCGAATACGAGCGGGCCGACACTGGAGGCTCCTGCGAACGTGTGCGAGAAGACGACCTTGCGGGAGGCCAGGTCGAGAACGCCGAACTGCGGCGACTCGCCCGTCTTGCCCGGCAGGCCGTTCGCGCTGAGCGACGTGCCGATATAGGCGGCTTTCGCATCCACCGCCAGCCCGCTGATCGCCTGCGCGCCCAACGGGTTCTCGATACGCTCTGTCTTGCCGGTCTCCGGGTCGGTGATGGCAAGCGCGCCGCCGTAAGTCCCATAGCGCGCCATCCACCCGGAGTAGAGCTTGCCATCCGGCCCGGAGACGATGCCGCCGGTCGGGCGGATATACTCCGGCCCGACGGTCGCCAGCGGCTTCGGGTTCTTATGATCCCACTGATCCCACGCCGCGCCGGGATCGTAGCAGGTGATGTCGCCGCCCGCGTAGGAGGCCGCGTAGACCTTGCCGCGCAGGAACGTCACGTCGTAGACCTCGCCGCCCGCATCGCAGATGACGCCGGTGTTGACGGCCTTTTTCGTGCGCGGATCGAAGAAGAAGAGCGTCTGACCGAAGTGCGGCCCGCCCCAGATTCGGCCCCGGTCGTCGGCCTTGAGAAAGAGAGCCGGTCTGCCGCGTCCCTCGACCGGGATCGGGCGCAGATGCAGCGTCGTGTCGCCTGGCTTGAGAACGAAATAGTCCTGCCCGCGCACGCCGAGCAGTTCGCCCTTGCGTGTGCCAGCCAGCAGCCGCCCGCCCCGCAGGTCAATTTCGGCCAGAAACGTCAGCTTGTCTTCCCCCGGCTTGTAGCGATAGACGGCGTTGCCCTGATGCAGATAGAGCGTGTCCGGCGTGGTCAGATAGGCATCCACGTACCACGCCCCCTTGTCCGCCGGAGGGGTGGGGAACGGCGGCGGCATGACCTCCTGGAACTCCTTGCCCTTGTACACGCGCGACCCGGCGATAAAGTAGCCGTTCCAGGCCACGCCGACGCTTGCGCCCTCCAACTGTTTCGGCACCGGACGGAACTGTTTCGCCGCCGGGTCGTAGAGGAGTTCTTTCGGCTCCTGCATCCCGAAGCTGCACAATAGCAGTCCTTCCGGCGTCGCGGAGACGTTGCGCAGGTACTGGTTGGGCGCGGCGGGCGCGCCGCAGTCCTCGAAGGCGTAGTTGTTCAGATCGAGCGCGCCGAGTTTGCCGCCCGGATAGGTTCCGCCGTAGAGGCGCCCGTCGCTGCCGATGGCGAGGTTCCAGATATAGTCCTCGCCGGGGAACTTGATCGTCTTGACGAACTTCTTCTGCTTCAGGTCGAACACCATGAACATGCCGTCGTAGAACGTGCCGACGATCAGCCGGTCGCCCGGAACCTCGTTGAGCGCCCACGAACCCGCGCCCGCCGGAGCCGGGAACAGTTCGCCCGTATCTTTCTCGAAATCTATGGTGATGAGTTCGGAGCCGTGCGTCTCGTTATCGTTCGTCAGCACGAGCCGTTCTCGCCCATCCGCTCTGTCCACCACCACGCGCCCCGCCAACACCTGCTTGGCGCGGCACGGCTGTCCCAGGTGTTCCACCTCTGCTGCCATCGCGTTCATCCTCGTTCCCAGCGCCATGCCCGCCGCGCACGCAGCCATGAGCGCCATCGCTGCTTTGCGTGCAGACCCCTTGCGGGCCGGGGCGCGTCTAACCTTCGTCATAGCGTTCCTACACTCCTCCTGTCCCGTCTGTTTTGCCGACGGCCTCTCGATGCGGCGGCTATGCCGCCGACAGCAAGACGCGGCAAAAGGAGGCGCTTTCGCCAGGGGAAGCGCCTCCTGATGGCCCATTCGTTGCGATCCTCTCTTGCAGGGCGGCACGCTGCAAGGCTTTAGTCCTCGTCCCAGAACGACTTCGGTGTTGCTGCGTTCCAGGCAGTACCGAAAGACCGACCTCATTGTGGAACGAGGACTTAGCGGTCGCCGACGTCATGCGCCCAGAGCCGGGTCAGCCGTTCGACATCCCCTTTGGTCGCCGCATCCACTTTCAGCCACTTGGCATGGCCGTCCAGAAAGCCCACGCTCGTTCCGCCGCTATGCACGTCCGTGACGCCATCCGTAGGCGCCCAGGAGATAATCGGAGGCGTCTGGATGGGCCAGTGTACCGGGCAGTAGAGGTAGGAGCGACACCAGCCGCCATTACACTTGCTATGCGCGAAGACGGTGGTTTCGGCGGGGTACTGGTAGAGCGCCAGCGTGGAGTCGCCGTTGCCGGAACCCCATTTGCCAGGGCGATAAGGCATGTGCGGATAGTTCATGCCATAGGAAACAAGCACGCCGCCCTCCGGCCCATATTTGCCTTCCAGGTAGTAGGCCGTATCACGGGACAGGTCGGTGTCCGACGGACAGTGCAACACCTGAAGGTTCTTGACATAGGGCTGAATGAGCCAGTACCACTTGACCCAGGCTCCATAGGCCGTCACCTGATCGTAGTCCATGAAGGCATAGGGCAGGGTCTCATCGTAGTCCTGGATATACATGTAGTAGCCCAGAGCGACCTGTTTGGTGTTGGAGAGGCAGGTGGCGGCGCGCGCTTTCTCGCGCGCCTGAGCGAAGACAGGGAAAAGGATCGCAGCGAGAATGGCGATAATAGCGATGACGACGAGCAACTCAATCAGCGTAAAGGCTCGGTACTTCATGGGGAACTCTCCTGTTCTGATAAAGGATGTCACTGCATGGGGTAGAGTGCAAGTCGCGGCAACGCGCCCTTGGGCGACCGGTTGTGTCGCTCATATACGCTGCACATATTATACAGTGCCGGGAAAGAAGGCAGCAAGGGAGAAATCAAGCTGTCTATCGGAAAATCCGAACATTTCATCCGCTGTGCGTGTACGGCGCGCGAAACCGTATTGGACAGGCAAAGACGGCGCGGTATAGAGAACGCCTGCCGGGTCACGGGCTATCGGAGGAAGCGCTCGGGCCGCCGTGCTGACGGCGGAAATCCTCTGGCGAGAGATGCACCCGCTTTTTGAAAACGCGGGCAAAGTAGGAGGCATCCTGAAAACCGACCAGTTGGCTGATCTCCCGGATGGTCAGATCGGCGGGAGCGTGCGTCAGGTAGTGTCGGGCGGAGGCGATCCGGCATCGCGTCACGTACTCCATGACACTTGTGCCGACCTGCGTGCGGAACAGGCGACTCAGGTGTGGCGGCGAGACGCAGGCCCAGGCGGCGATGCCCGGCAGGCTTAATGGTTCGTGCAGGTGGCTCTGAATATAGGCTAAGACGCGCTGGATGGAAGGTCGGGCGTCTGGCTTATCGGATGCGGGGAGAGAAGGCAGGCCTCCGGTCGGGTAGACCCGCCGCCAGCCGGGAAAGACCGGAAGCATCTGCCCATCCCGCACGTTCCGCTCTACGCGCAGCAGCAGCGCCGACAGAAGATGCTGTATCACGTTCTCCCAGTGCTGTGTCCG
>DASRGL010000027.1:0-4716 GCA_035651115.1 Chthonomonadaceae bacterium
TTGTCCAGGATGGTTCCGTTGAACAGAAACGTCTCCTGCAAGACGATGGCCGTATGGCGGCGCAGGCTCTGCTGTGTCACGGCGCGGAGATCGTAGCCGCCGATGAGGATGGCTCCGGCAGTCACGTCCCAGAAGCGGGGAATCAGGTTCAGCACGGTGGTCTTGCCCGCGCCGCTCGGCCCGACGAGCGCGATCATCTGGCCCGGCTCGGCGACGAACGAGACATCGCAGAGGACGGGTTTCGGGCCGTAAGAGAAGGAGACTTCGCGGAACTCGACGCGGGCGGAGCCGGGGGTCAGCACGAGCGGCACGGCGTTCGGGGCGTCGGCCACGCTTTCCGGCGCATCGAGCAGTTCAAAGACGCGCGCTCCGGCGGCGTTAGCCCTTTGCAGCAGTTCGTTGATGGTCGCCAGGCTGTTGATGGGGCTGAACAACTGCCACCAGTAGCCTCGATAGGCCACTAAACCTCCGACGGTGAACTCGCCGTGCAGCACGAGCCAGGCTCCGTAGCCGACGGAGAGAATATTGCTGAAGAAGCCGATAAAGCGCACCGCCGGGAAGAAGGTGTTGCGGGCGGCGATGGCGCGGAAGTTGGTGTGCAGATAGCGTTCGGAGACCTGCCGGAAGCGATTGGCTTCGTAGGCTTCTTTGGCGAAGGCTTTGATGAGCGTCAGGCCGGTCAGGTTCTCTTGCAGCCGGGCGTTCACCTCGCCCAAGCGGTCACGAGCCTGCCGGTAGAGCGCCTTGACGCGGGCGTTGAAGAAGCGGGTGAGGAAGAAGACGGCGACGATGGGCAGCAGCGTGACCAGGCCGAGTTTCCAGTTCAGGCCGATAAGAATCCCGGCGACCACCAGGAAGCTGAGGGTGTTGCCGAAGACGGAGTCGATGCTCTGGAAGGCGACCTCTTGCAGCACGTCCACATCGCCCATGGTGCGCGCGATCAGATCGCCGGTGCGGTTCTCGTGCAGGTAGGCGAGCGACTGGCCCTGAAGCTTCTCGTAGAGGGCGCAGCGCAGGTCGAAGACGAACCGCTGCCCGACTCGTTCGAGCAAGATGCTCTTGAAGGCGTCCAGCAGCGTCGCCGCGCCCTGCAGCGCGAACATGACAAGCAGCCACAGCGCCAGGCGGCTGGTATGGCGATGCCCGATCACGTCGTCCACGATCTGCTTCCAGATGAGCGGATGCGCGGAACCGAGCGGCGTGGAGACGAGCAGGAGCAACACGCCAAGCGCGATCTTCCAGCGATAGGGGCGCAGATAGGGCAGCAGGCGGCGCAGCACGTTGAGAGACGGCCCACTGTTCTGGTTCGGTCGGGCCTCCGGCGTATCAATCTGGACAGCAGGTTGCGGGGATTGTCTCACGGACTCTGTCCTTGCATCGTAGTGGCCCCCCTCCCTAGCCCTCCCCCCAAGAACAGGGGGAGGGCTAGGGAGGGGGGCCATGCCTATCGCTGCGCGACCGGCAGGAACAGCACGCAGACCGGCTTGGGCGCTTCCACCGTCTGCCCGGTCGGATGCAGCTTCCCGGTCTGCGGATCAATGCGGAACACATGAATCGAGTTTGAGTCCTGGTTGGCTGCCAGCAGGTACGTCCCCGTCGGGTCTATGCCGAAGTTGCGGGGATTCTTGCCGAGCGTAGACTGGTCGCCGACATAGGTCAGCCGCCCCGTATGGGCATCAATCGAGAAGATGGCGAGGCTATCGTGTCCCCGGTTGGAGCCGTAGAGGAACCTGCCGTCCGGCGTCACCTGCACCTCGGCGGGATAGTTGGTTCCCCGAAAATCCTCCGGCAGCGTGGAGAGCGTCTGGATGGGCGTCAGCTTTCCTGTGTGCGCGTCGTAGTCGAAGACGGTCACGGTGGAGTCCATCTCATTGATCACGTAGGCCGCTGCGCCGTTGGGATGGAAGATGAAGTGGCGCGGCCCGGCTCCCGGCGCGACCGCCGCCGCAGGCACGTCGTTGGGGACGATGGTTCCCTTGTCAGCATCGAAGCGGTAGATCATGATCTTGTCCAGGCCCAGGTCGGCGACAAAGGCGAACCGGTTGGCGGCGTCCACCCGAACCGAGTGCGCGTGCGGCTTCTCCTGCCGCTGCGGATTGACGCTGGAGCCGTGATGCTGCACGAAGGCGCTCGCTTTGCCCAGGCTGCCGTTCGGCTGGATGGGCAGCACGGCGACGCTGCCGCCGCCGTAGTTGGCGACCAGCACGTTCTTCCCCTCCCTGTCCACGATCAGATGGCACGGGCCGTCGCCGCCGGAGGACTGCTGGTTGAGCAGCGTCAGATGTCCGGTCTGCGGGTCCATGGCGAACGCGCTGACCGCGCCGCCCTTCTGTCCGGCGAATTCGCTGACCTCATTGACCGCATAGAGGAACTTTCGGTTCGGATGCACCGCGAGGAAAGAGGGACTGACCGCCTCGGCAGCCAGCCCTTGCGGAGTCATCTTGCCGGTCGCCAGGTCGAGTTGAAAGAGATAGATGCCTTTGCTCTGGCCTCCGGTATAGGTTCCGATATAGACCCAGAGTTTTTTCGGGGCCGCTTCTGCGGCGGCGGACGGCGCGGATTCAGGCAGTGTGTTCACGGCGGACATGATCGGGAGACCTCCATACAGACCCGCGAATCCCGACAGCAGGACAGCCAGAGAGCCAAGAGCCGAGAGCGGGGACGTTAAGCAGAACATCGTTTTTCCTCAAGTGGTTGAGTGTGCGTCAGGAACCTTCGCCGTGCGTGCGCCTTTCTCCTTTGTGGCCCTCACCCCTAACCCCTCTCCCGCGCTGTGGGAGAGGGGAACTTTTAGCCTCCCCCTTCTCCCACAGCGTTGGGAGAAGGGGGCCGGGGGGATGAGGGCAAGCAGGAAACCGGAAACCGCCTACCGAAGATTGCCCGTAACAGGCAGCCCATTGCCGGGTACGGAACCTCCCTTCTGGCGGGCGCAGCAAGCAGCGCCCCGACACGGACGTTCCGTACCCGGCGATCTTCAGCGCCGAGGGAGGGAAACCAGAATGGCAGAGCAGATCGTCAAGCCCTATGTCTATCCTGATGAAGTCGAGACGCAGATTTTCGATTGGGGCAGCATCAAATGGCTGAGCGAGCCGCGCGTCACCGGCACGGAGCGATTCACGATGGGCGTGGTGGTGCTGGAACCGGGCAAAGGCCACACGCGCCACAATCATCCCGGCGTCGAAGAGATTCTCTATATCGTGTCCGGCGAGGGCGAGCAGATGGTCGAGGTTCCCGATGGGCAGGGCGGGATGCGCCCGGAGCGGCAGCCGGTGCGCCCCGGAATGCTCGTCCATATCCCCGCCGACATCTACCATGAGACCATCAACACCGGATGGGAGCCTCTGAAGCTGGTCGCCATCTACGCGCCGCCCGGCCCGGAGGCGATCCTGCGCGCGATGGAGGGCTGCACCGTCGTGCCGCCCGGCGAGATTCCGGTGCGTCCGTCCGCCTGAAGGAGCGTCTGCGATGGATGACAGAGCGGTAGCGATCCTCGGCACGCTGGACACCAAAGGCGCGGAGGCGGCCTATCTCAAAGCGTGCGTGACCCGCGCGGGGCAGATGGCGCTGCTGATAGATACGGGCGTGCAGGGCGCGGCACTGGTTCCGGCGGATATTGGGCGCGAAGCCGTCGCGCAGGCGGGCGGCGCGAGCCTGAAAGCCTTGCAGGAGGCCGGAGATCGCGGGCAGGCGGTCACGGCTATGGGCAAGGGAGCCGCTGCGGCGCTGGCCGACCTCCATCGGGCGGGGAGGCTTATCGGCGTTCTCGGCCTGGGCGGTTCCGCTGGAACCAGCATTGCCGCGACCGCCATGCAAGCCCTGCCGGTCGGCCTGCCCAAACTCATCGTCTCGACGATGGCCTCCGGCGACACGCGCGCCTATGTCGGCGTCAAGGACGTGACGCTGATGTACTCCGTCGTGGACATCGCGGGCCTCAACCGGTTTTCGCGGGAGGTGCTGGGCAACGCCGCCGCCGCGATGGCCGGGATGGCCGCGCGCTACGCCAGCCGGGAACCGGCCACTGCGGAAGATAAGCCGCTCCTCGCCGCGACCATGTTTGGCGTGACGACGCCCTGCGTGACGCGCGCCCGTGAGTATCTCGAATCGCAGGGCTATGAGGCGCTGGTCTTTCATGCCACCGGCTCCGGCGGGAAGGCGATGGAGGCGCTGGTCGAGGACGGCTTCATTGACGGCGTTCTCGATGTGACGACGACCGAGTGGGCCGATGAACTGGTCGGAGGCGTGCTGAGCGCGGGGCCGCGCCGCCTGGAGGCGATGGGGCGGCGGGGCGTGCCGCACGTCGTTGCGCCGGGCGCGCTGGACATGGTGAACTTCGGCCCGCCCGACACCGTGCCGGAGAAGTTCGCAGACCGCTGCTTCTATCAACACAACCCGCAGGTCACGCTGATGCGAACGACGGTGGAGGAGAACCGGGAACTGGGCCGGATCATCGGGCAGAAGCTCAATCTTGCGCCGGGGCAGGTCGAGGTCTTTCTGCCGTTGGGCGGCGTCTCGGCCATAGACCGGGAGGGCCAGCCTTTCCACGATCCCGCCGCCGATGCCGCCTTCCGGGAATCCCTGCGCGCCACGTTGAATCCGGCCATTCCGGTTCACGAGATGGCGGCCCACATCAATGACGAGGCGTTCGCCCTGGCGATGGCCCGCCGCCTGGACGAGATGGTGCGGCAGCGCCGGGTGGCGTAGCGGCCCTCACCCCCG
>DASRGL010000028.1:0-10260 GCA_035651115.1 Chthonomonadaceae bacterium
GCGTCTTGCGGTCTCCACCTGCCAGAACCAGTCCGCCCGTGCCGGTCTCGTGGATGTCGCAGGCTTCTACGCAGTGCTTTGTGCCGCTCGCGACTCGGATTCCGATCTGGCGCAGGTTGCGGGCTTCGCACGCCTCGATACGGCATCCCGTCCCGCCCGTGATCTCGATGCCGTCGCCCAGGCCGCTCTCGACGACAAAGCCGCGCAGCGTGACATGGGAGGCGTCCTGAAGGCGCACGATCGGCGCGTCCAGCGTGGAGAGCGTGATGTGGGCGGTGGCAATGTCCGAGGGCGGCCAGAAGTAGAGGAGGCCGGCCTTGCGGTCTATATAGAACTCGCCGGGCTGATCCAGTTCTTCAAGCAGGTTGAGCGCGCAGTAGCGGCGGGGCGAGGGATTTCCCTGGCGGACGCTGTAGACGTGTGGAGCGGCCAGCGTGATGCGCTTCGTCGCAGGGTCAATGGCGGCGACCTTGATGACCTCGTCGTACCAGTCGAAACACCAGTAGCCTTGCAGCCAGACGCCTTGTTCGACTTTCCAGCGCGCTGGGCGCTCTCCCGAATACGCGAACGCGCCCGGACGGCCCGACAGGTCGCCCTCGCGCGGCAGCGACCCAGCCTCCAGGATGCGCGCGATGGTCGTCCAGCCCTGGTTGGGCCAGCGCGCCAGCGTCATGCGTCGGTCGTTGCAGAACAGTTCCGGCCCCGGCGGAGCGCCATGATAGGTCACGGGGAACGGCGCGGGCGTCGGGATTCCCAGGCGATTCAGGTCGGCGCGCAGCACGTGATCGCGGGCGTCAGGTTCCAGGCGGGCCAGGATCGCGGCGTCCTCCACCGGGCGGAATGCCGACGCCGGAACCGCGCGCCCGCCGACAAGGCGCACGGTCTCCCCGGGAGCCGCGCGCCAGAGGACAGGGTTCGCTTCCGTGCCGGAGTCTTCCGCCCCCAGCGTGAAGGTGCTGCGGATTTCGTAGGTTCCGCCGCGCACGACGATAGTGCGCCGCCGGTCAGTTCCGGCCCGGCGGACGGTTTCGCGCGCCCGTTCCAGCGTGGCGAAGGGCTTGCTGCGGGAACCGGGGTTCGCATCGTCGCCGTTCGGCGCGACATAGAACGTCGTCTCTCTGGCGGCAGCGTGCGTGGAGACTGGCGCGGCAAGAGCGGCCAGCGCCAGGAGACAGAGTCCGTCAAGATTCACGATCATTGCTCCCTATCACGATTCCTCGCGCCGTCCCTCCGCTTCCTGGAAACAGGCGGCGACGGAGACGGTCAGATCGGAGAAGACGGCGGATTGTGCGCGCTGCGCGGAGGGCCTTCCCGCGTCGCGTTTGGTAAATTCCGGGTGATTTTATCTGCGATGCGTTGGTGTCGCCATGTGGGGCCGGGCATATAGATTCGGACTCCTTCGATGATGTCGTAGCGCAGGCAGATCTCTTCCTCCGCCATGTACTGCTCGTAGGTCAATATGTCGGGCGCGGGCGGGACTTTAATCGCCATCTTTTTCTCCCTCTGCATAGCGTTGACTCTGATTATAACACATCTCCGGCTGCCGGACGGAAAGCGGCAACGACAGGCCGTCACAAATACGGGATTCCGTATCTAGGCCGGGCCTGCATAGAAATACGGTGGGCCGATATGGAAGAAAAGTTCTGTAAGATACCGTCTCTCTGGAACGACAGCAAGCGTATCTTACGGAGGTTTCCGATGATTCTGTCTGTGGTGATGATCGTCATCGCGATTGCCTGTATCTTCGGCGCGGTCAAGATGGTGAACGACAACTTCTGAGAACGTGGCCGCGCTTTCCAACCTTTATCCCGCCTGAGTCTCAGGCTTGGCATAAAACAGGGGCGTCCTGACGGGAATACCCGTCAGGACGCCCTTGTGCGTGCCAGGCCAGCGCGAAAGCCTGGCGGTCCCGATGCGCGGCAGAGGGCAGAGGCGTTTTCCGCTTCAGGGTAAAGCCTGTCTTTTATCCACCGGCAGCGCAGACGGCAGGCTTGCGCGATCACTCTTCCTGCGCGTAGGCGACCGCCTGTTCCAGCGACATCGCCCGGCCCGCGGCGCGCGCGGAGGCGAAGGCCGCTTCGCCCAGAGCGGCGCGCAGGCCGGGAACGGAGCCGTAGTCGGGACGATCCACCGGGGCCAGAGGAAGGCGATAGACTTCCCGCAGCGATTCCGCCGCCGCAAAGAGCCGTACCGCCCGCGCCGCCTCCTGGCGTGCCGCCGCCAGTTGCGCCATGCCTTCCAGCGAGCGTATCAGGCCGAGCTTGTTTCCCAGCCGCCCAAAAAGCGTCAGCGATTCCATCAGATGCGCGCGCGCCGCCGCCAGATCGCCCAGATGCATTCGGATCACGGCCAGATCGCGCAGCGAGAAGGCCATCCCCAGCATATCTCCCTGCTCCCGGCTGCGCGCCAGGTGTTCCTGATAGAGCGCGTTGGCCTGCTCGTGGTCGTTCCCCAGTCGGGCCAGCAGCGCCAGACGGCCCTTCGCATACTCGATAGTCGAGGGCGATTGCGACTGCATCGCGACCGACAGCGCCTCCTCGACCAGAGGGCGCGCGGCGGTCAGGTCGCCCTGCGCCATCAGCGAGTGTCCCAGGTCGGCTAACGCTTCGGAGAGCAGCGCCTGATGGCTCGTCTGCCGCAGAATGGCGATTCGCTCCGCCATGAACGCCTGCGCCCGCGCCGGATCGCTGACCACGTGGCCCAGCACGATCAACGGATGCTCCTGCCACGCCTGTTCCCCGCGTTCCCGCGCCAGCGCAAGACAGTCCGCTGCCAGCGATTCGGCGACGGCAAAATCGCTCTGCTGCATCGCAAGGTAGGCTGCCGCATACAGGGCGATCATGCGCTCCGGGGAGCGGCTCTCTCCCTCTTTGCGCAGCGCGGCGTCCAGCCAGGAACGTCCCTCCGTATAATCGCCGATGTCGCGCCAGAACGGCCAGTGCGCGATGACCAGGCGCAAGACTTCCGGCGCGCTGTCCGGCTCTTCAAGCGAGAAGGTAAGCGCGGCGCGCAGATTGTCCCGCTCCGCCTCGCACCAGGCCCGATAGGGCAGAGGATCGGGTTCCGGGGCCAGCGCCTCCAACTGCTGAAGATAGAAGTCCCGATGCCGCCGACCGACGGCGCGCGGTTCATCGCTCTCCCGGAGCCGCTCGCGGGCGTACTGCTGAATGGTCTCGGAAAGGCCGTAGCGCCCGGCCTCCTCCGGCGTCTCCGCGATCACCAGGCTTTTATTGACCAGGCTGGCAAGCAGGCCGCGTACCTGAGATCGCTCGATCTCCGCATCGGCACAGACCGCCTCCGCCGCCGCAAGCGTCCACCCGCCCGCAAAAACGGAGAGGCTTCTGAATAGCCTCTTCTCCGACGCGGTGAGCAGGTCGTAGCTCCAGTCCATCAGGGCATGGAGGGTCTGCTGGCGGGGAAGCGCCGTGCGGCTGCCGCCGGTCAACAACTGGAAGCGGTTATCCAGGCGCGCGGCGATCTGTTCCACCGGCAGGGAGCGCACGCGGGCGGCGGCCAGTTCTATCGCCAGGGGAATGCCGTCCAGCCGGCGGCATATCTGCGAGAGCGCCGGGGCATTGTGCCGCGACACGGCAAACGCCGGGGCGACGGCAGAAGCGCGTTCGACAAACAGGCGCACGGACTCGAACCGTTCCAGGCTTTCCGGCGTCAGGGCCGGGTCAGGGCCGGGCAGCGACAGGGGCGGCAGGCGATAGAGCGTCTCCCCGGCGATTCCGAGCGGCTCGCGGCTGGTCGCCAGCAGCGTGATGTCCGGGCAAGCCCCCAGGAGGGTGGCCGCGCACTGCGCGCAGGCCCGCAGCAGATGCTCGCAGTTATCCAGCAACAGCAGCAGACGCATCCCGGCGAGCGCCTCCGCGAGTCCAGCATTCCCCGCCCGGCTGGCCTCCTCTCGCACTCCGAGGACGGCCCCGACGGTCTGCGGCAGGAGCGCCGGGTCGGAGAGCGGGGCCAACTCGACCAGCCAGACGCCATCGGGATAGGCATCCAGCGCCTCCGCTGCCACCTGCATGGCAAGGCGGCTTTTCCCCGCGCCGCCGATGGCAGTGATGGTCAGCAGGCGCGCCGCCTCCAGCAGCCACCTGACGTCCACCATCTCCTGCTCTCGGCCGATAAACGAGGTAAGCTGCACCGGCAGATTATGCCGCTGCTCCGGCAGGGAGCGCAGCGGCGGAAACTCGGCGGGAAGGCCGGGGGCGAGCAGTTGGTAGACCTGTTCGGGCCGCTGGAGGTCTTTGAGCCGGTGATGGCCCTTATCCTCAAGGACGGCACCAGGCGGAAGTGACCTGGCAAGCAGGTCACGGGTCGCGCCCGAAACGAGAACCTGGCCGCCGTGTCCGATGGCGAGCAGCCGGTTCAGCCGGTGCAGGGTCAGGCCGAAGTAGTCGCCTTCGCGCGCTTCGGCGGGGCCGGTATGCAGCGCGACTCGCGCCTGCAGAGGCAGTTGCCGCCAGTTCTCGCCCGTCAGCCTGGTCTGAAGAAAGAGGGCGGCGTTCAGGGCGTCGGGCGCGGCGGCGAAGGCGGCGTAAAAGGCATCCCCCAGCGTTTTGAAGATATGGCCGTTCTGGGTTTCGACGGCCTGCTTGACGAGCGTATCATAAGAGGCCAGCGCCGCGCGCATCCGGTCGGGATGTTGTTCCCACAGGCGCGTGCTGTCTTCGATCTGGGCAAAAAGGAAGGTCATCGGGCCGGAAGGCGGGTCGTGCATGGGTCGGACTCCATCGTCACAGGCGAAACATAGAGTCAAAGTTCTTCGGAACCGAGGGCGCTTCCTCCTTTGACGCGGCCCTCACAGGGTTATGCCGTTCTCGTCCATCCCCCGGCCCCCTTCTCCCACGCTGCGGGAGAAGGGGGAGTCTGAGCGTTTCCCTTTCCCACAGCGTGGGGATAGGGGCGCTGCTTGCTGCGCCCGAAGGGGTGTGGGCCAGAACAAAAAATGGAAGGCTCCGGAGAAAAAGGAGGACTCGGCAGCGAGGATGACAAATAGAGGACTGTCAGGCGCTCAGGAGGCGCATCGAGTCGATTCCCTGGCTCCCCATGATGCGAGCCTGCTTAACCAACCCCAAGGAGAGGATTCATGAAAAGACTGGCGATGATGCTGACGTGCGCGGCGCTGGCGGCAGTTCCGCTTGTCGTGGGCGCGGAAGACGAGGAAGCGCAGAAGCCTGCTCTGCCTGAAGAAGTCGCGTGCGCCGTGCAGACCGGCAACAAGGTCAATGTCCAGGAGGCGCTCAAGAGCGGCAAGTACACAGACTACGAGTACACCCGCTACTTCTTCTGCTGCAACGGCTGCCCGCAGGCGTTCAAGAAAGACCCGGAGAAGTTCGCGCAGAACGCGGGCGTGCCTCTGTCCCATTTCGCTCTGCCCAAAGAGGTTCCCTGCGCGGTCATGACCGATCATACGGTCAATGTCAAAGAGGCGACCGAGGCCAAGCATTTTGCGGACTACAACGGTCGGCGCTACTATTTCTGCTGCGCAGGCTGCCCGCAAGCCTTCCAGAAGGACCCGGAGAAGTTTGCCAGCCATACCAGCGTCCCCATCGGACAGTTGCCGCTGCCGAAAGAGATCCACTGCGCGGTGCAGACCGGCAACAAAGTGGATGTGAAGAAGGCAATTGCGAACAAGCAGTATGCCGACTTCAAGGGCCGCCGCTACTTCTTCTGCTGCAACGGCTGCCCGCAGGCGTTCAAGAGCGACCCGGAGAAGTTTGCCAGCAACGACAGCCTGCCTTCGCCGAAGGTCGAGAAGAAGGCCGAAAAAGCCGAGTAGCGTACACGCTTTACCAGGGAATTCAGGAACAGGACGGTCATGCTGACCGTCCTGTTTGTGTTGTTGGGCCGCTCCGTGACCGCAGAGGGAGGCCGCCTCCTCCGATGCCAGGACACGAGCGCGCCGAGCGGAAAGGAAGGTGTAGGATGCCACGAGGCAGCAAGTCCGCTTATACGGCCAAGCAGCAGCGTATGGCCGAACATATCGAAGAGAGCTACGAGTCGCGCGGCGTTCCCGAAGACGAGGCCGAGCGCCGCGCCTGGGCGACGGTGAATAAAGAGACGGGCGGCGGCAGGGCGACCGCAGAGGGCCGTCACCGCGCCGATGAACGGATCGGGGCCGGTCACGGCAAGAGCGCCAGCAGCGCCGAGCATGAGAAGCGCAGCGCCGCCGCCAAGAAGGGTTGGGAGACGCGCCGTCGCCGCCACCGTTGAGCCTCTCTGCCGCGCCTAGAGCCGCTCGCTACGGGCGCGGGAGGGACAAGAAGACGCGAGGGGAGCCTGCCGATTTTTACAGAGAGCAGGCTCCTCTGTTTGCGTCTGCCGGAACCGCGAGAAAAGATGGTTGACTCTCATCGGAGAACGTGTTATCATCTAGGCAAGCGATTAGCCCATTCGCTTACATAGGGATGGGCCTGCAAAATCGCGTGGGATTCCCAGGCCGCAGCGATGCGGAAATCTTCCAAAAAGGAGAGGGAGAGAATGGCCCGCCAGATTCGCCTGACGTTTGCGTCGGAGGGAGTGTCTGCTGTCGCCGACTTATTGGAGGAGGCCGCTCCGGCCACCTGCGCCGCCGTCTGGGAGGCGCTGCCGCTTCAGGGCGAAGCCGTCCACGCGGTCTATTCCGGCAGCGAAGGCGTCCTGATCCTGCCGCAACTCCTCAAAGTGGAGGCCGAGAACGCGACGCATGAGGTCCAGACCGGGGACGTCGGTTTTGTCTGGTTCGCCGCCGGTTCGGCGCACGGCGTGGATCGCGATTTTGCGGAGATCTGCTGGTTCTACGACCGCGATGCACGGCCCTCGATGGCCGAAGGCCCGGTTCCGGTCAATATCTTCGCGCGCCTTCGAGAGGACAGCCAGGACTTCTATGCCGTGACGAAGCGGCTGCGGCGGGAAGGTCTCAAGTCGGTGACGGTCGAGCGTGTTCCCTCCTCTGCTTCCGAAGCGGCAGAACTCCCGCTCGCGCAGATCGCGCTGCTGGCGGATCGGTTTGCCGGGTGGCAGACCGCCTACGGCAGGCCCGACCCGCAACGCTGCCCGTTCGTCACGCAGGGCCACTGCATCTCTACGCAGTTCCACAGCCCTACTTTTATGGCGATCGCGCTCTACAACGCCTACCAAGCGACCGGCAGGCCCGCCTACAAAGACGCCGCCGACCGCTACATCACCTTCTATCTCTCCTGTATGCGCAATCCTCCGGCGGGCGGGCAGCGGCAGGACTATCCTTCGTACCCCTATCAGTACGGCATGGCGCTGGCGGGCTATCGCCGGTTCCGCGAGGCCAATCCCGATGAGACCTCGATGGACGGCAAGGCGGCGGCGCTCTTCGAATGGCTGCTGACCTTCCGGTGGGACGAGGGCAGCTATTTCCGCAACAGCTACGGCAGCGAGAAACTGGGCGTCACCGACTGCGGCTTCTCGGACGACAACCTGCACATGGGCCGGGGACTGATGGGCTACTATGCGGTCAGCAAACGGCCCGACGTGCTGCAAGAGGCGGAGGGACTGGCGCGCTACTATCTGACCGAGGCGCAGCCGGGAACGTTCGTCGGCTGCTGGTCGTCCGCGCTCGGAACCTGGATCGTCGGCCCGACGCACGTAGACACCTTCGAGCATTTTCGCGGCAAGAAGTCGTATGAGATCGGCTGGGCCTTCTCATCCGTCGGCGGGATCGAGTTCCTCACGCAGCTTGCGGCGGCGACGAGCGACGCGGAACTCAAAGCGCAGATCGCCGAGAAGTGCGCCCGCTCGATGAAATGGCAGTTCGATGCCTGCCAGTTCGAGGACGGAGCCTGTGGGATGCGCGCACAGGACGACAAGTATCTCGGCACGACGGCGGGCGCGATCCTCTCCTATCTGCGCGTGCGGGATGCGGGCTATCTGACGGAGGCGGACATTGCATCGTACCGGCCCAGAGCGCTGGCCGCGCGCGACTGGCTGCTGGCCCACGTCACGCCCGAAAGCGTGGATTCCGGGGGCTATTTCAAGGTCACCGGCGAGGCGGAACCGCGTCCGCCCGAAAATCTGGCCTGGCTGCTGGCCTGGACTCTGGACGCGCTGCTGCGTTCTCACGAGATTTAGCCCTCACCCCCGGCCCCTCTCCCACGCTGTGGGAAAAGGGGGATTATCGCACCAAATTGTACGCCCCTTCAACTCTGGCACGAGTAGGAAGAAACAGAAACGCCACCAATAGGGACTCTCCCCTCTCCCGCAGCGTGGGAGAGGGGCCGGGGGTGAGGGTAACAAAGGAGCAAACGATGTCACTGAGGGTATGCGACTGGAAGTACGACAAACAGTGGGTCTACTCGATCACTTACGACGAGGCGCTGGAAGAACTGCATCGCTTCGCCGTGCCGTACCATGAGGAGTTCGGCATTCCCGGCCATGTCGAGGCGGTCGCCGGGCATCTCGGAGTCGTCCGGCAGCTTGGGCAGTCCAGCTATAACGGCTACCATCACATGGGGCCGGAGGGCTTGCGCGACCTGATAGCGCGCGGCTGGGGCGTCGGCAACCACACCTGGAGCCATGAACTCGTGACGCCCGATATGGTAGACCGCGAGATCGGCGAGGCGAAGGAGGTGCTGGAAAAGGCCACCGGCAAGCCGGTTCCGCTCTACTGCGCGGCGGGCAACAACGCCAATATGTCCGATCACGTGCTGGCCGCGTGCCGCAAATACGGCTACCTCGGCGCGATGAGCATCACGGACGCGCTTAACCGGCCCGGCGAGGAACTGTTCTGGCTCAACCGCACGGCCCTGCACGACCACTACTACGAGCCGTTCTACAGCGAATACGATCCGTACCGCAACATCCGGCACGCGCAGGCGGAGAAGGGCTGGATCATAGACTACTGCCACTGCCCGCTGGAGACGCCGGTGCATCCGAACAAGGACTGCTCCGAGGCCCAACTGCGCCGCCGCTTCGAGGCAGTGCTTTCGGAAGGCGGCGATGCGGTCTGGTGCGCCAACCCGGACGAGGTCATCTACTATCACACGACGCGCCGCCACACGCGCATCGAGACGGTGCGGGAAAACGATCAGGAGCAGGTCTATCGCCTGAAGTTCGAGAACCTGCCGGAACAGGTCGTCTGCCGCGCGCTCACGCTCGAAGCCGAAGTGCCTGCCGCCTGGTGTCAGAATCCGGTCGCCTGGGCCGATGGCAGACCCGTGAAACCGGAGTTGGCCCGCCCGCGTCATCTGCGGTTCACGCTGGACGTGACCGACGGAATGGAACTCAAGTTTTGTCGCAGCTGATGATCCCGCCGCTCCTCGGCGCGCTGGCCTGCCTGATGGCGCTTCCTTCTCTCACTCCTATGAGCGCGAACAGTGAAGCGGGCGCAGCCCCAAAAGAGGGCGCTGCCAGCCGCGCTCCGACACAGGCGCAGAAGCCCCATTTTACGGTGATTCCACCCGGCCCGGTCACGGATAAGATCCGGGTGGAACTCCGCCTTGCCGCCCCCAATCATGCGAAGACGCCGCGCGCGTTTACGGTGGGCTTCTATCACGATAAGGTCGCAGTCTCCAACCTTATCGCCCGGCAGGAAGTGACCGCGCCGCCGGGCGGTTTCGCGCTGGCGCGGGCCTGGTGGAAGACAGCAGGGCAGGCCGGGGAGCATCGCCTGCTCTATCGGGTGGAGAGCGAGACGGGCCGACAGCAGGGAAGCTGGCCTCTGGCGGTCGTCGCCTCGAAGACCCGCGCGCTGCCCGTTTTGCAGGCGGCATGGTTCGATCCTGGCGGCATCGAGGGCTATGCGCGGGAGCGCGCCGTGACCGCGCAGGACGTTCGGGACATGGTAGATGCGATGAAACGGCTCGGCATGAGCGCCATCATCGTCACCTACGTCGAGTACCTGGGCGGCTTCTACTACCCCTCGCGCCTCTCCTTCTACGATCACGATGTGAACCGGGAGGCGAAGGGCAACAAACTCCGCTTCGACGTGCTGGAAGCGGTGCTTTCGCAGGCCGACAAGCACGGGATGCACGTCTTTCTCGGCCTGGGGCGCGGCGGCGACACCTGGCTGCTCTGGCAGTTCGATAAGCCGGACTGGCAGCAGCGCAATGAGACGATGCTGGCATTGAGCCGGAAGGTCGCGCAGGAGCTATGGGAACGCTACCGACAGCATCGCTCGCTCTACGGCTGGTATCTGACCCATGAGATGAACGACCTCGCCCGCGCCTCCGCCTACTACAACCCCATCGCCGACACCTGCCACTCCCTCTCGCCCGATATGCCGGTGCTGGTCGCGCCCGCCGGAAC
>DASRGL010000029.1:0-15893 GCA_035651115.1 Chthonomonadaceae bacterium
GGCGGACTCTTCCTGGCAGAGTTCGGCAACAATCGGCTCGGAGCCTATACGCGCTTCGCTGCCGACCTGCTCAACGGTGTTCCCTCCATCGTGGTCGGCATCTTCGCCTACACAATAGTCATCCTGCCGACCAAGAGCAACTTCGGCTATGCGGGCGCGTTCGCGCTCGGTATTCTGATGATCCCGACGGTGATGCGGACGACGGAGGAGTTGGTGCGGCTCGTGCCGATGTCGCTGCGGGAAGGCTCGCTGGCGCTCGGCGCGACCCACGCCCGCACAGTCTGGCAAGTCGTGCTGCCGACAGCGCTTGGCGGCATTATCACCGGCGTGCTGCTGGCGGTCGCGCGCGTGGCGGGCGAGACGGCCCCGCTCCTGATGGTCGCCTGCAACAGCAGCAACTGGGTCACAGACTTGCGGCAGAAGATGTCGTCGCTGCCGGTGCAGATCTATGTGTTGCGCGACGATCCGTCGCAACTGGCCTTGCGGCAGTCGTGGGGCGCGGCGCTGGTGCTGGTGCTGCTGGTGCTGGTGTTCAGCGCGCTGGCGCGCTTCTTCACGCGCAGTCAGAGGAAGATGGGTTAGAATAAAGGAGAATTCGATGCGAACGTGGAGGCTGGCAGGCGCGGCGCTGGCGCTGACGCTGCTGCTCCTGCCCGGCTGTTCGGGCGGAAAACCGGGAGAGACGGGAATACCCGCCGCAAGCGGAGGCGGCGAAGGCGCGGGCGCGACCGGCAATGCGTCTCAGGACGACCAGATCACCAGAGCCGTGCAGGAGAAGCTGAATGCGGACGCGGCGCTGAAGGCGGCGGGCATCCAGGCCAAAGCGGTCGGCGCGCAGGTCGAGCTGACCGGAACCGTCAAGACGCTCGCAGACAAGGAGAAGGCGGAAGCGGCGGCGCGCGAAGCCATCAAGCCTTTCAGCCATCTCAATGCGGGCGTGGTGGACAATATTCAGATTGAGGAACCGGGGGACGGCACGGGTACAGCCGGTGCGCCCGCGTCTCCGGACTCCTCCGGCAAGAAGTAGGAAGAGGCCGCAGCATGAATTCGACAACGGAAGCGACGCTGAGTCCCATGGCGTCCGCTCTGGTTAGCAAGGAGCCGAAGATGTCCCTCTCTCCGCTGGGCGCGGAAGCGTCCTCGGTCGCCGACACGACGGCCCATCGGGTGCGTATCGCCGTGCGCAAGGTCAACTTCTTCTACGGCAAGTTTCAGGCGCTCAAAGACATTAACCTGGATGTGCTGGATAAGCAAGTCACGGCGCTCATTGGCCCCTCCGGGTGCGGCAAGTCTACCTTTTTGCGCACGCTGAACCGGATGAACGACCTCTACCCGGATACGCGCCTGGAAGGGACGATCACCCTGGACGGCGAGGACATCTATGCGCGCAGCGTGGATGTGGTCCATCTGCGCAAGCGCGTCGGCATGGTCTTCCAGCGGCCCAACCCGTTCCCGATGAGCATCTGGGACAATGTCGCCTACGGCCCGAAGCTGCATGGCGAGCGCAGCCGCAGCAGATTGGCGGAGATCGTGGAGCGGAGTCTGCGGCAGGCCGCGCTCTGGGACGAGGTGAAGGACTCGCTCAAGAAATCGGCGTTCGATCTCTCCGGCGGGCAGCAGCAGCGGCTCTGCATCGCGCGCGTGCTGGCCGTGGAACCGGAGGTCGTGCTGATGGACGAACCCTGCTCGGCCCTCGATCCCAACTCCACCTATCGCATCGAGCAACTGATGGAGGAGTTAAAAGAGCGGTACACACTGATCATCGTGACGCACAATCTTCAGCAGGCGGCGCGCGTCTCCGAGCGCACGGCGTTCTTCCTGAAGGGCGAACTGATCGAGAGCGGCGACACGCGCCAGATGTTCACGGCCCCACGCGACCGGCGCACCGAGGACTATGTGCAGGGCCGTTTCGGTTGATACGGTCGCGTCCGCTTGCATTTCTGCCGATTTGCTGTACAATAGTGCTTAACCGCACGCTGCCCAACGCTCATAGAAAGAGTTCCCGGAGCGCGCAGCGCCTTCCGGCAATGAGGTGCCTCGTCATGGGGACGACCCGCGCGCATTTCGATCAGGAGATTCGCGCGCTTCAGGAAAAGATGCTCGAAATGGCGACCTTCGCCGACGCCATGCTGGAGTCGGCGGTCGAGTCGCTGATGAGCGGCGATCTGTCGCTGATCAAAGAGGTGGTTCGCCGGGACGATGTCGTGGATCGCTTCGACCTGGAGATCGAGGAGAAGTGTCTCCTGCTGATTGCCACGCAGCAGCCCGTCGCCCGCGACCTGCGCATCATCGGCACGGCGCTCAAGGTCATCACGGACATCGAGCGAATCGCCGACTATGCGGTAGACATCGCCAAGATCGGGCGGCGGCTGGCCCGCGCCCACGAGATCTATCGCCCTCTGGTAGACCTGCCCCGTCTGGCGCAGTTGGCCCGCGCCATGCTCCACGACGCCCTGCAAGCCTTCGTGCATCACGATCTGAATCTGGTGGATAAAGTCATTCGGGACGACGATGCCGTAGACACGCTCTATCATCAGATACGCGACGACCTGACGCAGGTCATCACGTCGGAGCCATCGCGCAGCCTCCTCGCCCTCAACGTGCTGTTCGCCGCCAAATATCTGGAGCGCATCAGCGATCACGTCGTCAACATCGCCGAGCGGGTCAATTTCATCGAGACCGGCGAACTCAAGCAGCTCGCTCCCTCCCACTCCCCGACTTCCGGAGAAGCCGCGTAACCGGATACAGAAAACCGCTGCGGCAGCTCCAGTCACGACGGAATGAATTCCTGCGCTTTGTAGCCTACGGCTCAGTGTCCTGCGGACACACTGCAAATTCCCGGTCTGTCTCATCGCCGCTGACGGCTGCTAATTGATGGCGCAGCAGCGTTCTGCCCCGCATCTTCCAGCGCAGAGATTACAGGCTGCCATGGGTGTCGTGTCCGCAGGACATTGGGCCGTAGGCCACAGAGCGAAGGGCTTTAGCCCGTCGTCCCTATGTCGAGACCCGGCGCCGCAAGGAGGAATCGAGGCCGGAACGCCCAACTTAAGGGCGTCAGATCAGAGGAAGCAAGCGATGCAGAATGTAAGATACAGATGGATGCGAGGCGCGGTCATCGCCGTCGGCGTGCTGATCTTCCTGTTCGCGCTATGGTTTCCCGAATGGGCGCGAAAATCGGTCAAAAGAGACCGGGAAGAGGCGACACCGCAGCAGGGTGTGGCGACCGTCGCCATGCTGATTGATGCGAAGCCGAACGTGACGGGCAAGCCCTCTCCGCAGCAGGTTTTGGTGCGCTTTCGCGGCGGCATCTACTCCGCCGGGAGCATCACCGGGTTCGACGAACTGCGCGAGGGCCAGCCTGCTCAGATCATCTATCGCATCGGCAGGAGCGGGCGCGTCTACATAGACAACGTAGGGCCTGTGATGCCCTCTCCTGCTCTATCTGCCGGAGAGCGCGGCAGCCCGCCGCCGCAGTAACGTTCCAGGGAAAAGCTATCCATGCCTGTTTACGAGTATGTCTGCGCGCAGTGCCAGCGCAAGTTTCGGAAGCTGGTCGGCGTCGTCGCGCAGCCGACGCCGCTGCAATGCCCGCGCTGCCAGTCCACCGACCTGAACCGCCAGATCTCCCGCTTTGCCCGCGTTCGCAGCGAGGACGAAGCCTTCGAGTCCATCGCCGAGGAGATGGAATCCATGGGCGATACGGAAGACCCCAAGGCGCTGCGCAGGCTGATGCAGACGATGGGCAAAGAGATGGGCGAAGACCTGGATGAAGAGTTCGAGCAGATGATGGAAGAGGAGAGCGGCGGCAGCGAAAGCAGCGAGGCCCTGGATTAGAGCCTGTCTGACACATAGCGTGGCCTCTGCGTATTTTCCCACCGGAGCGCCCTACCGGAGTCTGCCCGAACGCTTCTGGCAGCCTATAGCAGAACCATCGGGCAGAGACGATTCGCGCACGCGCCGACATTTTGTCGGCGCGTGCGTCTGTCAGCGCATGGCGGCGGCTTTCCGGAAGGAAACCGCCTGCGCTCCAACTGTTTTCGGCAATTCTTGCGCGGATGGGTTGACAAAATCTATGGCTAGTGCTATCCTACATTCATAGCACTCATAGTTCTTGCAGGCGATCTAAAATCACGCCGCAGGCACAGCATCCGGTTTCGTCTGTGAGGATGGTTGGCCTGGCAAGGCGGAGGTTCAAAATCGTTTTGAGTATGTAGAAATACCCTGTTGTGGCAATTTTCACTGCCCCTGCAAAAGCACGCAGTCGGCCCGCGCCGACTCGGCTCCCCTTCCCTTTAAGGGAGGGGGATGGGGGTGCGGAGAAGCGATTGATCTTCTTGCAATTGGATACTCTAGATAAGAAGCCGCTCTATCGCCAGATCGTCGAACAGATCGAGGAGGCTATCCGTCGCGGCGCGCTGCAAGATGGACAGGCGCTCTGGTCCGCGCGCAAGATCGCCGCACACTATCATATTTCGTATCAGACGGCGGAGCGCGCGCTCGCCGAGTTGGCACGCGCGGGCATCGTGCGCCGCTCGGTCTCCAGTGGGACGGTCGTCTGCCATACCCGAACCGATAGGCCCGGCCGGTTTGCCATCCAACACAAGGTCATTGCGCTGCTCTCCTGCTGGGAGGTCTGGAGCCTTAAACCGACCTACACCATCGCCGAACTGGAGATAACCCAGGCGGCGGCGCACACCCTCAGCGCCGCTATGTGGGGTCTGCTCTCCTTCATGCCAGGTAGCGGGGACGTGCAGGGCGGGTTCTCGGTGGCGAAACTGGCCGACTGGTGCCGCCAGGTCAAGTTCGATGGCGCCATTGTTTTCGGGAACATGCCGGAGCGCGGCCTGGAGTGGCTGACCGAGCAGGGCTATGCGGTCGTGGTCGCGGACGCGGAACCGACCGGCCCCTACCCGCGCGTCGTTCATGATAACTATGGCGGAATGCGCGCCGCCGTCGAACATCTTATCAGCCAGGGCCACCAGCGAATCGCGTTTCTGCGTGGCGACCGGCCTTATCACTATAGTATCCGGCAGCAAGCCTATGAAGATGCGCTTCGCGCCGCCGGGCTTCCCGTTGACCCCGAACGCATCTTTTGCGTCCGGCGTCCGAGGCCAACCGTCGAAGATGCCGTCAGCGTCTGGAGCGGGCTGCCGGAGGACAAGCGGCCTACGGCCATCGCCGCAGGATCGGATATCGGGGCGGCCCAGGTACTCAAACGGCTTCAGGAGCACGGCCTGCGCGTGCCGGAATTCGTGTCGCTGACCGGTTATGACGATGAGCCTTTCGCGCCTATGCTGGATCCGCCGCTGACGACGCTGCACGTCTCCTGGGCGCAGATCGGTCAGGAGGCAGCGCATCTGCTGCTGGATATTCTCAACAACAAAGAGCCTGACGACTCAGGCCTGGGGATTCCCCGGCGTGTCGTCGTTCCGGCCCGACTGATCGTCCGCAGTTCGACAGCGCCCCCGCTGAAGCCTGCCGAATAGCGTGACCGCCCTGATCTGTGGGAGCCAGCGCCGCTGCGTACTCTGCCCGGCTTCCAACGACCCGATGCAGTCTTTTTGCTTGCTTCTTCTCTCTGCGGAGAGAGGGTTGAGATGAGGAGTCATACCCCTATTACGAAATGGAGGAAATCGTATGAAACGTCGTCTGCGTTCCGGATTTACTCTGATTGAACTGCTCGTCGTCATCGCTATTATCGCGATTCTGGCCGCCATTCTTTTCCCGGTCTTCGCCCAGGCCCGTGAGAAAGCAAGGGCCGTCTCGTGTCTCTCTAATGAAAAGCAGATTGCTTTGGCGGCGCTACAGTACGTACAAGATAACGATGGCTACTGGTGTATTGACACAACCTGGAGGTACGACTACGATGCTTGGACGAACTGGATTTATCCGTATGTCAAATCCACTCAGGTATTCAAGTGTCCTAACCAGGCCGTTCCCAATGACGACTGGTTTGCGCCAGGCAACGGCTGGGTAGGTTACTTTGAGACGAGCTACGGCTTCAACTGGTATGGTACGGCAGGGCATGGTCTCTGCACCGGAAACTATACCAACAAGGCAACCGGGTATCCCAACCCGCTAATGTTGGATGTACTCCATCAGCCTGCTAAGCGCATCTGGTTCCTTGATACCGCCTCCTGGGGAAACGGCCCACAGTGGGGATGGATAGGATGGCATGGAGATCTGGACAATACCGAGCAAGGCGAGATCGCCTATCGGCATCCGCGCAAAGAGGGCATCAATGTCACCTTTGTGGATGGACATGCGAAGTACCTCAGCTATCAATTCATGCAGGGCTTGAAAAAAGGGATCAGTTGCATAGCGACCTGTACCGGTACGGATAGCACTCCCGGAGTCATCACTTATATAGAGGGTTGCACCGCCACGGATCGCTACTACTACCTCTACTACCCCTGGAACGACGATAACAGCCCTCCGGGTTCGTAGGTTGGCACACGGGCATCAGGGAAGCATACAAATCTTTCCTGATGCCGCAATTCCCGATCGGAGTCAGACACGTGAAAAAAGAGATTCATCCAGCGGTATTCGGCATAGTAATCGCTGCTCTGGTTGCGGTCATAGTCTTTCTTGCGATTCGTAGTGGTCAGCCGCCAGTCAGTGGTGTAACCGACCACACGCAATTACGCGCACCTGCGGGTTTGCCCCAGCCTCCCTGGGCAAAGGATCAGTCGCCAAACAATGGCACACCAGCTAAAACTCAAGGTAGTGCGTTGCCAACACCGGAGTGATCTCCGAATTCCTGGAAAAGCAGAAAGCTTTTTCTCTTACTGAACGGGAGAAATATGGTTTCTCCACGCCTTAGCTCCCCCACTGAATTTTAGCCGCCAAGGCTCGAAAAATCGCAACAACAACCGAACAAAAAGTTGACAATATGTCGTTTTGGTGCTATATTAGATTGTAGACAAATGAAACGACATATTTTGTCTCTTTCAAGAAGGAAAAGGATGAAGACAACGCCACAATACACACTCATGGGTTTGTTCCCTGCCTCTCTAGTCGGTTACCTTTGTCTTGTTTTCATCTCTCTGGCTCATACTCAAGACACATGGCCGCCAGCGCGTATCAATGGAGATCCAATCAACCCCAATCGCTTCTCGTCCAACGGTAAGTGGTACACCTTACCTATGTATCCACCGCGAATAACGGCACGCCTCAATCAACCACCACCGCCTATGTCAACATAGGTTACTCGTATGACAGTCAGTTCCAGCCACTGGCTGTCCTGACGGCTGCCATCAATGGCCGCGCCATCAATCTCCCTTATATCAACTCCGGTGAATGAGTCACTATTCCAGTCTTGTCATTCTGAGCGCAGCGAAGAATCTCAAACGGGAACTGTTCCACCGGAGTTGATATTATAACCTTTCTACAGTGCAGGTTCCCATTGATCGCGCAGGCCAGCCGAATAATATCAGTACTGACGCAAATAACGGAACAGGTGGACTGGATCGTTACCTGTTGTTTGATACTCATGATATTGGTGGTTCAGCTACCAGTCCGACGACACCCGCAAACACTTTCCTTAGGGCACATTCCAGTCCTGCTCCCTGGATAACGTACAAAATAACTTGTAGTGATCCCACTGCTTCCTTTGGTGTCACTGTGCGCATTGCTCATGGGGCTTTTGCCTATACCAAAGGCATCGTCAGACAAAACGGCGGAAACGTGCAAGCGCATTCTCCGCAGATAACAAATCCGCAGGCGTCTTGGTCTCTTCTGGTACTCAAACGGACGGCTCAACGACTTTGGTGAATGATGGAAATAGCCAGTCTTATACCTGCACGCTTAGTGGGGGTGTCGGTTATATTGCTGTTCCTCTTACCACTCCGTCAACATCATTAACGACTTCGACGATTGGTGGCCCGTCGTCAGAAGGATGGGCGCAAGCCCGCCATGACATTACGCCGATTGAAGTTATAGGGCCGTAGACAGGAAAGGCTGACCTACAATCCGCTAAAATGGGGAGAGCCGATTGTCTCTCCCCATATTGTCCTCTTTATCTACGTCAAGGACATCCGACACATGAGCCTGGTCAACCGACAAGGAGGGCGGCACAGACAGTTTGCATGGCTGCCTGCTCTATCTCTGCTCATCGCGGCAGTCGGGTACGGCTGCGCGCGAGGCCAGACCGAAGCCGAGACAGGGAAGATCGTGCTGCATGTGGCGGACTGGGGAGGCGCCTCTTCTGATCCGAACCTGAACCGCTTCGAACAGGAGGTGGCGGCAGCGTGGAAGCGGCAGCATCCCGATATTCAGATCGTACAGGAACACATTCCCGGCAGCGGGGAATACGTGCCGAAACTGCTGACGGCGTTTGTGGCGCGAACAGAACCAGATATTATCTCGCTGGATGCCTCTTCCGCCGCCGTCTTTATTGACAACCACACGCTGCGCGATCTGACGCCGCTGGTGCGGGCGGACGGCCTCGATCTCTCCGTCTACTACCCGAACGTCCTTCATCTGGCGCAGCGCGGCCCGCATCTCTATGCCCTTCCCGCCGACTTCACTCCGATGATGCTCTATTACAATAAGCGGCTTTTCGACCGGGCGGGCGTTCCCTATCCGCGTGACGGCTGGACGTGGGCCGACTTTCTCGACGCCTGCAAGCGCCTGACCGTCTGGCCGCGAGGCGCGTCCCATCCGACGCAGTACGGCTTCCTGTTCGAGAACTGGATGCCCGGCTGGATCATGTGGATATGGCAGAACGGCGGGGATGTCCTGTCGCCAAACGGCAGGCGTGCAACAGGCTATCTGGACAGCGCACCGACGATGGAAGCCGTGCAGTTCTTTACCGGCCTGGTGCAGGCGCATCTGGCTCCGACCCTGTCCGAGACGCAGGCGCTGGGAGTCGACCCGTTTGAAGCCGGACAGGTCGCGATGAAGATCAGCGGACATTGGAACCTCGTCGGCCTGAAAGCGAGCGAGCGCCTGCGCATGGAAGACATCGGCGTGGTCGGTCTGCCGCAGAACCGGCGGCGTGTGACGGTTCTGTACGAGAAAGGGTATGCCATCACCAACGGCTGCAAGCACCCGCGCGAAGCCTGGGAGTATATCCAGTTTCTCTCCGGGCCTTTCGTTCAGCAGAAGATGGCGGAACTGGGAATCGGCATTTCCGCCAACCGGCAGGTCGCCGAATCGCGGCGCAACCTCAGCCCCCTGGAGCCGGTCTTTCTGGATAATGTCAAATATGGCCTGGCCCCCTGGGGAGCGCGCGTGGAGAACTATGCCCAGGTCGAAGACATCGGCAAGGAGATGATTGACGAGATTCTGGTCGGAGGAACGCCGGTGCGTCAGGCGCTCCAGGATGCAGCCCGACGTATTGATGCTGAATTAGGTTTCTGAACCCTATGAGGCTCACAATCGGCATTGAGGAAAGTCGTATGACGATCTCTCCCCCAGTGAGAACAAAACGACGCCCGTCTGAGATGACGGGCCTCTGGTTTATCCTGCCTTCCTTTCTGCATCTGGCCGTTTTCTCGCTCTTCCCCATCGGGTTTGCACTTGTTCTCAGCCTGTATCGGTGGGACGTATTGAAGCCGGACAAGCCGTTTGTCGGCCTGGCGAACTACGCCCATCTGCTGCGCGATCCCTTCTTCTGGAACGCGCTCGGGAACTCAGCCTACTACACGGTCGTGAGCGTGCCGATGGGAATGGCGCTGGCACTCGGCGTCGCCCTCCTCGTGCATCAAAAGCTGCCCGGCGTCGCCCTGTTTCGGACGCTCTACTACCTGCCTGCCGTGTCGTCGTCTGTCGCTCTGGCAATGGTCTGGACCTTCCTCTACCTGCCGGGGCAGGGTCTGTTCGCCTGGATGCTGAACACTCTCGGATTGCGCTCCTGGGCGCAGGTGGACTGGCTGCAGAGTCCGTCCTGGGCGATGCCCGCGCTGATCTTCATGAGCCTGTGGACGGGATTAGGGCCGCGCATGGTGTTGTTTCTGGCCGGCCTCGCGGGGATCCCGGAACAACTCTATGAGGCCGCAGCCATGGATGGGGCAAGTCGGTGGGAGTCGTTTCGCTACATCACGCTGCCACTGCTGCTGCCTACGACCTTTTTCATCCTGGTCACGTCCTCCATCAGTGCGTTTCAGGTCTTTACGCCGATCTATATGATGACCCGGGGCGGGCCGGTACGGCATACGGAGGTGATCGGCTACCACATCTACAATCAGGCGTGGCGACAGTTTCACATGGGTATGGCGAGCGCGCAGGCGTATGTGCTGTTCCTGCTGATCCTGGCCGTAACGATCCTCCAGTTCAAAATCGTCAGCAAACGAATGGAGGAGTACAGCCTGCAATGATCCGCGCGTCTCTGAGCTATCTGCTGATGCTGCTGCTGGCGCTGTTCACGCTGCTTCCGTTCGCCTGGATGGTGGTCACGTCGCTGCATCCGTCACATGGCGCGCTGCCCACTCCGGCGCACCTCTTTCCCAAACAGTGGCACGGCGAGAACTATCGCGCCGTGCTGAACATGACGGCGACACCGTTCCTGCGCTTTCTGTTCAATACGGTCGTGGTCGCCGCCTGCGTCGTCGCCGGACAACTGCTGCTCTGTTCGTTGGCCGGCTATGGCTTCGCGCGGCTGCGCTTTCCGGGCCGCGACCTGCTGTTCTTTCTGTTCCTGGCGACAATGATGATTCCCGGTCAGGTTACGATGATCCCGGCGTTCCTGGTCGTGCGCTCGCTCGGCTGGCTCAACACCTACTGGGCGCTGATCGTACCCGGCCTCTCCAGCGCGTTCGGCATCTTTCTGCTGCGTCAGTTTTTTCTGACGCTGCCTAAAGAGTTGGAGGACGCCGCGCGTCTGGACGGCTGCTCGGATTTCGCCATCTACTGGCGCATCGGCCTGCCGCTTTCCGCTCCGGCGCTCGCCACGCTGGCTGCGTTCGCCTTTATCGCGACGTGGACCGACTTTTTCTGGCCGCTCCTGGTCACCAGCACCACGGAGATGCGCACGCTGGAGGTCGGTCTCTCGCTGTTCAAGGACTCGTTCGGCACGACCAACTGGCCGCTTCAGATGGCGGCAGCGGTTCTGGTCGTCTGCCCGGCGCTGCTGGTCTTCTTACTGACGCAACGTTTCTTCGTGCGCGGCATCGCTCTGACTGGTCTCAAAGGCTGAACGTCTTTCGGTCCGGCTATCGCGGCGAAATATCAGCATCTCATTTTGAGGGAGAAACTCGATGACTCTATCTATGGCAACCTGGGTGGGCCTGATGGTTCTCTGCGGCATCCTCGGAAGCGCCTTGAACGCAGAGGCGAAGCCGCCCGTAACACTCACCTCCGGCATCCACTTCACAGGCAATACCGTCGTTCGACCGGCTATCTACCATCTGACCGATAACGGGGCAGGAATTGTGCAGGTCTCCGGGAGCGATTTCACCATTGATTTTCAGCACGCCCAGATCGTCGGGCCAGGCAACAGCGAGGGTATCGGCCTACACATCACAGATGCGCGCAACGTCACGATTAAGAACGCAAAAGTCAGAGGCTGTCTGTGGGGAATCGTCATTGAGCGCAGCATGGGCGTGAAACTGCTGGACTGCGAGTCGTCGCACAATGCCGATTTGCCACCGGGAACCGTCATAGATGAGAGCGGAAAAGAGCCGGAGGATAATCACGGCGGCGGTATCCTCCTGCGCGACAGCCGCAGATGCCTGGTGCAGCGTTGCATTGCGCAGTATCAGTGGGATGGCATAGATGTCATCCGGTCGGAAGAGAACGTCATCGAAGACGGCGACTACTCCTACAACGGCAACTGGGGGATCCATCTCTGGAACTCGTCGCGCAACGTCTTCCGGCGCAATCGCGCTATCTGGTGTACCACCGGCTCAGGAACGCTCTATCAGGCGCTTACCGGCTGGCAGACCTACGATGCCCAGGCCGTCGGCATCGACCACAACAGCAATGAGAACCTGATTGAGGAGAACGACCTGCGCTTCAGCGGAGATGGCATCTTCATTCGCGCCAACGAGGGGCCGATCACTCCCGGAACCGTCGTGCCGCCCAAAAACGGCTCTCATCGCAACATTCTGCGCAACAACGACTGCTCGTTCAGTCCCAATAACGCCATCGAGGTTGATCTCGTTGATGACACGATCATCGAGGGCAACAACTGCTCCTTCTCGCACTATGGTATGTGGCTGGGCTACTCGCGCCGCTGCATCGTGCGCAACAATATCTGTATCAACGACACAGCCCATGCGGTCGAGATCGAGAACGGCCAGGGCGACGTGTTTGAGCATAACGTGTTCGGCTTCGATACAGCAAACCCGGAGCAGGCGTTGGTCTATCTGCGCCAGAACGCGCGCGATAAAACCCCGTCCGGCCCCTATACGTTTCGGGGCAACGTGTTCTACGGCTCCGGCATCGGCGTGCTGTTAAAAGCTACGAGCGCGCAGGCCAGCGGCAACACGATGCTCTGGGACTCCGCGACGGCCAAGCTACTCACCGGCGACGCGGCCTCAAAAATCACGCTGGGCAAGAACGACATTCAGGCTCCCGGCTCCGGCGCCGCGCCGGAGATCGTCCGACAGCAAGGCGCGCTGCTGACGCCGAATGCGCTGTTTACACTGCACGTCCGGCACGCGCAGGCGGGGAAGGCGCCGCCGGTCGTCGCTGTCGCCGGGGTTCCGGTCTGGGTGCGTAAAGTGGAGGGCGATGCCATCACCTTCTGGATGCCGGCGGACTTCTGGCTGTCACCTGCTCAGAGCGAAGCAACGGTTTCCGTCTTCAACGGGCAAGGCAAGAGCGAGATACTTCTGCCACTGCGCTGGCCGGAGGGCCAGCCGCGCCTCGAATCGCTCGCGCCCAATCCGGCCCGGCCCGGCGCGCTCCTCACCCTCACCGGCGCCAACCTGGGCAACCGCGTGCTGTTGAACGGCAAGCCGATCCCCATCCTCGAGTCCTCGCCGACGAAGCTGATCGCCCGCCTGCCCGAAGATATGCTCATGACAACGCACTACAACCTGCTGGTTGAGAGCGGGGCGGGCGACCAGAGGAAACGGACGTGGCCCCTGCCGCTCACCGTGCAGGTTCCGCCGGGACAGATACCGCATCTGGTCTCGGCGACGTTCAGCCCGACGAGGCTGCAGGTCGGCGAACTGCTGACAGTCACCTTCGTCCTTCGCAACAACCTGCCGTATCCTGCGCCGCTACTGGTCGATCCGAAGCCGCCTTATACCTATGAAGAAAAGCAGGCGTGGTACGATGTGGGGATCGCAGAGAAGGCGGGGACGCTGCATCTGCGCGTGACCTCCGACCATCCGGCAGGCCATCAGAGCGGCGAGTGGCCCTGGATGTTCGGATTCGGGCAGCCGACCCTCGCGGCGGGCGAGACGATGACTGTCACCGGCTCGATTCGCGTCGAGACGCCAGGCGAGCATGTGTTCCGCGTCGGTCTGGTCGCCACCGGCAGCCGCTTCCTCGACGACAACGCTTTCCCAACCAAAATCACGGTGCTTCCACATTAAGCTCCCACTCCGGCCCTCTCCCTCCTTCGTAAGGAGGGGGCCGGAGGGAGGTTATCGGATATTCAAACCTATGAAACCTGAACTCATCTTCCTGCTCGTCGGCACGCTTCTGCTCACGGTGTCGGCGTCCGCGCAGTCGTCAGAGAAACCGCTTCCCCATCGTGTTTTCGCGCGCAGCCGGGCCGATGTGGATAGGCTGCTGGCGCGCCCCTACGATGCCGACGTTCCCTTCGGCGCGACCGGGGATCGCCTCTGGGCTACCAGCCCGCAAGGATGGGCCTTTCGTGACGGCGTGCATCTCATTGACATCACGCACCTGGACGCCTTCGACCTGATTGTCAATGGCGGAGGCGCCTCTTATGTCGTCGCACAGGCCGAATACAGGCCGAGCCACGTTCACATGATTGGCGCTCCCGGTACGGAGAGGCGTGCTTCGGCCTCCTTTACCTTTACCATAGACAAAGTGGACAATCCTCTGAACGAGCCGTTCAAGCCGGAGAAACGCTGGACCTGCTGGAGCAGCGGCCATCGGGAAGACTGGTACGCCGTCGATCTGGGCCGGCCTCGGCGTCTCACCGGCCTCGATCTCTACTTCTACGACGACCAGCCGACTGGCGGCTGCGCGCCGCCGGAAGCCGTGCGCGTGGAACTCTATCGCGATGCCGGCTGGCAGGAGATCCCAATTCAGCCCTTCACGCCGCAGCCGGGCAAGAATCGGCTGACCTTCGCCACGCCACAGCCGCAGCGCGCCAGCCAGGTCCGCCTGACCTTTCGCAACCGGAGCCACAATCTCTATACGGGCCTCTACGGCTTCGATCCGCACTTCGCGGAAGAGGAATCTGGCGCGGTACAGACTCCGACGAATCTGCAAATCACCGGGGACAAGTGGATCACGGCGGACGATGTCCTGGTCGTGCGCCTGACCGCGCAGAACATCTCGGCGGTCTCCCAACCGTTCTTTGTGCGCATGGAATCGGCCTTAAGCGGCACTCTGCACGGCTATGCCGACGAATGCCAGGTGCAGGGAATTCCTTTCTACATCCGTGCCGCCGGATTCGACGGCAAAACGCGCGACACAGCTTTCCTGACCGACATGGCGCCCGGCCAGACACGCGCGTTTACCTTCGCCTGCGCAGTCGGGAAGACCGCGCAGGAGGCGGAAGCGCGCCTGGACAAGACGCTCAAACCTCCCAATCCCTTAGAGAAACAGATATCCGCCTACCAGGGCTGGTTCGATACAAATACCGCCTACTTTACGTGCAGCGATCCGCTCGTATCCAAACTCTACTATCACCGCTGGTACAACCTGAAGAAGAACAGCCTGAATCCACAGGCCGGAGCCTTGCAGCATCGCACGTTTGCGGAAGGGCGCTGGACGGCGGACTGGTACGCCAACGTGATCTCCTATGGCGCGGGACATCAGATACGAGAGGCGCGCTGGCTGCGCGATCCCTCCTACGCCTGGGGCCATCTTCAGACATGGACGGACAATCCCCGCCCGGACGGTATCTATCCGAGCCATGTCACCTTAAAAGGACAGCAGGGCGGACAGTACACCGACTGGATCACCGCGACGGCCTGGGAGGTCTATCTCGTCCACCCGAATAAGCCGCTTCTGGCTCGGATAGCTGACACGCTGGCGCGCAATGCCGAAGCATGGCAGAAGGTCTACGGTTGGAACGATAGCCCGCTGCTCGTGGTAGATAGCCATTGGTGGACGGGAATGGAGTGGCAGCCCTCGTTTTTTGTCTTTGCAGACTATCAGACCGGCGGAGGCGATGGACGCCAGAAAGAGACGGCCTTGCGCCGCGTCGACCTGACGGCCTACAACTTCGGTAATGCGCAGGCGGCGGCGCGAATCTATAGCGAACTTGGCCGCGCGGAAGACGCACACCGGTTGCAGGCGCTGGCGGACAGAACGCGCGCGGCGGTACTGGAGCAGATGTGGGACGCAGACACGCACTGGTTTCTCTCCCTGCGCGCCTCCGATAACGCCAAAGCGCCGGTCAAAGAGATTATCGGCCTCTACCCCTTCACTTTCGACCTGCCGCCCGCCGGGAAAGGATATGAAACAGCCTGGGAGACCGCCCTCTCCCCGCGCACGTTCTGGACACACTGGCCGCTCGCCTCGACATCGCAGGACTGTCCGGCCTATGCGCAGGATGGCTGGCCGCTGGGGCCAGGCGGCAGCGGCTGCATGTGGAACGGCCCGACCTGGCCGCACGCCAACAGCCTGGTACTGACCGCCATGATCCACACACTGCGCCACTACGCTCCCTGCGCCTTGACCAGGGAGAAGCTGCTGGCACTGTTCACCTCGTTCACGCGCGCGCAGTACAAAGGGCAGGACAGCCGCTATCCCTGGACGGGGGAGTATTATAATGGAGATACGGGTGAGTGGAAAAC
>DASRGL010000030.1:0-4652 GCA_035651115.1 Chthonomonadaceae bacterium
GGATCGCCCCATGACGGCGCAGGCAGAGTTCCGCGCCCCCGAACGCCGCGCTGCATGAGGGCGAGGTGTCGAGCAAGTGGGCGACGATCTCCCCGCTCGGCAGGCGCACATCGAGAACGGGCAGCGTCTCGTACCAGGAGGCTTTCGGAATATCAGCGTACTCCTCCGCGACATGAATCGTGCTGTTGGACGTATGCCCGACGCCGAGCAGCAGGATTTTGCCGCCCCGCTTCGCCAGCCGGTCTATCGGGCTGCCGATGCCGAACGTCCGCGTCGCCAGATGGTCTTGCGTCAGCTCTTGCGCATTCCGCCCGATGACCGCGACAGAGTGCGTGGGATGCAGGCTGCGCACGGCATCGGGCCGATGTCGCGCCGTCTCCGGGATGATCCCGGTGCGGCAGGGCGTGCGGGCCGGGTCGAAACAGGGGTCCGGCAGAGGCCGCGAATAGTTGAAGGTCGGCAGCATCAGGTTGCCCTCCGGGCCGAGAACCTCCAGCAGCGCCGCGATGACCGTCTCCGGCCCACCCTCGACGCGCCCCAGGCTCCGCAGCGAACTATGCACCAGCACGCTGTCCCCGGCCTGAAGCCCGATCTCCGCGAACGCCCCGGCAAGCTGTCGGCGATCCACGCTGCCCTGGCTCATCCTGCCCTCCCTCAGCGCAGGTCGGCGAGCGTCTGCTTGATCGCCCAGGCGATATAGCGCAGATCGTCCTCGGTCGTGCGCGGGAAGACCGGCGTGCTGACAACCTGCTCGCACGCCTTCGCCGCGAGCGGGCAGCCCTCGTCCGTGTATCCCAGCTTCTGGAACGCCTCCCAA
This sequence comes from Chthonomonadaceae bacterium, assembly GCA_035651115.1. Classification (GTDB taxonomy): domain Bacteria; phylum Armatimonadota; class Chthonomonadetes; order Chthonomonadales; family Chthonomonadaceae; genus DASRGL01. Next base: position 818 of record DASRGL010000030.1, read on the forward strand.
CTCCAGACCGCCGGATAGTGTTTCGCCGTTCCCACGCGATACCGGCTCTTGAGATGGGCGACGAACTCCGGCGTCGAGAAGCGGACGCGCTCCGTATCCAGGCGGATGACGTGCAGATGACTGCCATGCTCAGGGCCATGACCGGCAGGCAGAATGATCTCCTCGACATCAGAAAGCAGTTCATTGAGCCGACCCATCCGCTCCTGCCGCGCCTGCTGGACTCGGTCTATCTTCGCCAACTGCGTGATGCCGACCGCGTACTGCGGCTTGGTCATGCGATAGTTGAAGCCGATGCTCTCCACGCGCACGCTCGGCCCGCCGTAGACGTAGCCGAAGGTCTTGAGCTGGCGCACCTGCTCCGCGAACGCCTCGTCGTCGGTCGTCACCGCGCCGCCCTCGCCCAGGCAGGTCATGTTCTTGTTGCTCTGGAAGCTGTAGCAGGACGCCTTGCCCCGCCCGCCGACCGGCTGCCCTTTGTACTTCGTGCCGACGGCATGGGCTGCGTCATAGACGACCGGGATGCCGGTCTCCGCCGTGATCTTATCGAACGCATCCAGGTCGCAGGCCAGTCCTGCAAAGTGAACGGGCAGGATGGCTTTCGTGCGCGGCGTGATCTTTTTCCAGACCTCCGCCGGGTCGAGATTGAGCGTGACCGGGTCAATGTCCGCAAAGACGACTTTCGCGCCGCGCGCCACCGCCGTTCCCGCCGTGCAGACGAAGGTGAGCGGCGTCGTGACGACCTCATCGCCCGCTTTTATGCCCAGCGCCATCATGCAGCAGTCGAGCGCCGTGCCGCAGGAGTTGACGGCGACGGCTCTGCGCGCCCCTTCATGCTCCGCCAGACGCGCCTGGAACTCGTTCTCCTCCGGCAGCGGGAAGAAGGTTCCGCTCTCCTGCATCACGTCGGCAATGACTTTGTTTGCCGCGTCCACATCGTCCTGCTCGTAGATGCCGCCCATCGCGATAAACGGCACGTCGCGGATTTCCAACGCTTTGGTTCTCCTTCCACTGTTCACCCTCATCCCCGGCCCTTCTCCCTTTACCGCTCGTACCTCGCTAGGGAGAAGGGAGCCAAACACGCACGAGCGCGTACTCTCCCGGCCTGAGTAGAGAGCGACGACTTGAGTTGTCTCCCCTCTCCCACAGCGTGGGAGAGGGGCCGGGGGTGAGGGTAGAATCCTCCCATCCTCGCTCCCCTCTCCCACAGCGTGGGAGAGGGGCCGGGGGTGAGGGTAGAATCCTCCCGTCCTCGCTCCCCTCTCCCACAGCGTGGGAGAGGGGCCGGGGGTGAGGGCTTCACTTCGTCTGAATTTCGAGGACCAGCACGCCGTTGTCCGGACGCACGGTCGCCAGGGGGTAGTCTCGCGGCATCGGATCGGCGAGTTTCAAGAGGCCGTTGCCGACGCTCTTGGCATCGTGATGGCCCTTCGGGTCTACCGAAACCAGGCTCCCTGTGACGACACGCAGCCGCGTGCCGTCCGGCCAGAGCAGCGTATCGCCCTCCTGCTTCGGAGCGCCATGAAACCAGAAGCGCGTCTCTTTCTCGGTCTTGCGCCGGAGGGTCAGCGTGCCGGGCCGCTTCAGTTCCAGGGTCTGCTCCGCGAAGATCGAATCGGCGACGCCCTGGCAGGTGAGGACCGCTTTTGCGCCGTCGTCGCGCAGGACGACCTCTTTCACCGGCTGCGGCTCCTTGAAAACGCCGTACTCATCTATCAGCACGGGACGCCCGCCCGCATGAACCTGCACCATGCCGCGCCGCATCCCCGCCACAATCGCCCCCTCTTTGAAGGAGGCGCGGGCATAGACCTCATTGACTTCGGGAAACTCCAGGGAGAGCGGCAGGCCGGTCTCGATGCGGGCCGGAATGCTCTCGTCGCACCAGGCGTAGGCGTACCCGCCCATCGTGAAGAGCAGCGGCTCGCCGTGCGGCGTGATATAGCGCGTCTTCTGAATCGCGCCCGCCGTGCCGTCCCACAGCGCGAAATGCTGATAGATCGGGCGGCGGTATTCGCGCGCCAGGCAGAACAGCGCCGGCGACCAGTAGTTCAGTTGGCCGTAGGACGGCTCGAACAGGATGGTCTGATAGTCTTCGTCGTGTCCTGGCTTTTTCGGCCCGGCCACGCACGCCAGCGCCATCCGCCCATCCAGATACTTCGCGTACTCTCTGAACAGATCGCGGCCCGTCACGCGGCGCAGCGCATCCAGGAAGAACAGCCGATACTGCATGGTCGAGGCCCAGAAGGTGCGGCCCTCCGTCTGCGCGCCCGAAGGCGTGAGCGCGTGTGGCAGCAGCCAGTCCGTGTGCTTCTTGACCATCAGGGCCAGCCAGTCCGACGCTTCCGGGACTTCGCCGAGCAGCGCCAGCGCCGCCACGCCGAACGAGGAGGTCTCCACGCTCGCATGATGAAAGCCCTGCCCCTCCGCGCCCATGCCGGGATTCTTCAGATACCACTGATAGTACTTGTCTCCGACCTCCACGAGAGTCTGCCGAATCTCCTGGCGCTCCGCGTCGGCAAGCTGGTTGTAGAGAATATCGTAGCTGACGGCCAGCCCTTTGAGCAGGCGCATGACGGCGTAGGCTTTGCTGGCATCCGGCTCGCCATCGGCCTCGCGCCGCCAGACGCGCCCGCAGGCCAGCGCCCACTGCCGCGCGCCTTCCAGATAGCGCGTATCCCCGCTATAGGCGTAGGCGAACGCCAGATGCTCCATCACGGCCATGTCGTGCATCATCGCATAGAAGCGGTCGTAAAGGTTTTCGTAGACCGGATCGGGCGTCACCGGCGCGATCCAGGCTGTGCGCGGCGTGCGCGTCAGGCACCAGTCGGCGGATTCGGTCAGGTTCTTCCAGATGCGCGCGTGAATGCCTCGCGTGCGCAGCGAACGCAGATGCGTGAGTTCCTGCGGCGTGAAGTAGAGGCGCGGATGCGACAGCCGGGGGGCAGGATCGGCTCCGCTAACGACGCAGAGCAGGGTGAGGATCAGGACAAGCAGCGCGGGCAGCATGGACGAGCCGGAGGTTCCAGGCATGAGTGATGTCTCCAGGGCCGAGATCAGTTCCTGCGTTCCCGGCGCATAGACCGAAGCAGGAAGCGGCCCCACGAATCTTTCCCTCTTTGCGGCGGATTCTCCTGCGGCCCTGCCGGGCAAGCCGCAGAAAAAGCCGGAACGGGCCGACGACCTGCTATCTCTCCATTGCGCGCCCGCTCCCAGCGAGGCGCGCAGGCTTCCAACAATTTCCAAAAATGTTGGCTTCTCGTCTGGCAAAACCCTTGACAAGCGGCTAAATTTCCCCTAAAATCCCTATTAACCGAACCTTTGGTCAACAGCGCAGGAGTTCCCGTGAAGACGACACTACAGGACATCGCGCGCCATGCCAACGTCCACTGCTCTACCGTCGCGCATGTACTCAACGGCGCGCGCGGCAATACGCGCGTGTCGCCGGAGACCCGTCAGCGCGTGCTGGACTCGGCGGCGGCGCTGGGCTATACGGCCAATCGCGCAGCCCAGCAACTGAAGACCGGGCGCAGCCATATCGTCGGACTCCTGGTCGGCCCGCTGGAGAACCCGTTTTTTGCCCGGATGGTCTCGCTATGCAGGGAGGCACTGGAACGGCACGGCTACGATATGGTCCTGGCCGTGCGGCGCGATGAAGAGGTCAACGACCTGCACCTGCTGCACAGCCTCATCTCTCGCCAACTGGACGGCGTGCTGCTATGGAGCGAGACGATCACGCAGGTGCGGGAGCGCATCCAGCAGCCGGACATGGCGCGCACAGTCGTCATGGGCTATGAGATTCCGGGCCGGGACAGCGTGGCGGCGGCGCTGGATACGGGCG
>DASRGL010000031.1:0-4758 GCA_035651115.1 Chthonomonadaceae bacterium
AAAAGACCCGTCTCGTGAGCCTGCGGCTAACCGTCCTCACGGACGGCCCATTTAGAGCAGCCTTGCGCTTCGTATGCAGGCGAGCGAAATACAAAAGAGCAGACCGACAATATGCATTCCGTCCGTGAGGACGGTTAGCCGCAGGCTCACGAGACGGGTCTTTTATAGGCCCGCCAAGAAAGTCGAAGCCACCCCCAATTATTGCATAAATCATGCCCTGGGGGAAGGCTGTTTGCACAAAATCCGCTAAAAACGGCGGGCCTGACGGCTTGCCGTCGCTTTGTTGAGAGGAACCGGAACGAACGCTTTTGCCAGCGTTCCGGCGGGCAGGTTGTAGAAGCGCACCGTGCCGTCGAAGCCTCCCGTCGCGATCTGCTTGCCGTCGGGAGAGAAGGCCAGCGCGTAGATAACGCCCTTATGCCCGCGCAGAGAGGCGACGGAGCGGCCATCCTCGACGTTGTAGAGGTTGACGACATCGCCCTCCGAACCGACTGCGATGAGCGTTCCATCGGGGCTGAAAGCCAGCGCCGTGATCGGGGCGGGCTGCCGCTCGAAGGCGCGGATCAGATTGTGGTCTTCCTGGTTCATCGTGCGCCGCTCGGTGCGGAAAATCTTGTAGAGGCGCGGAATGCCGTCCTCGCCGCCGCAGATCACCTGATCCGCTTTCGGATTGCGGACGAGGCAGCGCAGGGCCGAGGTGTGCGTGTTGATGTCGTCTATGAACGAGCCGTCGTCCGCCTGGATCAGCTTGATGGCCTGGTCGCGGCTGGCGCTGAGCAGATGCTTATTGTCCATCGCGAAAGCCGTCGCGAAGACCCAATCGCTGTGGTTGTCGAACTTGAGCAACTGCTTGCCGTCCGGCACGGAGACGATGCGCACGGAGTTGTCGGCGCAGCCGAAGGCCAGTTCCTTGCCGTCCGGCGAGAAAGAGGCTCCGAAGATCGTGTCGTAGGTGGTCTGCACGGCGTTGACCGGCTTGTTGGTGGCCGTGTCCCAGAACTGGACTTCGCCGAAGCGGGCGGGAGCGCCGCCGACCGCCGCCAGCAGTTTGCCGTCCGGCGAATAGACGAGCGAGAGAATGTTCTGCGCCTGCCCGACCAGCCGCGCGATCAGGCCCGAACCGTCGGCGCGGTGCAGCAGAATCTCGCGATAGCCGGAGACCGCCAGCGTCTTGCCGTCGGGAGAGAAGGCCAGCGCCGTGAGGACGGGCGGCGTCGTGTAGATCGGCGGATGCTCGGCGTCAATCGGGTCTTTGACGACCGGCGTGTCGTCCTTTGCGCCCTCCTTGATCCAGCGCGCGAACAGAGCGACCTCTGTATCGGCCAGCGGCGGCCCGCCTTTGGGCATGAGAGTGCGCTTGCCGGTCAGGTATTCGAGGAGAGGACTGGCCTCCGGCTTCCCGGCCACGATGACCGCGCCGTGTTCGCCGCCCTTGAAGAAGTCGGCGTAGGTGGTCAGCACCAGTTTGCCGCCCGGCGAGGCGGGCTGATGGCACGCCTGGCACTTCGCCTGAAGAAGAGGCCATATCTGCTTATGGTAGCTGACGAGGCCGGAAGCGGGAGCCGCCTTCGGCGTGTCGGCGGTCGCCGGTGTCCCTGCCCATAGAATCAGCGCGAAAATCCAGGCGGCGGTTAAAACCTCTGCTGCAAAAGCACAAAGTCCGCCTCCGCCGACTCCTCCCGCCCCCTGTTCTTGGGGGGAGGGCCAGGGAGGGGGGCTTGCTTTTTCAGCCGCGAATTCATTCGCCGTGTAACGCATTTCCTTCCTCCAGGGGCCGCAGCCGGTAGCACCACATGAAATGGTGACAAGGTGTGTCGCTCCTCTCTGTGTCTGAAGCCCTGCAGTTCTGGGCTTTCTCCCCCGCCGTTTCGGAGCCACATAGGGCGGGGAGCGATCTGGCAGCAGAGCAGTTGGCCGACTGTCCAGATATGTCCGGTCAAGAAGCCTGCCGCCATCGCCAGGGTGCGCGCCGGCAGGCGCGCACGGCTTCCCCAAATGCTGTGACAAAGGCGTCTTTGTAGACCGACCTGCCATCGCTAACGATTAGCTCGACCCCCGGCAGGCGCAGGCTTGGACCTTCTGGTCGCGCTACCTCCCAAACAAGCTGCGCGATAAAATTCGCCGAATCAAAGACCTCATTTCCCGTACTGTACGGCGGATCAATATAGATGCAGCTGTCTTTCCCTTGAGCTAAAGAAAAGGCATCGGAAGTCTCCAAACGAGGTCGGCGGTACACGCCTCTACTATTCGCTCTCCCCCGCCGCAACTCCTCTCCTATCCCCGCCAAGCGCGTAACAAAGTAGACGCTCAACCCGATGTTCCCCTCCCCTGTTCTTGGGGGTCGCGCGGGCCGTCCCGAATCGTTTCGGAACAGACAGCTCTTGCAGTGGGCCAGGGGAAGGAGTCTACCACACATCTCCCGGCCACGCCTGATAATCGAACACATGATTCGGGTCATCCCAGCCGTTTATCCGCAGCGTCCACTCCGCCAGCTTCAACAGCCGTTCCGCCTCTCGCTGCTCCCGACGCTCCGGCGTGTTCGCCTCCACAATACGCCGTCCGAAACTTCTGATAACTCGGATCGGCCAGCAGCGCCGCCGCCTCGCTGCTGGAAATAAAGGTCGCCCGTGCCACAGCCGGATCAACCTTCTCCACACGCCGCTTCCCCGGAAAACGCCGATACTTCTCGCGCCACTGCTTCCGCAGCGTCAGAAAATCCGCCCACGATACGACATCCACGCGCCCCTTTTACAACACGCCAAACCAAAAATTCCCCTCTCCCGCAGCGTGGGAGAGGGGGTCAGGGGGTGAGGGCGGATGGATCACTTCCCATTCATGATCTTCGTCTGCTCGTTCGGAACACTCTCGAACGGCTGCTTCGGCTCCCGCTTGATGATCCCGATCTTCCGCAGAAGACCCTGCACCGGATCGAAATAGTCGTCCGCCACCCGCTCCTTCAACGGAATAATGGCGTTATCCGTGATATGGATATGCTCCGGGCAGACCTCCGTGCAGCACTTCGTAATGTTGCAGAAGCCCACGCCCGCCTCCTGCCGCAACTGCTCCCGCCGGTTCAGATTGTCCATCGGGTGCATCTCCAGCGCCGCGATACGCACCATCTGGCGCGGCCCGAAAAAGCCGTCCTTACGCTCATGATCCCGCAGCACATGGCAGACGTTCTGGCACAGGAAACATTCGATGCACTTTCGGAACTCCTGCACTCGTTCCACGTCCATCTGCTGCAGCACGAACGGCTTGCCCACTGCCTCCGGCTTCAGCGCCAGCGGCGGAATCTTCGCGTTCACCCGATAGTTCCAGGAGACATCCGTCACCAGGTCTTTCAGCAGCGGAAAGGCGCGCATCGGCCCCACCGAGATCACGCCCGACGGATACTCCTCCACCCGCGATTTGCACATCAGGCGCGGCTTGCCGTCAATCTCCGCGCTGCACGAGCCGCACTTGGCCGCCTTGCAGTTCCAGCGACAGGCCAGCGTGCCATCCAGATGCTTCTGAATATAGTGGATCGCATCCAGAACCACCATGCCCGGCACGGTCGGAACCTCGTAATCCACCAGCTTCCCGCCGCAGTTATCCCCGCGAAACACGCGGAGCGTTATCTTCTCCATCTCCCTATCCTCTCGATGGCCCCCACCCTGACCCTCCCCCCAGGAACAGGGGGAGGGTCAGGGTGGGGGGCTACTTCTCCTCGAACAGCTTTTGCAACTCCGCAGGCATCTCCGGCAGAGGTCGCGCCACGATCTTCACCGCCTCCCCATCCTTCGACGCGATCAGGTTGTGCTTGCCCCAGTACGCATCGTCCCGATCCGGGTAGTCCAGCCGCCACTGCGAACCCCGGCTCTCCTTCCGCTCCAGCGCGCACCGCACGATGATCTCCGACGTGCGCAGCATAAATCGCACGTCCCGCGCCGCGTGCCAGCCCGGATTGAAGAACCGGTCGCCCTCCACCTTCAATTCGCGCGCCCGCTTCTGCAACTCCAGAATCTTCTCCAGCCCTTCCAGCAATCCCTTTTCCGTGCGCGCGATCATGCAGTTCTTCTGCATCGTCTCCTGCAGCTCCTGATGAATCAGGTACGGGTTCTCGCCGCGCGCGGCCGTCAGCGGGGAGAGCAGCACCTCCGCCTCCTCCTCGATCTGCTTCTCCTCGATCCTGCCGTGCGACACCGACTTCGCGAACGCCGCCGCGCCCTCGCCCGCCCGCTTCCCGAACACGATAATGTCCGACAGCGAGTTGCCGCCGAGTCGGTTCGCCCCGTGCAGCCCCGCCGCCACCTCGCCCGCCGCATACAGACCCGGAACCGAACTCGCGCACGTCTCCGGGTCGGCCAGGATGCCGCCCATCACATAGTGGATCGTCGGATAGACCTCCATCGGCTGCTTCGTGATGTCTATCTCGCCCAGCGCATGGAACTGCTCGTACATGCTCGGCAGCTTCCGCTTGATGTAGTCCGCCCCGCGATGCGTCACGTCCAGGTAGACCCCGCCATGCTCGCTGCCCCGGCCCGCCTCCACCTCCCGGTAGATGGCCCGCGCCACCACATCGCGCGGCAGCAGTTCCGGCGGGCGGCGGTTGTTCTTCTTATCGTCGAGCCAGCGCGCCGCTTCCTCCTCCGACTCCGCAAACTGCCCCTTGTAGAGCGCGGGCATATACTCCGGGTTGAACATGAACCGCTCGCCCTTGCTGTTGCGCAGGATGCCGCCCTCGCCGCGCACCCCCTCCGTCACCAGGATGCCCCGCAT